>NZ_JBEOZE010000007.1:205335-311715 GCF_040297465.1 Streptomyces sp. NPDC001787
GCGCTGACCGCGCTGACCGCGCTGACCGCGCTGACCGCGCTGACCGCGCTGACCGCGCTGACCGCGCTGACCGCGCTGACCGCGCTGACCGCGCTGGACGGTCCCCGGACCCCCGCTGACCGGCGGGACTCACCGGCCCGCCGCCGTACGTCCGTCCGAGAAAGGCCCCGCCCGTGCGCGTCGTCTCCCTGGTCCCCTCGCTCACCGAGGCCGTCGCCGTCACCGCACCCGGGCTGCTGGCCGGGGTCACCGACTGGTGCACCCATCCGCCGGGCCTGGCCGCCACCCGCATCGGCGGCACGAAGAACCCCGACGTGGCGGCGGTGGCCGCGCTGCGCCCGGACCTGGTCATCGCCAACGAGGAGGAGAACCGCGCCCCCGACCTCGCCGCGCTGCGGGAGGCCGGGCTCGACGTCATGGTCACCGTGATCCGCACCCTCGACGAGGCCTTCGCCGAGCTGGAACGGGTGCTGATCACCGGCTGCGGCCTCGGCCGGCCCCGCTGGCTGGACGAGGCGGAGGCCGCCTGGGCGGCGGTCCCCGCGCCGGGAGCCCCGCGCCCGGCGGTCGTGCCCGTCTGGCGCAGACCCTGGATGGTGCTCGGCCGTGACACGTTCGCCGGTGATCTGCTGGCCCGCCTGGGGGTGCGCAATGTCTACGCGGACCACGCCGAGCGCTACCCCCGTATCCCGCTCGCCGAGCTGAACGCGTCCGGCGCCGAACTGGTCGTGCTGCCCGACGAGCCCTACCGCTTCACCGCCGACGACGGGCCCGAGGCCTTCCCCGCGCTGCCCGCCGCACTCGTCGACGGGCGCCACCTCACGTGGTACGGGCCGTCACTGGCCGAGGCGCCCGCGGTGCTGCGAGCAGCGCTCCGCTGACCAGCCCGCGCAGCGTCCGCGCCCCGGCCACCGCCCAGGCGGCCACCAGGAACACATACAGCGCGACGGCCAGCCAGGTGAAGGCGTCGAGCCCGGTGTGCCGGGCCAGTCCGGCGGCCCCGGTCACACACGTACCGACCGGGAAGGTGAATCCCCACCACGTCATCGCGAACGTCATCCCGGCCCGCAGCGCCCGCACCACCATCGCGAGGGCCAGCGCCAGCCACAGCAGCGCGAACCCCATCACCGGCACCCCGTAGAGCACGGCGAACGCGCCGAAGGCCGAGGCATAGGGGGCACCGACCGCTCCCGGCGCCACATCGGCCAGCTGGTTGACCGCGGTGGTCGACTGGCCCAGCGGACCCAGTACCAGGAACAGCGTCGGCGTCAGCGCGAGCGGCAGCGGCCCCTGGTGCACCAGCCGCGCGAACACGGTCGGGAGCACCACCAGCGTGGCCAGCAGGGACAGCCCGAACATCGCGTAGCAGGCCATCAGCAGCGTCCCGCGCCACTGGCCCGCGGGCAGTTCGGGCACCAGCAGCGCGCCGAGCGAGGCGGAGACCATCGGCGCCACCAGCGGCAGCAGCCAGACGGGCGAGGCGCTGCCGGGCTCCAGCCGGTGGCGTACGACCATCAGATACGGGACGGCCACCGCGGCGGCGAGACCGATCAGGGTGCCCGCGACGTACAGCACCGCGTGCACCACGAGCGCGGCCTGCTCACCGATGACGTCCTTGCCGACCACCATGGTGCCCCCGCCGACAGCGAGCAGGGCCATGGACAGGCACCCGTAGAACGGGGCGACGGCCGGGTCCAGGAGATGGGCGCGGGCCTGGTCGCGGTGGTGGATCCAGTGCCCCGTGCGGGCCACCAGGACGGTGGCGAGCCACAGCGCGGAGAGCGCCCACACGACGGTGCACACGGTCCGCAGGCCCGGCACGTCCAGGGGAAGCGCGACACCCGCGCTCGCGACGATCGCGGTGCCCATCACGGAGGCGTACCAATTGGGGCCGATGTGCCGCAGGGACGGCAGCCGGAGGGCGGCCGGGCGGGAGGCGTCGGACGGGGAGGACGACGGCGTCCGGGGCTGGGGCTCTGCCTGGGTCTGCGGAAAGATGGCCATGCCACGATTCTTGGCCGCGCCACCGCTCCCCACCAGGGAGTCCGTCCCTATGAGGTCATAAGCTGGCTTTATGCCCAGCGATGAACACGTACCCCTGTCCCACCGGGTTCCCGACCTCGGAGCGCTGGAGCTGCTGCTCGCCGTGGCCCGGCACGGCAGCCTCGGGCGGGCCGCCCGGGACGTCGGTGTCACCCAGCCCGCCGCCTCCAGCCGCATCCGGTCGATGGAGCGGCAGCTCGGCGTCGCACTCCTGGACCGCTCCCCGCGCGGCTCCCGGCTGACGGACGCGGGCGCCCTGGTCACCGACTGGGCGCGCAGGGTCGTCGAGGCCGCGGAGGCGTTCGACGCGGGGGCCCAGGCGCTGCGTGACCGCCGGGACTCGCGGCTGCGGGTCGCGGCGAGCATGACGATCGCGGAGTACCTGCTGCCGGGCTGGCTCATCGCGCTGCGCGCCCAGCGGCCGGACACCGCCGTGTCCCTCGTCGCGGGGAACTCGGCGGCGGTCGCCCGGCGGCTGGTGACCGGTGAGGCCGATCTGGGGTTCGTGGAGGGACTGTCGATACCGGAGGGCCTGGACGGTACGGTCATCGCGCACGACCGCCTGGTGGTCGTGGTCGCCCCCTCCCACCCCTGGGCCCGCCGCCGGACGCCGCTGCTGCCGGTGGAACTGGCCGCGACCCCGCTGATCCTGCGGGAGCACGGCTCCGGCACCCGGCAGGTCCTGGACGCCGCGCTCGCCCCGCACGGCGGGCTCGCGCAGCCGTTGCTGGAGCTCTCCTCCACGACCGCGGTGAAGGGCGCGGCGGAGAGCGGCGCGGGCCCCTGTGTGCTCAGCGAACTGGCGCTGGGCGAGGAGCTGTCGGCCCGCCGCCTGGTGAAGGTCCCGGTCGCGGGCGTACGCCTCCGACGCCAGCTGCGCGCCGTATGGCCCTCCGGTCACCGGCCCACCGGACCGGCCCGGGACCTGCTGTCCCTCACCCGGCCGGACTCCGGCGCCCCGGGCGTCTGAACGGGCCGGCCGGGCCGCCGCGCGGACCGGTCCCGCCGGCCCCCGGCATCCGCCCGCGCCTCCCGGGGGACGTCAGGCCCGGCCGGGTGCCGCCACCAGGGCGGTGGGGCCGGCCCGCCGCCGGTCCGGCACCGCCGCCGAGGCGGCCGCCACCAGCGCCCGCACCACTCGCGAGTCCTCGCCCATCTCCGGGTGCCACTGCACGCCCAGTACCCATTGCGGACCGGGGAGTTCGACCGCCTCGACGGTGCCGTCCACCGCGTGGGCGGAGGCCACCAGCGCCGGGGCCAGCCGCTCGACGGCCTGGTGGTGGTAGGTCGGTACGGCGCACTGCCCGGCGACCACGGAGGCGTAGCGGGTAC
Source organism: Streptomyces sp. NPDC001787 (assembly GCF_040297465.1). Lineage (NCBI taxonomy): Bacteria > Bacillati > Actinomycetota > Actinomycetes > Kitasatosporales > Streptomycetaceae > Streptomyces > Streptomyces sp. NPDC001787. The sequence continues at coordinate 208,711 of NZ_JBEOZE010000007.1, forward strand.
CGGGCACGGGTGTCACCACATGCTCGCCGAGGATCCCGGTCGTGCCGGGCGGACCGGCGTGGCCGTCGATGTGCTGGACCAGAGTGCCGCCCAGGGCCACGTTCAGCAGCTGCATGCCCCGGCAGATCCCGAGCACCGGGATTCCGGACTCCAGCGCCGCGTCGAGCAGGGCCTTCTCCCAGGCGTCGCGCTCCCGGGCCGGCGGCCCGGTCCGGGGGTCGCGCTCGGCCCCGTACAGCTCGGGCCCGACATCGGCGCCGCCCGCCACGACGAGCGCGTCCAGCCGGGACACGGTGGCCGCGGCCCGCTCGGGGGAGTCCGGCGGGAGCAGTACGGCCAGCCCGCCGGACCGCTGCACCAGACGCGGGTACGCGGCGGGGAGGACGGCGGCGGGCAGCTCCCAGACACCCCACCTGGCCGCGGACTCCAGATAGGTGGTGATGCCGATGAGGGGTTCGGGCATGGTGCGGTCCCTTCGGTAGGCCGCGTTCAGCGGGCCGAAGTCAATGGTGTCACCGCATACCTTAGGGTCTCGGCGCGGTGCGGCAAGGAGACCGGGCCGATCCTCCGGTCAGGCCAGGAAGCCGCGCAGCAGCGCCGCCGTTCCGGCGCAGTGCTCACGCATCACCGCGCGTGCCGCCTCCTCGTCCCCGTCCAGGACCGCCTCGACGAGAACCGTGTGCTGATGCTGCGAATGCTCCAGGTTGCGCACGAGCAGCGGAATGCAGTCCAGCAGGTCGTTCACCGTGGCCCGGACCGCCGCGTACTGGGCGGTCAGCGACGGCGAACCGGAAAGCCGGGCCAGCGTCAGGTGGAACAGTGTGTCGTGCCGGCGGTAGTCGGGCAGAGGTGTCTCGTGTGTCGCCGCCAGTGCCCCGCGCAACCGGTCCGCGCCCTCGCCGGTCAGCCCGTGCGCGGCGCAGAGTCCGGCCGCCCCGGTCTCCAGGACCTCGCGGAAGCGCAGCACGTCCTCCATGTCCACCTCCGCCACCCGGCGCCGCAGTTCGTCCTCGCCGGCCGTGCCGGTGCGCGGTGTCACGAACGTGCCGCCGTAACGGCCGCGCCTGCTCTCCACCAGGCCTTGCTCCTGGAGCACCTTCAGGACCTCGCGCAGCGTGACCCGGCTGATCCCGAGCAGCTCGGCCAGCTCCCGTTCCGCGGGCAGCCGTTCGCCGCCGGCCACCAGGGCCAGCCGGATCACCTGGAGGATCTGCTCCAGGGCCTCCTCGAAGCCGTTGCCCGCGCGGACGGGCCGCAGCACCGGCCTCAGGCGGGCCGCCGCCGGATGCTCACCGGATTCCTCGGTCACGTTCCGTTTCCCTTTCTTTCAAAGGTCTCATCCCATACCTTAAGGCTTCCGTCCGGCCGAAGGAGGAGTATCCCGTGGCAGTGCGAACACCCCCGCTCGGTATCGAGGAACTGCGCGTCCTCGTCGCGAGCGGTGAGATCGACACCGTCGTCCTCGCCTTCCCCGACATGCAGGGGAGACTTCAGGGCAAGCGGTTCGCCGCCGCCTTCTTCCTCGACGAGGTCATGGAACACGGCACCGAGGGCTGCAACTATCTGCTCGCCGTCGACACCGACATGAACACCGTCGACGGCTTCGGAATGTCCTCCTGGGACCGGGGCTACGGCGACTTCGCCATGCGCCCCGACCTCGGCACCCTGCGCCGCGTCCCGTGGAACGAGGGCACGGCCATGGTCATCGCCGACCTCGCCTGGGAGGACGGATCGCCCGTCGTCGCGGCCCCCCGCCAGATCCTCCGCCGCCAGCTGGAGCGGCTCGCCGGACTCGGCCTCACCGCCCACGTCGGCACCGAACTCGAGTTCATCGTCTTCAAGGACACCTACGAGCAGGCCTGGGACCGCAACTACCGCGGTCTGACACCGGTCAACCAGTACAACATCGACTACTCGGTCCTCGGCACCGGCCGTATCGAGCCCCTGCTGCGCCGGATCCGCAACGAGATGGCGGGCGCCGGCCTCACCGTGGAGTCGGCCAAGGGCGAATGCAACCCCGGCCAGCACGAGATCGTCTTCCGCTACGACGAGGCACTGGTCACCTGCGACCAGCACGCGGTCTACAAGACCGGCTCCAAGGAGATCGCCGCCCAGGAAGGTGTCGCGCTCACCTTCATGGCCAAGTTCAACGAGCGCGAGGGCAACTCCTGCCACATCCACCTCTCGCTCCAGGACGCCGGGGGCCGCAACGTCATGGCGGGCGACGACGGGGCCATGTCCCCGCTGATGCGCCACTTCCTCGCCGGACAGCTCGCCGCGCTGCGCGAGTTCACCCTGCTCCACGCCCCGAACATCAACTCCTACAAACGGTTCCAGCCCGGCTCCTTCGCCCCGACCGCGGTCGCCTGGGGCCATGACAACCGCACCTGTTCCCTGCGCGTCGTGGGCCACGGCCGCTCGATGCGCTTCGAGAACCGGCTGCCCGGCGGCGACGTCAACCCGTACCTGGCCGTCGCCGGTCTGATCGCCGCCGGACTCCACGGCGTCGAACAGGAACTGGAACTGCCCGAGGGCTGCGGGGGCAACGCCTACACCTCCGGATACGAGCGGGTCCCCACCACCCTCCGGGAAGCCGCCGAACTCTGGGAGCACAGCGAAGTGGCCCGTGCCGCCTTCGGCGACGAGGTCGTCGGGCACTACCGCAACATGGCGCGCGTCGAACTCGAAGCCTTCGACGCCGCGGTGACCGACTGGGAGCTCCGCCGCTCCTTCGAACGCCTGTGAGGAACACGTGACCACCGACCACCGCCCCGCTTCTCCCGACGCCCGTCCCCACACGCCCGGCGTCCACCACACGCCCGACGCCCCCGACGCCCACGACGTACTGAACCCGGCGACCGGGGAACACCTCGCCACCGTCCCGGCCACCACCCGGGCCGGGGTGGACGCCGCCGTGACCCGGGCCGCCGCCGCCCAGCGCACCTGGGCCGCCCTGGCCCCGGCCGACCGCGCCCGCCTGCTGCGCCGCTTCGCGGCAGCGGTCGACGCCGAGACCGAGTCCCTGGCCCGGCTGGAGACGGCCGAGGCGGGACACCCGCTCGGCAACGCCCGCTGGGAGGCGGGCAACGTACGCGACCTGCTCGACTACGCCGCCGGGGGAGTGGAGCGCCTGACCGGCCGGCAGATCCCGGTGGCGGGCGGAATCGACTTCACCCTGCTCGAACCCCTCGGCGTCGTCGGCGTGATCGCCCCGTGGAACTTCCCCATGCCGATCGCCGCCTGGGGCGTGGCGCCCGCCCTCGCCGCGGGCAACGCCGTACTCCTCAAGCCCGCCGAGACCACCCCGCTCACGGCCCTGCGGCTGGCGGAGATCGGGCGGGCGGCGGGCCTTCCCGAAGACCTCTTCCAGGTGCTGCCCGGAGCGGGCGCGGTGACCGGTGACGCCCTGGTCGAGCACCCCGGCGTCGCCAAGATCGTCTTCACCGGTTCCACCCGGGTCGGCAAGCAGATCATGGCCAAGTGCGCCGACCGGGTGAAGCGGCTCACCCTCGAACTCGGCGGCAAGAGCCCGAACATCGTCTTCGCCGACGCCGACATCGAGGCCGCCGCGGCCGCCGCCCCCATGTCCTTCCTGGACAACGCGGGCCAGGACTGCTGCGCCCGCACCCGCATCCTCGTCCAGCGCCCCGCGTACGACCGCTTCCTGGAACTGCTCGCCCCCGCCCTCGCCGCGGTCGTCGTCGGGGACCCGGCCGACGAGAGGACCCAGATGGGACCGCTGATCTCACGGGCCCAGCTGGAACGGGTCCGCGGCTACGTCCCCGGGCACGCGCCGGCCCTGCGGGGCAGCGCCCCCGAGGGCCCCGGCTTCTGGTTCCCGCCGACCGTCCTCACCGATGTCGCCCCGGACGCGCCCGTCGCCACCGAGGAGGTCTTCGGCCCGGTCGCGGTCGTCCTCCCCTTCGAGGACGAGGCCGACGCCGTCCGGCTCGCCAACGCCACCGACTACGGCCTCGCGGGCTCCCTGTGGACCCGCGACGTGGGCCGCGCCCTGCGCGTCGCCCAGGCGGTCCGGGCCGGGAACCTGTCCGTCAACTCCCACTCCGCCGTCCGCTACGGAACCCCCTTCGGCGGCTGCAAGCAGTCCGGCCTCGGCCGCGAACTGGGCCCCGACGCCCTGACCGCCTTCACCGAAACCAAGAACGTCTTCCTCAGCACGGAGGCCTGAACCCGCATGAGCAACGACAACGAGAGCATCTGCCGCCGACTGGTCGGCCGCACCGCCGTCATCACCGGAGCGGGCAGCGGGATCGGCCTGGCCACCGCCCGCCGGCTGGCCTCCGAAGGGGCGCATGTGGTCTGCGCCGACATCGACGCCGCCGCGGGCGGGGCCGCCGCCGAGGAGGCCGGCGGCCTCTTCGTCCGGGCCGACGTCACCGACCCCGGGCAGGTCGAGGCGCTCTTCAAGGCCGCGTACGACACCTATGGCTCCGTCGACATCGCCTTCAACAACGCGGGCATCTCACCGCCCGAGGACGACTCCATCCTCACCACCGGCCTGGAGGCCTGGAAGCGCGTCCAGGACGTCAACCTCACCTCCGTCTACCTCTGCTGCAAGGCCGCCCTGCCCTACATGCGCCGCCAGGGCCGAGGCTCCATCATCAACACCGCGTCCTTCGTGGCCAGGATGGGCGCCGCGACCTCCCAGATCTCCTACACCGCCTCCAAGGGCGGCGTGCTCGCCATGTCCCGGGAGCTCGGCGTGCAGTTCGCCCGGGAGGGCATCCGGGTCAACGCCCTGTGCCCGGGGCCGGTCAACACCCCGCTGCTGCGGGAACTGTTCGCCGCCGACCCGGAGCGCGCGGCCCGCAGGCTCGTCCACATCCCGCTCGGCCGCTTCGCCGAGGCGACCGAGATCGCGGCCGCCGTCGCCTTCCTGGCCAGCGACGACTCCTCCTTCGTCAACGCCACCGACTTCCTGGTCGACGGCGGCATCTCCGGGGCCTATGTGACCCCGGTCTGACAGCCCGCGCGGCCTGTCGCACCCGGACCCTAGAGTGGGGGCATGAGTCACGCGACACCGCCCGGCTGGTACCCGGACGCGGGCGCGCCCGGCACCGAGCGCTGGTGGGACGGCACGGCCTGGACCGCGCACACCCGCCCGCTCGCTGCCGCGCCGCCTGGTCCGCAACAGCCTTACGCGGCACAGTCGTTCGGGCCCCCGCCGCTTCCCGTGCTGCCGCGGCAGCGGACCGGCGGCAGCGCGCCCCCGGGCGGCGGGGCCCGTACCCGCATCCTGGCGGTCGCCCTGTCCGGGCTGGTGATCGCCGGGGTGGCCGTCACGGCGGCCGTGCTGCTGGGCGGCGACGACAGCGGTACGGGCCCGGCGGTGGTGTCCAGCGGCTCGGCACCGCCCGCCACCGCGCCGGCCACCGCCTCCGGCGGCACGACCGCCCCCGGCGACCCACCGGACGAGGACCCCGGCACCCTCACCGATCAGCTCAACGGGATCACCCTGCCGGTCCCCGTGGGCTGGGAGAAACCGGAGAGCACCGTCGATGACGCGATCACCATGCGGACCATCGGCTCCTACTCCTGCCCCGGAGACTCCGGGGCCTCCTGCTACCACGGCACCGTCACCACCCGCACCCCGAGCCGCACCGACGCCACCACCCCCGAGGCGCTGGCCGAGCAGGACATCACCACGGCCGCGGACAGCGTGTACGAGGAGAACCTCGTCGGCCGGCGCGTCCACGGCGGGATCGTGTCGCACAAGGTGCTGAGGTCCGAGCCGGTGAGCGTGGCGGGACGTACCGGCTACCTGGTGCGCTGGCAGGTCACCACCGGCAAGGGCCCCGGCGGCGTGGTGCAGTCGGTGGCCTTCCCCTCGGCGGTGGGCAGCGAGACACCGGTCCTGGTCCGCATGGCGTTCGACGCCGGACGCAAGGACCTGCCGCTCTCGCTCATGGACACGATCACCCGGGGCATCCGCCCGGTCGGCGACAGCGGGACGGGCGGAGGGGTCGGCAGCTCGATCGCGCCCTGAACCCCGCGTACCTCCGCGTACCTCGTCCCTCCGCGTACCGCCGTGCGCGGCGCCGCCGCCGCGAGCGCCGGTCAGAGGAAGGTGCGGCCCTCGCCCCGGTACGTCGGGACGGTCGCCGTGATCCGGTCGCCCTCGATCAGCCGGAGCTCCTCGAACCGCTCGCACAGCTCACCGGCCTTGGCGTGCCGGAACCACACCTTGTCGCCGATCAGCAGATCGTCCGCCGGGGCGCCGAGCAGCGGTGTCTGCACCTCGCCCGCGCCCTCCTGCGGGTCGTAGCGCAGCCCCTCGGGGAGATACGGCACGGGCAGCCGGTCCGCCCCGGCCGCGCCGGACGCCGGATAACCGCCGCCGAGCACCGTCACCACACCCACCCCGGGCCTGCGCACCACGGGCTGCGCGAACAGCGCCGCCGGACGGCCGGTGAACGACGTGTAGTTGTCGAACAGCCGGGGCACATACAGCCCCGACCCGGCCGCGATCTCCGTCACCGCGGGTTCGGCCGCGGTGTGCTGCACACTGCCCGTGCCTCCGCCGTTCACGAACTCCAGGCCGGGTGCCACCGCCCGGACCGCCCGCACCACCTCGGCACGGCGGACCGCCAGTTCCCTGCGGGCCGCGGACTGCATCAGCCGGATCGCCCGGGACCGCAGCGGACTCCCCGCGACCGCGTCGCCGACCCCGGCGACATGGCCCTCGTACGCCATCAGGCCCACCAGCCGGAATCCCGGGCGGCGGGCGACCGCGCGGGCCAGCTCCGCCAGCTCGGCGGGCGAGCGCAGCGGCGAGCGCAGTGCGCCGACCCGGACCCGGCCGCCCAGCAGACGCAGCGAGGTGTCCAGTTCCAGACAGACCCGGATCTCCTCCCGCCCGCCGGACCGCGCCGCGTCGATCAGCTCCAGCTGCGCCCGGTCGTCCACCATCACCGTCACCGCTGCGGCCAGCTTCGGGTCGGCGGCCAGCTCGGCGAACGCGGTGCGGTCGGCGGACGGGTAGGCCAGCAGCACATCCTCGAAACCGGCCCGCGCCAGCCACAGCGACTCCGCCAGCGTGAACGACATGATCCCGGCGAACCCGGGACGCGCGAGCACCCGCTCCAGCAGGGCCCGGCAGCGCACCGACTTGCTCGCCACCCGGATCGGCTTCCCCCCGGCCCGGGCGACGAGATCGTCGGCGTTGGCGTCGAAGGCCTCCAGATCGACCACCGCGATCGGGGCGTCGAGATGGGCGGTGGCCCGGTCGTACCGGGCCCGGTCAGTGGCGCGGGCAGTCATGGCCGCAGCTTGCCAGACACCCGTACCGCTGGGTAGGGGGACGATCGGGGCAGATCCCCCCGGGCGTGGCGTCCCGTTGCCCTCCGTCGCCTCCCAGCCCGTAGAGTGACGGGCACGCGCGAACCCACGGGCCTGCCTGTGACGGTGATCCGCGGACGGTACGGGGACGTGAACCAGGGGGCGGGCCGGATGAGTACCGAAGCGCAGCGCGCTCCCGTGCCGCCCCGTCCGGCCGCTCCGCCGCCCGCACCGGCAGCCGAGCCCGGGGTCCCGACGCCGCCGGCCCCGGTGAAGCCGCGGCCCGGACAGGCCCCCGCGCCGGCCCCGCCCGCGGCACCTCCGCCCGCCGCGGCTCCGCCGGCCGCACACCAGCCCGCCGCGGCTCCGCCGGCACCTCCGAGACCGGCACCGGCGCCGCCCGCCCCGGCGGCTCCGCCCGTACCGCCGCCCCCGCGGACCGCCGCCGGGCCCCCGCCCGCCGCCGCACCGGCCCCCTCAGCCCCCTCAGCCTCAGCACCAGCCACCACCCCGGCTCCTGCTCCCGCTCCCGCTCCCGCTCCCGCCGAGACCACCGCCCGGCTGCGCCCCGTACCGCCCGCACCCCGGCGCCCGGCCCCGCAGCCGGGACAGTCACCGCGTCCGGCATGGTCACCGCAGCCGCAGCCGCAGCCGCAGCCGCAGCCGCAGCCGCAGCCGCAGCCGCAGCCGCAGCCGCAGCCGCAGCCGCAGCCGCAGCCGCAGGTGCCCACGCACCCCGCCGTGCCGCCGCCCGCGCCGCCCGCACCCCGGCGCAGACCCGTCGGTGCGGTGGACCTCACCCCCCGCCCCGGCACCGCGCCGGCGCCCGGCGGCCCCCACCACGGCCCGTTGCCCGCGTACCACGCCCCCTACCCCGTACCGCCCCGCTACGGCTTCCCCGAGACGCCCGCGGAGACGACGACCCGGCTGCGCCCCGTGCGCCCCCGGCGCCGGGGGAGGACCGCGGCGGCGGCGACCTGCGTCGTCCTCGGTCTCGGGCTGATCGGCGGCGCTGTCACCGGCACCTGGCTCACCGGCGACTCCTCGGCCGAACCCGGCACCCGCAGCGCGTACGCCACGGGCCGGACCGTCTGGCACACCGTCCCCGTCGACACCCTCTTCCCGCGCACCCTCAAGGGCATCGGCGTGGGGCCGGGCGGCACGGACCGGGTCTGGACCCGGATCGCCGTCGCCCCCGACAGCGGCTGTGCCAAGGGGATCGACCCCCTGCTCCTGACGACCCTGCGCCCGGTCGGCTGCGAGCGCCTGGTGCGGGCCACGTACACCGACGCGACCCGCAGCAGCGTCACCACGGTCGGGATGATCTTCACCGAGGCCTCCGCGGAAGGCATGGGGGCGCTCGCCACCCGCTTCACCGAACAGCGCCTCGGCGCGCGCAAGGACCTCATGCCCCGTGCGTACGCCGTCGAGGGGACCGTCGCCGCGGCCTTCCGCGACGGGCAGCGCGCCAGCTGGACGGTCCATGTCCTGACCGAACTGCCCGTCGTCGTGTTCGCCGTCTCCGGCTTCGCGGACGGGCGCGCCGTCGCCGACCCGCAGCCCGTCGCCGAGGCCACGGCCGCCGGTGCGACGACCGCCGTCGCCCAGGCCGGGCTCGGGCACGAGGCGAAGGGCGTGGCGGACCAGGTCGAGCGCGGGCTGCGCGGGACCGTCACCGACCTCACGGAGAAGCCGGAATGACCCGACGCCGCCGTGTCCTCGCCGCGGCCTGCGCCGCCACCGTCCTCGCGCTCTCCGCCGCCGCCCCCGCACGGGCGGACGCCATCCGCGACCAGCAGTGGGGACTGGCGGCCCTGCACACCGACCGGGCCTGGCAGACGACCAGGGGCAAGGGCATCACCGTCGCCGTCCTCGACACGGGGGTCGACAACACGCACCCCGACCTCGCCGGACAGGTACTCCCCGGCAAGGACCTCATCGGCTTCGGCGCCGGCCGGGGCGACGCGGCCTGGGCCCTGCACGGCACCGCGATGGCCGGCATCATCGCGGGCCGCGGACGGGGGCCGGGGCGCGGCGACGGCATCCTCGGCATCGCCCCGGAGGCACGGATCCTCCCGGTCCGGGTGATCCTGGAGTCCAACGACCCGTCCCGTGCCAAGGCCCGCAAGTCCCGCGGCACCGCGCTCGCCGAGGGCATCCGCTGGGCCACCGACCACGGCGCCGATGTCATCAACCTCTCCCTGGGCGACGACAGCAAGTCCGCGCACCCCGAGCCGGGCGAGGACGCCGCGATCCAGTACGCCCTGGGCAAGGGCGTCTCCGTCATCGCCTCGGCGGGCAACGGCGGCGAGAAGGGGGACCGGGTCTCCTACCCGGCCGCCTACCCCGGGGTCATCGCGGTCGCGGCCGTCGACAAGCACGGCACGCACGCCTCGTTCTCCACCAGGCGCTGGTACGCCACCGTCAGCGCGCCCGGCGTCGACATCGTCGTCGCCAACCCGAACCGCAAGTACTACATCGAGTGGGGCACCTCGGCCGCCTCGGCCTTCGTCTCCGGCGCCGTCGCCCTCGTCCGCGCCGCCCACCCCGGGCTCACACCGGCCCAGATCAAGAAGCTCCTCGCGGACACCGCCCGCGACGCCCCGGCCAACGGCCGTGACGACGCCCGCGGTTACGGCATCGTCGACCCCGCCGAGGCCATCGAGACCGGCTCCCGGCTGCGCCCCGCCGATCTGAGCGCCCGGTCCGCCGCCACCGGGTACCGCGAGCAGTACTTCGGACCGGGCCCCACCCCGCCGCACCGGGAACCGGGCCCCGTGAACTGGCTGGCCCCGGCCGCGGGCGGCCTCGGCGCCGTCCTGCTGGCCGTGGCCGTCGTCCTGTGGCGGGGCAGGGCGCCCGGCGGACGCCGCTGACCGGCCGGGGCCGCCGCCCCGATCCCGGGCCCGGATGTCCCGCCGCGACCTGTTGTCGGGGCGGCGGGAGGCAGGGACTACGCTCGTCCCGTGGCGCTCAAGAACATTCCGGACCCCGGTTTCTCCGACGACGACGGCACGGCCGCTCCCGCACTGACGGCGGCGCTCGCCGTCTGGTCCCAGGACCGTACGGCACTCGGCCCGGTCCTCGAAGCGCTCCGGGGCGCCCGGCTGCTCGTTCCCGTGGTCGCCGTCCTCGGCGAGGTCGAGGAGGACGAGAACGGGCTGCGCCGCGAGAAGACCAGCGACATGGCGGTGCCCACGCTCCAGGCCGGTGACCGGCGCGCGCTGCCCGCCTTCACCTCCACCGCCTCGCTGGCCCGCTGGGACCCCGAGGCCCGCCCCGTCGCCGTACCCCTGCACCAGGCGCTCCAGGCCGCCGCGCACGAGAAGGCCGACACCGTGGTGCTGGATCTCGCGGGGCCCGTCGCGTTCGAGCTGACCGGCCCGGCACTGCTGGCGCTGGCCGAGAACCGCACCAGTACCGACCCGCTCCAGGACCCGGCGGTCGTCGCGGCGGTACGTGACACCGTCGCCGCCGAACCCGCGGTCGTCCGTGCCCACCTGGGGCCGGGCCGGGCCGACGGCACCCTCGCGCTGGTTCTCGCGCCGGACGCCGTGCCCGCCGAGGCGGCCCGCCGCGTCGCCGAGGCGCTGTCGGCCAGCGAGGTCCTGCGGGCCAGGCTGGTACGCGGCCTCGATCTGGCGCTGCTGCCCGCCGGGACGGCCACCGAGGGTGTCCCGCTGTTCACTCGCTGATCGCCCGAACGGCTCAACGCGCGCATCTCGCTCCACACCGTGAGAATTGACGGGAAATCGGTTGAAACCTGCCGATCAACCCAGATCTCGCGAGGTGGTTGTATGCAGACGCGGACAGTGGTGTCGGAGTTCCTGGGCACGCTGCTGCTGGTCTTCTTCGCCGTCGGATCGGCGGTGCTCGCCGTCGAGTACATCGGGACGGTGGGCATCGCCCTCGCGTTCGGATTCACCCTGCTCGCGCTCGCCTACGCGCTGGGCCCGATCTCCGGATGCCATGTGAACCCCGCGGTCACGCTGGGGATGCTCGTGGCCCGTCGGATCGACCTCCGGACGGCCATCGAGTACTGGGTGGCCCAGTTCCTCGGCGCCATCGTGGGTGCGGCCCTGCTCTTCCTGCTCGCGAAGCAGGTTCCGGGGCTGAGGACGAGCGGCGCGTTCGGGAGCAACGGCTACGACGACCGGTCGGCCGTCGGGATCAACCTGGGCGGGGCCTTCCTCGCCGAGGTGGTGCTGACCTTCCTGCTGGTGTTCGTGGTGCTCGCGGTGACCCACAAGGTCGCGGTCGTCGGCTTCGACGGGCTCCCCATCGGGCTGTCCCTCGCGGTGATCCACCTGGTGGGCATCCCGCTGACCGGTACCTCGGTCAACCCGGCCCGGAGCCTCGGACCGGCCCTGTTCGCGGGCGGCGCGGCCCTCTCCCAGCTGTGGCTGTTCATCGTGGCGCCCCTGGTCGGCGGTGCTGTCGCGGCGTACGCGCACCGGCTGACCCATCCGGTGCCGGCCCAGGAGGCCGCCGGGCTCGGCGGGACCGGCTGAGCGGGGAAGGGGGCGCCGCCCCGGCCCGGACGCGAAGCGCGGGCCCGCCTCCGGTGAAGGGGGGGCGGGCCCGCGCGGTGGATCGTGGGGGAGCGGTCAGCCGTAGACCGGGCCGGTGTACTTCTCGCCGGGGCCCTGGCCGGGCTCGTCCGGTACCAGCGACGCCTCGCGGAACGCCAGCTGGAGCGACTTCAGGCCGTCCCGCAGCGGGGAGGCGTGGAAGGTGCTGATCTCCGTGGTGCTCGCGTCCAGCAGGCCGGCCAGCGCCTGGACCAGCTTGCGCGCCTCGTCCAGGTCCTTGTGCTGCTCGCCCTCCTCGGTCAGGCCGAGCTTCACGGCGGCCGCGCTCATCAGGTTGACGGCGACCGTGACGATCACCTCGACCGCGGGGACCTCCGCGATGTCGCGGGCCATGTCGTCGAAGCCGGGAGAAGCGGGAGAACCGGTGCTGGGGGTCGCGTCACTCATGCCCCACACGATAAGGCCAGGCCCGGACGTCACCGCCCGCGGGAGCCCGGAGCCGGGGGATTAGCGCACCCGCCATCGGGCTGCTAACCTTGTGTAACGACCGGCCGGACATCTATGTGCCCGGCCCACAAGTGGAGGCTCCGATCTCCCACCTGGCTGTCCTCGAAGGACAGCGGGTCACCGGTCAGGTGGCGACCATCGTTCCGTACGGACGATGGAGCCGCCCGATGCGCCCCGCGGTTGACCGCGGCGGTGTTCCGGTATTTCCAGGAGCCCCGCCTGTGTCCCGTCCGGGGCATTTTTGATGTTCCGGCTCGGTTGGTCTGACGAAACAGACGTTACGCGGCTGTCCGCCAGGCGGTCGCGTGGTGCTACCGAGGAGGATCCATCAGCGCCGAGCCCCGCATCAACGACCGGATTCGCGTTCCCGAGGTGCGACTTGTCGGTCCCAGCGGCGAGCAGGTCGGGATTGTTCCGCTTGCCAAGGCCCTGGAACTCGCACAGGAGTACGACCTCGACCTGGTCGAGGTGGCGGCGACCGCCCGTCCGCCCGTGTGCAAGCTCATGGACTACGGGAAGTTCAAGTACGAGTCGGCCATGAAGGCCCGTGAGGCGCGCAAGAACCAGGCGCACACGGTCATCAAGGAGATGAAGCTCCGGCCGAAGATCGACCCGCACGACTATGACACCAAGAAGGGTCACGTCGTCCGGTTCCTCAAGCAGGGCGACAAGGTCAAGATCACGATCATGTTCCGTGGTCGTGAGCAGTCCCGCCCCGAGCTGGGCTTCCGTCTGCTCCAGCGTCTCGCTTCGGATGTCGAGGACCTCGGTTTCATCGAGTCCAACCCGAAGCAGGACGGCCGGAACATGATCATGGTTCTGGGCCCGCACAAGAAGAAGACCGAAGCCATGGCCGAGGCCCGTGAGGCCCAGGCCGCCCGCAAGGCGGAGCGTCAGGGCTACGCGCCCGACGCCGAGTCCGAGGGTGAGGCTGCCGAGGCCCCGGCCGCGGCCGCCGAGGCTCCGAACGAGACACCTTCCGAGGCGTGACCTTCGGGGGCCGCCATCCAGGCGCCCCGGGTCCCCGCGGAATCCCATAGAGATCTGACGCCCCTGCAGTCCGGTGCCCGCACCGTGAGGGGCGCCACTGACGAGGAGAGAACGGCGCGATGCCGAAGAACAAGACGCACAGCGGTGCCAGCAAGCGCTTCAAGATCACCGGCTCCGGCAAGGTGCTCCGCGAGAGGGCCGGCAAGCGCCACCTGCTCGAGCACAAGTCGTCCAAGAAGACCCGCTCGCTGACCGGCACGGTCGTCGTGGCTCCGGCCGACGCCAAGAAGATCAAGAAGCTTCTCGGCAAGTGAGGTCCGGCCCCCGGTGAATCCGGGGGCGCGACCTCGATCACACCGGGACCAATTCGTTTCCGGGCCGTGTGAGGACAACCACGGCCCCGCTACAAGGAGTTAACAAGTGGCACGCGTCAAGCGGGCAGTCAACGCCCACAAGAAGCGCCGGGCAATTCTCGAAGCCGCCAGCGGCTACCGCGGTCAGCGCTCGCGCCTGTACCGCAAGGCCAAGGAGCAGGTCACCCACTCCCTGGTCTACAACTACAACGACCGCAAGAAGCGCAAGGGCGACTTCCGTCAGCTGTGGATCCAGCGCATCAACGCCGCTGCCCGCCAGAACGGCATGACGTACAACCGCCTCATCCAGGGTCTGAAGGCCGCCAACATCGAGGTGGACCGCAAGATCCTGGCCGAGCTCGCGGTCAACGACGCCAACGCGTTCGCCGCCCTCGTCGAGGTTGCCCAGAAGGCCCTCCCGAGCGACGTCAACGCCCCGAAGGCCGCCTGACCCAGGCCGCTCTTCCAGGTACCGAGCCGGACCCGCAGGCGTACACCGTCTGCGGGTCCGGTGCGTTGCACCACCTGAACCCCACCTCCGTACGCAGAGAGGCTCGCCGCCGACCATGGGCACCCCCGAACTGATCTCCCCGCGCTCGCCCCGTGTCACCGCCGCCCGGCGGCTGGCCAAGCGAAACTTCCGCGGCAAGGAGCGCCGGTTCATCGCCGAGGGGCCGCAGGCCGTGCGCGAGGCCGCCGGCCACCGGGGCAGCGACGGCGAGCCGACGCTCATCGAGCTGTTCGCCACCGTCGAGGCGGCCGAGCGCTACACCGACATCGTCGAGGCCGCCCACGCCGCGGGCGCCCGGGTGCACCTCGCCGACAGCGAGGTACTGGCCGATGTGTCGCAGACCGTCACCCCGCAGGGTCTGATCGGCGTCTGCCGCTTCCTGGACTCGCCGTTCGAACAGATCCTCGCCGCGAAGCCCACGCTGGTGGCCGTGCTCGCCAACGTACGGGACCCCGGGAACGCCGGTACGGTGCTGCGCTGCGCCGACGCGGCGGGCGCCGACGCGGTCGTGCTCACCGATGCCTCGGTGGACCTCTACAACCCGAAGTCGGTACGGGCGTCGGTCGGGTCGTTGTTCCATCTGCCGGTCGCCGTCGGCGTCCCCGTCGAGCACGCCGTGCGCGGACTGCGGGACGCGGGGGTGCGGATCCTCGCCGCCGACGGCGCGGGGGCCGACGACCTCGACGACGAGCTGGACGCGGGCACCATGGGCGGGCCCACCGCCTGGGTCTTCGGCAACGAGGCCTGGGGCCTCCCCGAGGAGACCCGCGCACTGGCCGACGCCGTGGTCCGGGTACCCATCCACGGCAAGGCGGAGAGCCTGAACCTCGCGACCGCCGCGGCCGTCTGTCTGTACGCCTCCGCACGGGCGCAGCGCCCCCGCCGTACCGCCTGAGCGGCCGTACCCGCCTGCCCGCGGTACCCCCGGAACCGGTGCACATGTGTTCACCGACGGTTACCGGCCACGGTCCGGGCCCGTGCCACCGGCGCACCGGCCGAGTGCGCCCCCGCAGGGTGTCGCTCGTTCCCCGACGACTAGTAGGGTGACGAACTCGGGGGCCCACTGCACCGGTTCGAGAGGTGGGGTACGGGAATATGGCTGTCGGCATGAGTCCGCGTCAGGCACACAAGGCGGTCGTGCGCACCGGCGCGGACCGGGACGGCACCGGCCCGGACATCACGGACACCACGGACAACGGCGGTGACCTCCGGGGCCTCCTTCCCGGCGTCGACCCGGACGACCTCCCCGACGGCCTCGTCGTCGCCGACGAGAGCGGCCGGGTCATCTGCTTCAACGCCGCCGCCGCCCGGATCACCGCCACCCCCGCCGCCGCCGCACTCGGCCGGTCCCTGGAGCACGCGCTGCCCCTGGAGGACCTCAAGGGGAAGCGCTGGTGGTCCCTGACGGACCCCTACGGGGGCCTCGCCACCCGGGGCGGACAGCCCGAGCGCAATCTCCTGCTGCCCGGTGGCCGTGAGGTCCTGGTCTCCGCACGGTACGTACGCGAACGGCCCACCGGCCCGGTGCGCCGGGTGGTGGTCTCCCTGCGCGGGACCGAGGCCCGCCGCCGTACCGAACGCAGCCACGCCGAGCTGATCGCCACGGTCGCCCATGAGCTGCGCTCCCCGCTGACCTCGGTCAAGGGCTTCACCGCGACGCTGCTCGCCAAGTGGGAGCGGTTCACCGACGACCAGAAGCGGCTCATGCTGGAGACCGTCGACGCCGACGCGGGCCGCGTCACCCGGCTCATCGCCGAACTGCTCGACATCTCCCGGATCGACTCCGGCCGCCTCGAACTGCGCCGTCAGCCCGTCGACATCTCCGCCGCCGTCGAACGCCACGTCCAGGCCCTCACCGCGAACGGCCAGGCGCCCGACCGCTTCCTCGTCCGCACCCGGCAGCCGCTGCCCGACCTGTGGGCCGACCCCGACAAGGTCGACCAGGTGCTCGGCAACCTGCTCGAAAACGCGGTGCGTCACGGCGAGGGAACCGTCACTATTGAGATCGCCCCCGCACCCGCGCCGGCGAACAACGACGAGACCGGGACGGAGGTCACCGTGAGCGACGAAGGTCCTGGCATCCCCGAGGAGTCGATGGGCCGCGTCTTCACCCGCTTCTGGCGGGGCAGCAAGCGCGGCGGGACCGGCCTGGGCCTGTACATCGTCAAGGGCATCGTCGAGGCCCACGGCGGCACGATCACCGTCGGCCGGGGGCCCGGCGGCGGCGCGGAGTTCCGATTTATTCTGCCCGTGAGCGCTCCGGGCTACTTGAGCTAGCAGAACCGTCGGACCGGGCGGCGGGGGCGACGGGCGGGCCCGACCGGCCCGCGGGCCCCCTCCGCTTCGCGCGGCCTTTAGACTCGACCATTGGCACCTTTGTGTCCTCCAGGCGTCGAGCGGAGCCACGGAGGTCCGGGGGTATCCCCCGGTAAGAGCAGTATCAGCCAATCGGAAGCACGGGAAGAGATGTCGGCACCGAACAAGTCGTACGACCCAGTCGAGGTCGAGGCACTGAAACCGGAAGAGATCGAGCGCCTGCGGGACGAGGCGTTCGCCGCCTTCGCCGCCGCGGGCGACCTCGACGCGCTCGCCCAGGCGAAGACCGCGCACACCGGAGGCACCTCGCCGCTGTCCCTCGCCAACCGCGAGATCGGAGCCCTGCCGCCGCAGGCCAAGGCCGAGGCGGGCAAGCGCGTGGGCCAGGCCCGCGGCGCCGTCTCCAAGGCCCTGGCCGCCCGCCAGGCGGAGCTGGAGGCCGAGCGCGACGCCCGGGTCCTGGTCGAGGAGGCGGTGGATGTCACGCTGCCCTACGACCGGACTCCGGCCGGCGCCCGCCACCCGCTCACGACCATCATGGAGCGCGTCGCGGACGTCTTCGTGGCCATGGGCTACGAGATCGCGGAGGGCCCCGAGGCCGAGGCGGAGTGGTTCAACTTCGACGCCCTGAACTTCGTGCCCGACCACCCGGCCCGGCAGATGCAGGACACCTTCTTCGTCCAGGGCACCACGCCCGAGGGCAGGCCGACCACGGGCGACGAGTCCGGTGTCGTCCTGCGTACGCACACCTCGCCGGTCCAGGCCCGCTCCCTGCTGGAGCGCAAGCCCCCCGTCTACGTCGTCTGCCCGGGGCGGGTCTACCGCACCGACGAGCTCGACGCCACGCACACCCCGGTCTTCCACCAGATCGAGCTGCTCGCGGTCGACGAGGGCCTGACCATGGCCGACCTCAAGGGCACCCTGGACCACATGGTCCAGGCGCTCTTCGGGCCGGACATGAAGACCCGGCTGCGGCCGAACTTCTTCCCGTTCACCGAGCCGTCCGCCGAGATGGACATGGTCTGCTACGTCTGCCGCGGCGAGTCCGTCGGCAACCCGGACCGCCCCTGCCGCACCTGCGGCAGCGAGGGCTGGATCGAGCTGGGCGGCTGCGGCATGGTCAACCCCAAGGTGCTCGTCGCCTGCGGTGTCGACCCTCAGAAGTACAGCGGATTCGCCTTCGGGTTCGGCATCGAACGGATGCTGATGTTCCGCCACAACGTCGAAGACATGCGAGACATGGTCGAGGGTGACGTCCGGTTCACCCGGCCGTTCGGGATGGAGATCTGATGCGCGTCCCGCTTTCCTGGCTGCGGGAGTACGTCGACCTGCCGGCGACGGAAACCGGCCGTGACGTACAGGCCAAGCTCGTCGCCGTCGGCCTGGAGGTCGAGACCGTCGAGCAGATCGGCGCCGGCCTCAAGGGCCCCCTGGTCGTCGGACAGGTCCTGACCATCGAGGAGCTGGAGGGCTTCAAGAAGCCCATCCGCTTCTGCACGGTGAACGTCGGCACCGCCAACGGCACCGGTGAGCCGCAGGAGATCGTCTGCGGAGCCCGTAACTTCTCCGTCGGCGACAAGGTCGTCGTGGTCCTGCCCGGCGCCGTGCTGCCCGGCGACTTCGCGATCGCCGCACGCAAGACGTACGGCAGGACCTCGCACGGCATGATCTGCTCCACCGACGAGCTCGGGATGGGCGACGACGGCACCCACGGCATCATCGTGCTGCCGCCGGAGCACGAGGCCGGTACCGACGCGATCGAGCTGCTCCAGCTCGTCGACGAGGTCCTCGACATCGCCGTCACGCCGGACCGGGGCTACTGCCTGTCCATGCGCGGTGTCGCCCGTGAGACGGCCATCGCCTACGGGCTTCCGCTGCGTGACCCGGCGCTCCTGGACGTGCCCGCGCCGAACGCGTACGGCTACCCGGTCAAGGTGGCCGACCCGATCGGCTGCGACCGCTTCACCGCGCGTACCGTCACCGGTCTGGACCCCGAGGCGCGTTCCCCGATCTGGATGCAGCGCCGTCTGCAGAAGGCCGGGATGCGCCCGATCTCGCTGGCCGTCGACATCACCAACTACGTGATGCTGGAGCTCGGCCAGCCGCTGCACGCCTACGACCGCACGCGGGTCGACGGGCCGATCGGGGTGCGCCGCGCCCAGCAGGGCGAGAAGCTCACCACTCTCGACGGCACCGTACGGGTGCTGGACGCCGCGGACCTGGTCATCACCGACAACCGCGGGCCGATCGGTCTCGCCGGTGTCATGGGCGGCGCCAACACCGAGATCGCCGACGCCCGGAACGGCGAGAGCCACACCACCGAGGTCGTCATCGAGGCCGCGCACTTCGACGCGATCTCGATCGCCCGGACCGCGCGCCGCCACAAGCTGTCCTCCGAGGCGTCCAAGCGCTTCGAGCGCGGCGTCGACCCGCAGGCCGCCGCCGCTGCCGCGCAGCGCACCGTCGACCTGCTGGTCCTCGTCGCCGGCGGCACCGCCGAGGCGGGTGTCACGGAGATCAGCGCCCCCTCGGCGCCCCGCACCATCGCGATGCCGGCCGACCACCCCGACCGGGTCGCCGGTATGGACTACGGCCGTGAGACCGTCGTGCGCCGCCTCCAGCAGGTCGGCTGCGACGTCTACGGGCAGGACGAGCTCATCGTCACGGTGCCGTCCTGGCGTCCCGACCTGAGCGAGCCGAACGACCTGGCCGAAGAGGTCATCCGGCTGGAGGGGTACGAGAACCTCCCGTCCACCCTGCCGACGCCGCCGTCCGGCCGCGGGCTCACCGACCGCCAGCGGCTGCACCGCCGTATCGGCCGGGTGCTCGCCGGATCGGGCTACGTCGAGGCGCTGAGCTACCCGTTCATCGGCGACGCAGTCCTGGACCAGCTCGGACTGGACGAGGACGACGCCCGCCGGCGTACGGTCAAGCTCGTCAACCCGCTGTCCGACGAGGAACCGGCACTGCGCACCACGCTGCTGCCCGGCCTCCTCGGCGCGCTGCGGCGCAACGACGGCCGCGGCAGCCACGACCTCGCGCTCTTCGAGACCGGGCTGGTCTTCCGGCCGACCGGCAAGGAGACCCGCGCCGTACGGCTGCCCGTCGACCGGCGGCCCTCCGCCGAGGAGATCGCCGCACTCGACGCCGCACTGCCGCGTCAGCCGCGCCGCGCCGCCGTGGTCCTCGCGGGCGCCCGCGAGCAGGCCGGCTGGTGGGGCAAGGGCCGCCTCGCCGACTGGGCGGACTCCGTCGAGGCCGCGCGGGCGATCGCCCGTGAGGCGGGCGTCGAGCTCATCGTCCGCGCCGACCAGCACCAGCCGTGGCACCCCGGCCGCTGCGCCGCGCTGTTCGTCACGGTGAACGGCGAGGAGACCCTGTTCGGTCACGCGGGCGAACTGCACCCGCGCGTCATCAAGGAGCTCCACCTGCCCGAGCGGACCTGCGCCATGGAGGTCGAGCTCGACGTCCTGGAGCAGGCCGTCGACGGCGCGCTCCAGGCGCCCCGGATCTCCACCTTCCCGGTGGCCACCCAGGACGTCGCGCTGATCGTCGCCCAGGACGTGCCCGCCGCCGAGGTGGAGCGCGCCCTGCGTGAGGGAGCGGGTGAACTCCTCGAATCGCTGCGGCTGTTCGACGTCTTCACCGGTGACCAGATCGGCGCGGACCGCAAGTCCCTGGCGTACGCGCTGCGGTTCCGCGCCGCGGACCGCACGCTGACCGTCGAGGAGGCCTCGGCCGCCCGTGACCGCGCGGTCGCCCTGGCCGCCGAGCGCACCGGCGCGGTGCTGCGCGGCGCCTGACGCACAGCACGGCCGCACAGCGGGGAGGGGCGTAACCGGTGCACCGGTTACGCCCCTCCCTCATGTCCCGCCGAGCGGCGTGGGGACCGCACGCGGACCCGGAGGCGGAACCGGGAGGAACTCGGTTCCGGCTTCGTTCCGCAGCCACCCTCCTCTTCGTTGGGCAGTGGGTCGTGCGGTCCGGCGCCGTCCGTCCGGCCACGGAGTGTCGGGCAGGCCGGCAGGGCGGACGGCGCGGGTGCGGGTCGTCGTCTGTACGAGGGGGAGCCGACGACCCGGCCGCCTCCGGCGGGGACGACCAAGTCAACCGATCCGGGACGGGGAGCGACAGGGCGCACAGCAGGATGGTTCGGGCATTCCGTTCACACCCCGTGTGAACCATGCTCCACTAGGGTCATTGCGACACGCACCATGGGGGGGGCAATGGAGCCCAACATCCTGCTCGAATCCCTGATCGACGAGGCAGGTGTGTCCCGGGCGGGGCTCGCCGGACACATCAACCGGGCGGGCCTGGCCCGCGGCCTGAACCTGCGCTACGAACACACGGCGGTGTCCCGCTGGCTCAAGGGGCAACGCCCGCGCGGCCAGGTGCCCGACCTCATCTGCGAGGTCCTCGGCGCCAGACTGCGGCGCCCGGTCGCGCTCGACGACATCGGCATGGGGCGCTCCGGCCCCGGCGCCGCGCCGCACGGCACCACACTGTCCTGCTTCGTCGACCGGGCCACCACACTGTGGCGCGGGGACGAACAGCACCGCCCGCACCTCGCCACCGCACCCGCGGTCACCGGCACGGCCGCGGTGATGCCGGTCTGGGAGTGGGAGAACCCGCCGGAGGACACGGATGTCTCCCGGCCGGGACCGGTCCGGGTGACCGCGGCCGGCATCGTGATGCTCAGGGCGGCCCGCGACCACTACGAGCAGATGTACCGCAGGGCGGGTGGCATCGTGACCCGCTCCCGTGTCGTCGGCTTCCTCAACGCCGAGGCGGCGCCCCTGCTGCGCGGCGGCTGCGGCGACGCGCTGGGCCGCCGGCTGCACCGGGCGACGGCCGGTCTGGTGGCCGTCGCGGGCATCTGCGCCTACGACTCCGACGCCCATGGCCCGGCGCAGCGCTACTTCCACCAGGCGCTGCGGCTGGCCAAGGCGAGCGGGGACCGGGGTCTGGGCGGCTATGTGATCGCGCTGCTGGTCAACCAGTCGCTGTTCCTGGCCGACTACCGGCGTTCGATCGCCTTCGCGGAGGCGGCGCTGCGGGCCGCCGGAGCGCACATCACCCCGGCGCTGGCCGCCGATCTGTACGCGATGCAGGCGAAGGCCTACGCCCGCCTCGGCGACTCCGCCGGGGCCCGGGCGTGCATCCGGCGCGCCGAGTCCCGGGCGGAGCGCATCAGCCCCGGCCGGGAGCCGGAGGAGACGGGATATGTCCAGCCGGGTCTGGTCGATGTGCAGGTGGCGGAGGCGCTGCTCGGCCTGGGAGACCTGTCGGCCGCCCGGGAGCACGCGGTCACCGCGGTGCGAGCCCCGGCGCACGACCGGGGCATGGTGCACCGCCTCGCCATGCTGACCCGGTTGGAACTCCTTCAGGGCGAGGCCGACCGGGCGGCGTGCACCGCCGTGCACATGGCCGAGAGGGCCCGGGGCATGGATTCCCGGCGGCTGCGCGACCGGCTGTCCTCGGTACGGGAGCAACTGGCGGCGAGCGGCTGTCCGGACGCCGCGCGGAGCGCCGAGATGATCGACGGGGCACTGCGCGTGCCGCTGTAGCCCTTCCGCCCGCTCCGCCACGAGTGCCCCTCGGGGCCGGGCCGGGGTGGTGCCCCGGCGGGCCCGGCGCGGTGAGCGTCGGGCCCGCGTACGGAGGGTCAGGCGTACGGGTAGAAGCCCGAGCCCGTCTTGCGGCCGAGGCGGCCGGCGTCCACCATGCGCTGGAGCAGCGGGGGAGCGGCGTACAGCGGCTCCTTGAACTCGGCGTACATCGAGTCGGCCACCGAGGCCACCGTGTCCAGACCGATCAGGTCGGCGAGCTTCAGCGGACCCATCGGGTGGGCGCAGCCGAGCTCCATGCCGTTGTCGATGTCCTCGCGGCTGGCGATGCCCGACTCGAACATCCGGATCGCGGAGAGCAGATACGGAATCAGCAGCGCGTTCACGACGAAACCGGACCGGTCCTGGGCGCGGATCGCGTGCTTGCCGAGCACGTCGTGGACGACCGACTCGGCGCGCGCGATGGTCTCGTCCGAGGTGGTCAGCGCCGGGATCAGCTCGACGAGCTTCTGCACCGGGGCCGGGTTGAAGAAGTGGATGCCGATGACCCGGTCGGGACGCGAGGTCGCGACGGCCAGCTTCACCAGCGGGATGGAGGAGGTGTTGGACGCCAGGATCGCGTCCTGCCGGGTCACCACCTGGTCGAGCACCTGGAAGATCTCGGTCTTGACCTGCTCGTTCTCCACGACGGCCTCGATGACGAGATCGCGGTCGGCGAACTCGCCGAGGTCGGTGGTGAAGCTGAGCCGGCCGAGGGTCTCGTCCCGCTCGGCTTCGGTGATCTTGCCGCGTTCGGCGGCCTTCGAGAGGGAGTTGTGCAGCCGGGTGCGGCCGATCTCCAGCGCCTCGCCGGTGGTCTCGGCCACCTTCACTTCGAGGCCGCTGCGTGCGCACACCTCCGCGATACCTGCGCCCATCTGGCCACAGCCCACCACCCCGACGCGTGCAATGTCGGCCATAGAGTCCGTCACCTCGTGCCTTTCGCCGTTCTCCGTATCGCAGGGTCCCGTGTGATTCCGGTGCCCGCGCCTCGACCCCCCGACGTTACTCCGCGACGCGGCCCCGCCGGTCCGCGGGTCAACCGGCTGCCAGAGGGCATGATGTGCGTCACGCAGTGCTACCGGTCGCGTACGAAGAGGCAGAGAGGTGGCGGGTGCAGGGAATGAGGCATCTGGGGAGAAGAGCGCTCGTGGCGGGCGCGGTCGCGCTGATCGCCGCGACGACGGCGGGCGGTGACGCCGCGGCGTCACCGGGTGCGGCGGCCCGCGACAGGGAGCGCGGCCCGAAGCCGCACAGGGCCGGTGGGCGCCGCCGCGCAGTGGCGCGGAACGATCTGCGCGGCATGTGGATCGCCACGGTCGCCAATCTGGACTGGCCCTCCGCGCCGGGCCGTACGGTGGCGGAGCAGAAGGCCGAGCTGACCGGGTATCTGGACAGGGCCGTCGCGCTCCGGCTCAACACCGTGGTGCTTCAGGTCAGGCCCACCGCCGACGCGCTGTGGCCCTCACCGTACGAACCGTGGGCCCAGTGCCTCACCGGCGTACAGGGCAAGGACCCGGGCTGGGACCCGCTGGGTACGGCGGTGCGCGAGGCGCACGCCCGCGGACTGGAGCTGCACGCCTGGTTCAACCCGTATCGGGTGGCGAACCACACGGATCCCTCCAGGCTCATCGCCACCCACCCGGCACGGCTGCACCCGGACTGGATCCTGCCGTACGGCGGGAAGCTCTACTACAACCCGGGGCTGCCCGAGGTCCGCGCCTTCGTCCAGGACGCGATGCTGGACGCGGTGCGCCGGTACGACATCGACGCGGTCCACTGGGACGACTACTTCTACCCCTATCCGGTGGCCGGCCAGGTCTTCGACGACGACGACGCGTACGCGCGCCACGGCGCGGGCTTCCCGGACCGGGCCGCCTGGCGCCGCGACAACATCGACCGGCTGGTGCGGGAGACGGCCGAGCGGATCAAGGCAGTCAAGCCGGGGGTCCGGTTCGGGATCAGCCCCTTCGGGGTGTGGCGCAACGCGGCGAGCGACCCGCGCGGCTCGGACACCCGGGCCGGTGTGGAGACGTACGACGACCTGTACGCCGACACCCGTAAGTGGATCAAGGAAGGCTGGATCGACTACATCTGCCCGCAGATCTACTGGAACCTCGGGTTCGCCGCAGCCGACTACGCCAAGCTGCTGCCCTGGTGGAACGAGACCGTACGGGGCACGGGCGTCGACCTCTATGTGGGGGAGGCGCTCTACAAGGCCGGTGACCCGGCCCAGCCCGCGGCCTGGCAGGATCCGGCCGAGCTGTCCCGCCACCTGACCTTCGCCCGTGACCTCGACGGCGTCGGCGGGCACATCTTCTTCTCGGGCAGGGCCGTACTGGCCGACCGCATCGGCGCGCTGGCGCGCGTGGCGGCCGATCACTATCCGAGCGCCGACGGCTGAACCGGCGGGGAGGGCCGGGGCCGCGGGCACGCGCCCCCGGCCCCTGCCCCTCTAGTACGGCTCCCGGTCCTGCTCCGCCGCGGTGTGCTGCACGACGCTGTCGGGCCCGGGTGACACCAGTGATTCGTGTCCGTCCGCGAAGCGCACACGGTACGGGGGAGCACCCCCGTCGCCGAGCACTTCGATGATCTCCGCGACACGGTCGTGCTGCCCCACGGTCCTGCCGTGCGTCAGCAGCCGGTCGCCGGCGTGTGCCTCCATCGGGAGTGACCTCCTCACGGATGGTGATCCATGTCGACAAGTCTATGACCGTACGCCGGGATCGCCTCCCGCGCCGGGTGGCCGCGAGACGGACGAGCACGGCCACCGCCGCGACCGGTGCGGTCACCGGCGCCGTCCCGTCGAGCGGGAAGGCCGAGCGGGAAGGCCGAGCGGCGGGCCGAGCGGGGAGAAGGACCGCGCCAGGTCGGCGGCGGCTGTGAGAGCGGGAGCCGACCGGCCCGGGGCGGCCCGGCCTGCGCCATCCCCGGGCGACCGGACGTACAGGCCGGGGAGGACGGACACCGCCGGGCGGGGATCGCGGAGGGCGTTCGCGGGCCGCGCACCGCCCGCTCGGGGCTCTTCGCCCGTCCCGCGCGGGGCGATAGCCTCCGGCCATGAGCGAAACTCCCGAGCACCGTTACGAGATCTCCTCCGACCCCGGCCGGCTCGACCCGGCCCGTATCCACCACTGGCTCTCCACCGACACCTACTGGGCGCTGGGACGCGCCCGCGAGCACCAGGACCGGGCCATCGCCGGATCGCTGAACTTCGGCGCGTACGACTCCGCGTCGGGCGAACAGGTCGCCTACGCCAGGGTCGTCACCGACCGGGCCACCTTCGCCTGGCTCTGCGATGTGTACGTCGACCGCTCGGCCCGCGGCCACGGTCTGGGCACCCGGATAGTGGAGGCCGTCCGCGACCACCTCGCCCCCACCGGCGTACGACGGCTGCTGCTGGCCACCGACGACGCCCACGGTGTGTACGAGAAGGTCGGTTTCACCGGACTGGACAACCCGGAGAAGTGGATGTCCCTCCGGCCCGCCTGATCCGGCACCCCGGGTCCGCCCCCTTGACCGGCGTGGCGTTCGGCCCCACGATCACCGCCATGAGTGTTCGATTCTGCCTGGTCGCCGCGGCGCGCAGCTCCTCCCTGCTGGCCGAGCGCTTCGACGACGACCGGCCGCTCGACCACGCCGGCTGGCACGAGATCCAGCTGGTCGCGCACACCCTGGTGCCACTCGGCAGGGCCGAACTGCGCTACTGCTCGCCCACCCCGCGCAGTCGCGCGACCGGCGACGCGCTCGGCTTCGCGCCGATGGCGCAGCCCGCCCTCCGGGACTGCGACATGGGCCGCTGGCGGGGTCTGACCCTGGCCGAGGTCACCGCCCGTGAACCGGCCGCCGTCGACGCCTGGCTCGCCGACCCGCGCTCGGCCCCGCACGGCGGTGAATCGCTGCACGCCTTCATCTCGCGGATAGGGGGCTGGCTGGACACCCGCCCCGCCCTCGACGGTCTCATCGTCGCGGTCGCCGAACCGGCGGTGATCCGTGCCGCCCTGGTCTACGCGCTGAACGCCCCGCCGCCGGCGTACTGGAACGTGGACGTCCGCCCGCTCTCCACCCTCAGGCTGACCGGTCTCCCGGGCCGCTGGAACGTGAACCTCGAAGCCGGTGCCGGCTGACCTGCCGCGCCGGTGCCTTTGTTCCGGTCCGACCGGTCGGTACGTTACGGGCAGCAGGGCTCCCGCGGGCGTGGGCCCCGGACGAGGAGGCCAGGGTGCCGCAGATCCAGGGGCATTGCGACGAACGGTTCGCCGCGGTGCGGGAGGCGTTCGAGCGGAACTTCACGGAGCGCGGCGAGCTGGGTGCGGCCGTCACCGTCCTGGTCGACGGGGCACCGGTGGCCGATCTCTGGGGCGGCTGGGCGGACGCGGCCGGGACCCGCCGCTGGGAGCGGGACACCCTCGTCAACGTCTGGTCCACCGGCAAGGGGCCCATGGCCCTCTGCGCCCACCTCCTGGCCGACCGTGGCCTGCTCGACCTGGACGCGCCGGTCGCCGTGTACTGGCCGGAGTTCGCCGCCGCCGGCAAGGGATCCGTCCTCGTACGCCACCTTCTCTCGCACCGGGCCGGCCTGGCCGGACTCCGGGAGCCGCACACCCTGGCGGAGCTGTACGACTGGGAGCTGACCTGTGCCCGGCTGGCGGCCACCGAACCCTGGTGGGAGCCCGGCACCCGGTCCGGCTACCACGCGCTCACCTACGGTTTCCTGGTCGGTGAGGTGGTCCGCCGGATCAGCGGGCTGATGCCCGGGGAGTTCCTGCGGCGGGAGATCACCGGGCCGCTCGGCATCGACTTCACCTTCGGGCTCCCGGAGGAGGACACGGACCGCGTCGCCGAACTCGTCCAGTCGAAGCCCCGGAGGGATGAGGGGAGCGAGCACTTCGCTCGGATGCGGCCGGTGGCCATCGCCTCCCTCGCCAACCCCGCCACCGGTGCGGCCGTGGCCGGCACAGCGCGGTGGCGGTCCGCCGAGATCCCCGCGGCCAACGGCCACGGGACGGCCCGCGCGGTCGCCTCCCTGTACGGCATCGTCGCCGGACGCGGCAGTACGGCCGGCCACCGCGTCCTGTCCGGGAGGGCGGCCGAACGGGTCCGCGAGGGCCAGGGCAGCTGCCGGGACCTGGTGCTCGGCCCCGGCTTCGCCCATGAGACCGAGATCGGACTCGGCCTGTGGCTGAGCGGCCCGAACCGCTCGTACGGCCCCAACCCCGCGGCGGTCGGCCACGACGGCGCGGGCGGCTCCTGCGGCCTGGCGGACCCGGAGGCCGGAGTCGCGCTCGGCTATGTCATGAACCGTATGGGTACGCGCATCGTGGACGACCCGCGCAAGAGAGCGCTGGTCGAGGCGGTGTACGCGGCGCTCCTGCGGCCGGGCGGGCGGCCCCGGAGTCCGGCTCGGTGATTCATCGGCCGTCCCCGGGTTTCACCTGTGGTTGTCAGGAGTGTGAGGATGTCTCCATGACAACCAAGGTCTTCTTCGACATCACCATCAACGACGAGCCCGCGGGGCGGATCAACTTCAACCTGTTCGACGACGTCGTGCCCAGGACGGCGGACAACTTCCGTGCCCTGGCCACCGGCGAGAAGGGCTTCGGCTACAAGGGCTCCTCCTTCCACCGGGTCATTCCGGACTTCATGCTCCAGGGCGGCGACTTCACCCGGGGCGACGGCACGGGCGGCAAGAGCATCTACGGCGACAAGTTCGCCGACGAGAACTTCAAGCTCACCCACGACCGTCCCGGTCTGCTGTCGATGGCCAACGCCGGACCGAACTCCAACGGTTCGCAGTTCTTCATCACGACCGTCGTGACCTCCTGGCTGGACGGCAAGCACGTCGTCTTCGGCGAGGTGGACGGCGAGGACAGCATGGAGCTGGTCCGCAGGATCGAGAGCCTGGGCACGCCGAACGGCCGTACCCGCGCCAAGGTCACCATCGCCGACTGCGGCGTTCTCTGACCCTTCCAGGACCTGTACGGGCCCGC
The DNA here is from genome assembly GCF_040297465.1 of Streptomyces sp. NPDC001787. Lineage (NCBI taxonomy): Bacteria > Bacillati > Actinomycetota > Actinomycetes > Kitasatosporales > Streptomycetaceae > Streptomyces > Streptomyces sp. NPDC001787. Next base: position 236,815 of record NZ_JBEOZE010000007.1, read on the forward strand.
GGCCGAGCCGGCCGGCCGACGTAGCACCGTCGGCCGGCGCCTCGCCCCGGGCGGCCGGGCCGGGCTGTGCCCGGCCCGTTGTCGTACCCGTGTGGAAGGGTGCCTCCCGGACGCCGAACGGGGTGTCCGCATCCGTGTCCAGGCCGCAGCCGCCCGGCTGCCGAAGGAGTCCGCACCATGTCCGGCACCGACGCCGTCCGTACGTCCCTCGAAGCCATCGCCGCCCTGCTGGCGCCCGCCTGTCCGGCAGTCGCCGAGCGCGCGCTGTACGCCCATGACGACCCCGCCGGCTACCTCCGCGACCACGCGGACGGGCTTGAGGACCGGGGCATCGACGAGCCCGTCGCGAACCTCGCCTGGATAGCGCTCATCGACGCGCTCACCGAGAACGGGCTGCTCGCGGAGTTCGACTGGAAAGAGGACCCCGGCGAGATCCGCTCCGCGCTCGGCCGACTGGAGTCCCGCCCGTCCGTCGACCCCTGGGTGCTGTTCGACGCCGACGAGATGCTCCTGCCGACCTTCGACTTCCTGGAGGTGTGCGGCCGTCACTACCGGGAGGTCGGGGCCGCGACGGCCGTCCTCGACATCGAGTCCGACTGCTATCCCGTGGTGATCGTGCGTGCCGCGCGGGCCCAGGAGCTGACCGCGCTCGCCAGGAGCGCGGGATTCACCGTCCTGAGCCCCGGCGCGTGACGACCGTCGCCCGTCGCCCGTGAACCGGTGAACTGGTGAACCCGTGGGTCCGTGAGCCCGTGAGCCCGTGAACCCGTGGGTCCGTGGGACCAGGGTGGCCCGCGGGAGGGCCCTCAGGCCTGGGGGGAGGCCGCGGTACGGCCGGTCATCGCGGCATTGACGGTCTCGTACGGGAGCCCGTCGGCGAATGCCGTGCTCGTACCGCTGGTGAGGAGTTCACGCGCGCTGCGGGAGACCACGGCGTAGGCGGCCTCGGCGATCGCGGATCCCGCGCTGACCCGGGCGACCCCGAGCTTCGCCAGCGCGGGGACGGGGAGCGCACCGGGTCCGGTCAGCAGGTTCAGCGGCGCCGGTACGCCCTCGGCCAGGGCCGACACCGTCTCCTCGTCGAACGCGCCGAGGACGAACACCCCGTCCGCGCCCGCCTCGACATAGACGCGCGCCCGGTCCAGGGTCTCGCGCAGCCAGGAGTCCGGCTGCGCGGCCCGCAGCCGGTGGGTGTCGATCCGCGCGTTGAGGAAGAGCGGCACCCCCGCCGCGTCCGCGGCGGACCGCGCCGCCGCGATGCGCTCCGCCTGCTCGGACGGGTGCCGCAGCAGGTGTGGCCCGGTCCGGAGCGAGTCCTCCAGATTGACACCGGCCGCACCCGCGTCGAGCACGCCGGCGATGGTGTCGGCGAGTTCCGCCGGGGTCCGGGCGAAGCCGCTCTCGATATCGGCGGTGACGGGGACGTCGACCGCCGCGGCGATCCGGGAGATGAGCCCGAGCGCCGCATCGCGGTCCAGCCGGTCGCCGTCGGCCGCGCCCAGCGACCAGGCCACGCCCGCGCTGGTGGTGGCGACGGCCGCGGCACCGGCCGCCTCGACGAGCCGAGCGGAGGCCACGTCCCAGGCGTTGGGCAGCACCAGCGGCCTGCCCGGCACATGCAGCGAGCGGAGCCGGCGCGCGTGGTCGTGAAGGGACGTCATAGTGATCATTTCCTCGGCTCAGGGGCCCGCTCCGTGCGGGCCCGGACGGAACGGGGCATTCTCTCCCGCCGCCCTTCGGGCGCGCACCTCCATTGGCGGGGCCGCCGGGCCCGCCACGGGCGCGACGCCGCTTATCACCGCCGCGCGTCCTTGGGTCCCCGCCCCGGGCCCCTGTGCGCGGGGGCACGCGCCTCTCGGATGGCAGGGGCGGCGGGCCGGTCCTAGCGTGGGCGGCACGTGTCGCGGAACCCCCTCGGAGAGTTGGTGCGTGGAGATGACGGACGGACCCACGATCGTCCTGGTCCATGGATTCTGGGGCGGGGCCGCCCACTGGGGGCATGTGATCACCGAGCTGGACCGGCGCGGTCACGGCTCGCTCCGGGCGGTGGAGATGCCCCTCACCTCGCTGGCCGAGGACGCCGAGCGCACCCGCAGGATGGTCCGCCAGGTGGAGGGCCCCGTCCTGCTGGTCGGCCACTCGTACGGCGGCGCGGTCATCACCGAGGCGGGCGACCTGCCCCAGGTCACCGGGCTCGTCTACATCGCCGCGTTCGCCCCGGACGCGGGTGAGAGCCCCGGTGGGATCACCCAGGAACACCCGCCCGCCGCGGCCGACAACCTCGCCCCGGACTCGGACGGCTATCTGTGGGTCGCCCAGGACAAGTTCCACGAGAGCTTCTGCCAGGATCTGCCCGCCGACGAGGCCCGGGTCATGGCCGTCACCCAGAAGGCCCCGCTCGCCTCCACCTTCGGCGACGCCGTCACCGCTCCGGCCTGGCGGGCCAAGCCCTCCTGGTACCAGGTCTCCACCGAGGACCGCATGATCCACCCCGACAACCAGCGCCGCATGGCCGCGCGCATGAACCCCCGGCGGACCGTCGAACTCGCCGCCGGCCACGCGTCCCTGGCCTCCCGGCCCGGGGCCGTCGCCGACCTCATCGAGGCCGCGGCCGACGACCGAGGCACCGGCTGAGACCTCCCGGCTGAGACCTCCCGAACGGGACCTGCCGGACCGGCCGTCCTGATCCGTTCCCGCCGGCGCGTGACCGTTCGTCCTGCGCGGACCACGGAGAACCGAGGGTGGCGCGTGGGGGGAGCGCGCGGGTAGCGCGCCGTAGTTCGATCTTTCTGCGCCTATGTCACGCCTGGTCAGATTGCCGGGCGCGCTCTCACACTGTGTGTCGGCCCGCCCGGGCTGTCGTCGGCACTGCGCCGCCCCCGGGTGAGAGGGCGCATGCGGGCTCAACGTAGCGGCATGCGCGTGCGGAAGGCCGAAATTTCCGGGTGGTAGCAGATATGAGTCATCAGAGTTGGCCGATTTTCGCCGTATGCGCTCACGCCGGGGAGCGGGCGGCGGATTTCGGCGCACAATTCCAGGCGCCTCTCGGTGAGGTGGCCGGCGTGGATTCCCTGATCCGTACGGCCTATGGATACTTCGCGGCGCTCGGTTCGCATGTTCCGGCAGCGCCGTCCGGGTTCTGCGGCTGCGGTCACGGGCGGGACATGGTGTGCGCGGAGTGCGGCGGGCGCTGGCTGGCCGCCGCGTACCGGGCGGCGGAGATTCCCGAGAAATCCAGTCGTGGCGCCTTTCTGGAGGATCTGCTGAGGGCGGGGAACGAGAATGCTTCCGGGATTACCAAGGCGGCGATTCTGGGCAGCGTTCTCAAAGTGGTGGGTGATGTGCTGCGGGAGTGGCACCGGGAAAGTCACTTCGAATATCCCGGAGGTGGCGAAAGGATTTCGCTGCTCGGCAGGAATCCGTTTCTGCGGCCCGCTCCGGAGTTGTGCGCCGACCATGTCGGCGAATGCGCGATTCTGGTGCTGACCAGCGGATTCCCACTCGCCCGCGACCGTTCGGATCTTTGGGCGGCATCGCGGCTGGGCCTGGGCTGGGCGTGTGACTATCAGGGCGGGGACCATTACGGATACGCGGACTGGCTGAAGGTGCAGCGGGAGACGACGCTGCCGGGCCGGGTGCGTGACGCGGAGGAGGCGGTGTGCCTCGGACTCAGTCAGGGCGTGGACTCCGGCGGACGGGTGGACGCGCACTGGCTGTGCGATGTCGCCCTGCCCGCGGGAGTGGACGCGCTGCCGATCCTGCTGGGCTCCGAACTCGTCAACTTCGGAATCCTCGGCGATGTCGAGTCCGACTGCGAGGAGTTCGCGCGCAGTGTGGTCGCCCGCCTCGGAGTGATGATCATCTGCAGCAGTGTCGACATCGTGGACGAGGCCATGTGCGGGGAGCGCAATCTCCTCGACACCCTCTGCGAGTCCGGTGCCCGGGGCGCGGTCGGCTGGGCGGTGGAGCGGATCCGCGACGACGCGTGGTCCCCGGCCGAGACGGACGCCTGGGCCCTGTGGAGCCACTACGTCTGGCTGGGCCAGCGCCACCGGTTCGTGTTCCGGGGGATGCCGGAGCGTACACAGGCCGCGCTGGCGACGAGCTGGAAGGACTCCGACACCCTGCCCACGCTGCTGCGGACCCAGCGGGAGTACCTCGCCACCGTGGTGGCCGACCCGGAGCTGCTGGTGGCCTGCGACTGCTGCGACCACGTCGCCCTGGCCCGCGAGATGACGGCCTGGCTGAAGGCGGCGAACGGCTCGGTCGATGTGCGGGACGAAGGGCAGCTCGCGTTCCTCAAGCTCGTGGACGCGTGCGGGATCAACGAGTGCGACACCTGGCATCGCAGCATCCTCGACCTGTGCCCGTCGCTGCGGGAGCGGCACCGGGTCCTCCTGCGGTCCCTGGTCCGCGACGTCCGGAAGTTCACGGCGGGGCTGGATCACTACGTGGCGTACCTCAAGGGCGCGGACTGCCGCTTCCTGCCCGTCCGGCCGCAATGGATCGCGCACGAGGTGTCGGCGGACCTGTGCGCGAAGCACCACGGGTATCTGATGCGGGCCGCGCGGAGCGAGCGCCTGGAGCCGGCCGGGGGCCGATGACCCGCCGAATACCGGGCGAACGCCGACCGGCCGCGCACGGGTCCGACGGGCCGTCGGGAACGTTCGGGCGGGCCGCCTGGAACACTGAAGGGCCCGGACGCGATGTCCGGGCCCGGCGCCGCTCCCGTACCGCCCCGGAAATTCTTTGCATAAAAGTGCGGCACTGCGTATAGTCATGCCATCGACGAGGAGGATACCGATGGTGGTACGTGCGGCAGTGGCAGGGGCGAGCGGTTACGCCGGCGGGGAGCTGCTGCGCCTTCTGCTGGCCCACCCCGAGGTCGAGATCGGCGCCCTCACGGGCCACTCCAACGCGGGGCAGAGCCTCGGCCCGCTCCAGCCCCATCTGCGTCCGCTCGCCGACCGGGTGCTCCTGCCCACCACCGCCGAAGCCCTCGCCGGGCACGACGTGGTCTTCCTCGCCCTCCCGCACGGGCAGTCGGCCGCGGTGGCCGAACAGCTCGGTGACGAGGCCCTCGTGGTCGACATGGGCGCGGACTTCCGGCTGGGGAACGCGGCCGACTGGGAGAAGTTCTACGGCTCCCCGCACGCCGGTACCTGGCCCTACGGCCTGCCCGAGCTGCCCGGTGGCCGGGCGGCGCTGGAAGGGGCCCGGCGCATCGCCGTGCCCGGGTGCTACCCGACCGCCGTCTCCCTCGCGCTCTTCCCCGCGTACGCGGCACAGCTCGCCGAGCCCGAGGCCGTCGTCGTCGCCGCCTCCGGCACCTCCGGAGCGGGCAAGGCGGCCAAGCCCCATCTGCTGGGCTCCGAGGTCATGGGCAGCATGACCCCGTACGGTGTCGGCGGCGTCCACCGGCACACGCCGGAGATGATCCAGAACCTCAGCGCCGCCGCCGGGGAGCCGGTCACCGTCTCCTTCACCCCGACCCTCGCGCCCATGCCCCGCGGCATTCTCGCCACGTGCAGCGCGAGGGCGAAGCCCGGCGTGGACGCCGAGGCCGTACGCGAGGCCTACGAGAAGGCGTTCGCGGACGAGCCGTTCGTCGACCTCCTCCCCGAGGGGCAGTGGCCCGCCACCGCGTCCGTGTACGGCTCCAACGCCGTCCAGGTCCAGGTCGCCCACGACGCGGCGGCCGGCCGGATCATCGCGATCAGCGCCATCGACAACCTCGCCAAGGGCACCGCCGGCGGCGCCCTGCAGAGCATGAACATCGCACTCGGACTTCCCGAGGGCACAGGTCTTTCCACGATCGGAGTGGCACCGTGAGCGTCACGGCAGCACAGGGATTCTCGGCGGCGGGCATCGCCGCCGGAATCAAGGAGAGCGGTAACCCCGACCTGGCCCTCGTGGTCAACAACGGGCCGCGTCGCGCCGCCGCGGGCGTCTTCACCTCCAACCGCGTCAAGGCCGCCCCGGTCCTCTGGTCGGAGCAGGTGCTCAAGGGCGGCGAAGTCACCGCCGTCGTCCTCAACTCCGGTGGCGCCAACGCCTGTACGGGACCCCAGGGCTTCCAGGACACCCACGCCACCGCCGAGAAGGCCGCCGAGGTCCTCGGCGGGCACAGCGCGGGCGAGATCGCGGTCGCCTCGACCGGGCTCATCGGTCTGCTGCTCCCGATGGACAAGCTGCTGCCGGGCATCGAGAAGGCCGCCGCGGCCCTCAGCGAGCACGGCGGCGAGAAGGCCGCCATCGCCATCAAGACCACCGACACCGTGCACAAGACGGCCGTCGCGGGCGGCGAGGGCTGGACCGTCGGCGGCATGGCCAAGGGCGCGGGCATGCTCGCCCCCGGCCTCGCCACCATGCTGGTCGTCCTCACCACCGACGCCGACGTGGACGCGCCCGGTCTCGACGCCGCGCTGCGCGAGGCCACCCGCACCACCTTCGACCGGGTCGACTCCGACGGCTGCATGTCGACCAACGACACCGTGCTGCTGCTCGCCTCGGGGGCGAGCGGGATCACCCCGGAGAAGGCGGAGTTCGCCGAGGCCGTACGGGCCGTCTGCGCCGACCTCGCCCGCCAGCTCATCGGCGACGCCGAGGGTGCCTCCAAGGACATCCGGATCGAGGTGATCAACGCCGAGAGCGAGGACGACGCCGTCGAGGTGGGCCGCTCCATCGCCCGTAACAACCTCCTCAAGTGCGCCATCCACGGCGAGGACCCCAACTGGGGCCGTGTCCTGTCCGCGATCGGCACGACGAAGGCCGCCTTCGAGCCCGACCGGCTCAACGTCGCCATCAACGGTGTCTGGGTCTGCAGGAGCGGCGGCGTCGGCGAGGACCGCGACCTCGTCGACATGCGCTACCGGGAGGTCACGATCACCGCCGACCTCGCCGCCGGTGGCGAGTCGGCCGTCATCTGGGCCAACGACCTCACCGCGGACTACGTCCACGAGAACAGCGCGTACAGCTCATGAGTACGGCCCGCAAGCACACCGCGCTCCCCAAGGCGCAGATCCTCATCGAGGCGCTGCCCTGGCTGACCCGGCACAACGGCAGGACCGTCGTCATCAAGTTCGGCGGCAACGCCATGGTCGACGAGGAGCTGAAGGCCGCCTTCGCCCAGGACGTCGTCTTCCTGCGGCAGGCCGGCCTCAAGCCCGTCGTCGTGCACGGCGGCGGCCCGCAGATCAGTGCCCAGCTGGACAAGCAGGGCCTGGTCAGCGAGTTCAGGGCCGGACTGCGCGTCACCACGCCCGAGGCGATGGACGTCGTACGGATGGTGCTGGCCGGACAGGTCCAGCGCGAACTCGTCGGGCTGCTCAACCAGCACGGCCCGCTGGCCGTCGGAATGACCGGCGAGGACGCCCACACCATCACCGCCACCCAGCACCGGCCCACCATCGACGGCGAGCTCGTCGACATCGGCCGGGTCGGCGAGATCACCGCCATCGACACCGGGGCCATCCAGGCGCTGCTGGACGACGGCCGGATCCCGGTCATCTCCTCCATCGCCCGCTCCGCCGACGACAACCACGTCTACAACGTCAACGCCGACACCGCGGCCGCCGCACTCGCCGCCGCGCTGGACGCCGAGACCCTCATGGTCCTCACCGATGTCGAGGGCCTCTACGAGGACTGGCCGCACAGCGACGACGTGATCAGCCGTCTCACCGCCTCGGAGCTGGAGAAGCTCCTGCCCGACCTCTCCAGCGGCATGGTCCCCAAGATGCAGGGCTGCCTGCACGCGGTACGCAACGGGGTCGAGACCGCCCGGGTCATCGACGGCCGGGTCCAGCACTCGATCCTGCTGGAGATCTTCACCGACGAGGGAATCGGCACGATGGTCGTGCCCGACGCACCGCACACGACACAGGGGGAAGCATGACCAACGCCGGGCTCTCGAAGCGGTGGCAGGGCGCGCTCATGGACAACTACGGCACCCCCCAGCTGTCCCTGGCGCGCGGCTCCGGCGCCCGCCTCTGGGACGCGGACGGCGCCGAGTACCTCGACTTCGTCGGCGGCATCGCGGTGAACGCGCTGGGCCACGCCCACCCCGCGGTGGTCGAGGCCGTCTCCGCCCAGGTCGCCGCACTCGGGCACGTCTCCAACCTCTTCATCGCGGAACCGCCCGTCGCCCTCGCCGAGCGGCTGCTCCAGCTGTTCGGCCGGACCGGACGGGTGTACTTCGCCAACTCCGGCGCCGAGGCCAACGAGGCCGCCTTCAAGATCGGCCGGCTCACCGGACGTACCCGTATGGTCGCCACCGACGGCGGCTTCCACGGCCGGACGATGGGCGCGCTCGCCCTCACCGGCCAGCCCGGGAAGCGTGACGCCTTCCTGCCGCTGCCCGGCGAGGTCATCCATGTGCCGTACGGGGACGTGGCGGCCCTGAAGGCGGCGGTGACCACCGACACCGCGCTGCTGATCATCGAGCCCGTCCAGGGCGAGAACGGCGTGGTCGTGCCCCCCAAGGGCTATCTGGAGGCCGCCCGCGAGATCACCCGGGCCACCGGCACCCTGCTCGTCCTGGACGAGGTGCAGACCGGCATCGGACGGTGCGGCCACTGGTTCGAGCACCAGGCCCACCAGGGTGTCGAGCCCGATGTGGTCACCCTGGCCAAGGGGCTCGGCGGCGGACTGCCGATCGGCGCCACCGTCGCGTTCGGCCCGGCCGCCGACCTGCTGACGCCGGGCCGGCACGGCACGACCTTCGGCGGCAACCCGATCGCCTGCGCCGCCGGACTCGCCGTCCTGGACACCCTCTCCGCCGACGGCGCCCTGGACAACGTCAAGCGGCTCGGCGAGCGGATCCGCGAAGAGGTCGAGGGACTGGGACACCCCCTGGTCTCCCACGTCCGCGGCTCCGGACTGCTGCTGGGTATCGTGCTCACCGGACCCCTCGCACCGCAGGTGCAGCAGGCGGCCCAGGGAGCCGGACTCCTGGTGAACGCGCCCGCCCCCGATGTCGTACGGCTCATGCCGCCGCTGATCATCGGTGACGAAGAGGTGGACGCGTTCCTGCGGATTCTGCCGGGCGCTCTCGACGCGGCATACGGGGACGGACGATCCGGAGAATGACGATCCGGAGAATGAGGCGACGACGATGACCGAGGCGCAGGAATCCGAGCACGGCGGGCCCTCCGTGCCGCAGACCCGCACCGCCCGCCACCGCCGGATCGTGGACATCCTGAACCGGCAGCCGGTGCGCTCCCAGAGCCAGCTGGCCAGACTGCTGGCCGACGACGGGCTGAGCGTCACTCAGGCGACGCTCTCCCGGGACCTCGACGAGCTGGGCGCGGTCAAGATCCGCAACACCGGCGGCGAGCTGATCTACGCGGTGCCGAGCGAGGGCGGATTCCGTACCCCGCAGGCGCCGCTGGGCGGCTCGGCCAAGGAGGAGCGGATGCGCAGGCTCTCCGCCGAACTCCTCATCTCGGCGGAGGCCTCGGCCAACCTCGTGGTGCTGCGCACACCGCCGGGCGCGGCCCAGTTCCTCGCCTCGGCCATCGACCAGGCCGAACTGCAGGACATCCTGGGGACCATCGCGGGTGATGACACCCTGATGCTGATCAGCCGTGACCCGAACGGCGGCCAGGCGCTCGCGGACCATCTGCTGCGGCTGGCCCAGAACGACCGCTGAGCCGGTCCGGGCCGGACGGCGGCGTCTCAGTACCGGGTGATCGCGGTCGGGCCCGAGGAGGTTCCGATCGCGATGTGCGGACGGCGGGCCGGGTCCGCCCAGGCCAGGATCCGGTCCATCGCGTCGGCCGGCACGGAGACGCAGCCCGCCGTCGCCCCGCGCCCGTTCACATGGAGGAAGATCCCGGCGCCCCGGCCCCGTACCGGCCGGTCGTAGTTGAAGCCGATGACCAGCGCGCGGGCGTACTGGGCCCCGTAGGCGACCAGATGCTCGGCCTCGCCGGCCCGGCAGTCCGCCGGCAGCGGCTCCACCCAGCGGTTGTAGGCCCGTGCCGCGTTGTCCTGGCACCACCAGGAGCGCTCGCCCACGCGGCGGTAGGGGTACGCCGTCCCGGGTGCCGGCGGCGCGATCCCGAAGGCGTACGGGAGGCGGTACAGCCCGCTGGGCGTGGTGTCGGTGCCCTGCTCCCGCGTACGGCCCTCGGCCAGCCCCTTCGCGCCGAACCGGGCGGGCGCCGATCCGGCCGCCGCCCACCGGCCCCGCCGCCGCTCCCACCAGGTCACCGTGCCGGTGGTGGAGCCCGCGTCCGGAGCCTCGGCCGTGATCAGCTGGCTGCCGCCGCCGGTGTCGGCCAGCCGCACCGGGAGGGGCGGGCCGTCCGCCGGCCCGGCCGCGACCGAGCCCACCAGGGCGAGCAGTACCCCACAGGTCACCAGAGATCCGCGCATGGTCCGGACCGTACGGTGCCCGGTGCCCGCGCCCCACCGGGCCTGCGCCGTACGGCCGAACGTCTCACCGCGCGGGCGGCACCGGCTCCGGCGTCACCGGCCGCGGGGTCATCGGCGGCAGCGGCAGCGGGAGACCCGGCAGCCCGTCGATGCTGGTGGCGATGTCCTGCTTCTGCGCGAAGTACGCGCTGAGGCTTTCGTCGTCCTCACGCCGGAAGCGGTCCGCGTGCAGCGTCCGGTCCTCGTCGTAGGAGAGGTAGGGCACCGCGAATCCGCAGGTGTCGCGGATCAGTTCGGCCCGCACGAGGATGACCGCGCGCAGCCCGTGCGGCGCGGTGTCGACACCGGGGAAGTGGGTGAGGAGCTCGTCGAACCGCGGGTCGTCCCGGAAGACCGGCTCCCCGCGGCCGTGCACCCGCACGATGTTCGGAGGCCCCTGGAAGGCGCACCACATCAGCGTGATGCGCCCGTTCTCGCGGAGGTGGGCGATGGTCTCCGCGTTGCTCCCGGCGAAGTCCAGGTACGCCACGGTCGTCTCGTCGATGACGGCGAACGAACCGCTCACGCCCTTGGGGGAGAGGTTGACGGTGCCGTCGGCGTCCAGGGGAGCGGTCGCGGTGAAGAAGATGTGCTGCGCCTCGATGAAGGCTCTCAACCGTCCTTCGATGCGTTCATGTGTTTTTCCCATGGCGTCGATTATCTGTGGCGGCGGTTCACCGGCGAGAGCATTTCCTGCCATGCGTCCTGACCGCAAACCCCTGACCTGCGGTTTTGACAAAGCATACGGAGGACTGCATAGTTATACCCATCAGTGATTGCACCGTAAGGAGAAACCCGTGACCGAGCGCGTCGTACTCGCCTACTCGGGCGGCCTGGACACCTCCGTCGCCATCGGCTGGATCGCCGAGGAGACGGGCGCCGAGGTCATCGCCGTTGCCGTGGACGTCGGCCAGGGCGGCGAGGACCTGGACGTCATCCGCAAGCGCGCGCTCGCCTGCGGTGCCGTCGAAGCCGAGGTCGCGGACGCGAAGGACGAGTTCGCCGAGGAGTACTGCCTCCCGGCGATCAAGGCCAACGCCCTCTACATGGACCGCTACCCGCTGGTCTCCGCCCTCTCCCGGCCGACCATCGTCAAGCACCTCGTCGCCGCCGCCAAGAAGCACAACGCCGGCATCGTCGCCCACGGCTGCACCGGCAAGGGCAACGACCAGGTCCGCTTCGAGGCCGGCATCTCGGCCCTCGGCCCCGATCTGAAGTGCATCGCCCCGGTCCGCGACTACGCGATGACCCGGGACAAGGCGATCGCCTTCTGCGAGGAGAAGAACCTCCCGATCGCGACCACCAAGAAGTCCCCGTACTCCATCGACCAGAACGTCTTCGGGCGCGCCGTCGAGACGGGCTTCCTGGAGGACATCTGGAACGCGCCGATCGAGGACATCTACGAGTACACGGAGAACCCGGCCGCTGTCCGCGAGGCCGACGAGGTCGTCATCTCCTTCAAGGAGGGCGTGCCGGTCGCCATCGACGGCAGGCCCGTCACCGTGCTCCAGGCGATCCAGCAGCTCAACGAGCGGGCCGGCGCCCAGGGCATCGGCCGGATCGACATCGTCGAGGACCGGCTCGTGGGCATCAAGTCCCGCGAGGTGTACGAGGCTCCGGGCGCCATCGCCCTGATCACCGCGCACCAGGAGCTGGAGAACGTCACCGTCGAGCGCGAGCTGGCCCGCTACAAGCGGCAGGTCGAGCAGCGCTGGGGCGAGATGGTCTACGACGGCCTGTGGTTCTCCCCGCTCAAGCGCGCCCTGGACGGCTTCATCAACGAGGCCAACCAGCACGTCACCGGCGACATCCGGATGACCCTGCACGCCGGCCGCGCCGTCGTCACGGGCCGCCGGTCCGAGGAGTCGCTGTACGACTTCAACCTCGCCACCTACGACTCGGGTGACACGTTCGACCAGTCCAAGGCGCAGGGCTTCATCGAGATCTTCGGCCTCTCGTCGAAGATCGCCGCCAAGCGTGACCTGGCCTGACCCCGGTCCGTTTACGTCACCGCCTCCCCGTTCCTCCGCGGCGGGGAGGCGGTCGCACATCCACCCCCTGTTCTCCGAGGAGCACGCAGTGAGCAACGGCACCGGCAACGGCAACGGCGATGTACGCCTGTGGGGCGCCCGCTTCGCCGACGGCCCGGCCGAGGCGCTGGCCAAGCTGTCCGCGTCCGTCCACTTCGACTGGCGGCTCGCGCCGTACGACATCGCCGGCTCCCGTGCCCACGCGCGTGTCCTCAACAAGGCGGGACTGCTCACCGAGGACGAGCTGGCCCGGATGACCGAGGGCCTGAACCGGCTGGAGGCCGATGTCGCCGACGGGTCCTTCACCGGGACCGTCGCCGACGAGGACGTCCACACGGCACTGGAGCGGGGACTGCTGGAGCGCCTCGGCCCGGACCTCGGCGGCAAGCTGCGGGCCGGCCGGTCCCGCAACGACCAGGTCGCCACGCTCTTCCGGATGTACCTGCGCGACCACGCCCGGATCATCGGCGGCCTGATCGCCGAGCTCCAGGACGCCCTGGTGGGCCTGGCGGAGGCGCACCCGGACGTGGCGATGCCCGGCCGTACGCACCTCCAGCACGCCCAGCCCGTCCTCTTCGCCCACCATGTGCTGGCCCATGCGCAGTCCCTGACCCGGGACGCCGAGCGGCTGCGCCAGTGGGACGAGCGGACCGCCGTGTCCCCCTACGGTTCCGGCGCGCTCGCCGGGTCCTCGCTCGGCCTCGACCCGGAGGCGGTCGCCGCCGACCTCGGCTTCGAGCACGGTTCGGTGGCCAACTCCATCGACGGCACGGCCTCGCGGGACTTCGTCGCCGAGTTCGCCTTCATCACCGCGATGATCGGCGTCAACCTCTCCCGGATCGCGGAGGAGGTCATCATCTGGAACACGAAGGAGTTCTCCTTCGTCACCCTGCACGACGCCTTCTCCACCGGCTCCTCGATCATGCCGCAGAAGAAGAACCCCGACATCGCCGAGCTTGCGCGCGGGAAGTCCGGCCGCCTCATCGGCAATCTGACCGGCCTGATGGCCACGCTGAAGGCCCTCCCGCTCGCCTACAACCGCGACCTCCAGGAGGACAAGGAGCCGGTCTTCGACTCCTGCGACCAGCTCGAAGTCCTGCTGCCCGCCTTCACCGGCATGATGGCCACCCTCACCGTCAACCGCGAGCGCATGGAGGAGCTGGCCCCGGCCGGCTTCTCGCTCGCCACCGACATCGCCGAGTGGCTGGTCAAGCAGGGCGTGCCGTTCCGTGTCGCGCACGAGGTCGCGGGCGAGTGCGTCAAGGAGTGCGAGCGGCACGGCATCGAGCTGGACCAGCTCACCGACGAGCAGTTCGAGAAGATCTCCGCGCATCTGACCCCGGAGGTCCGCACCGTCCTCAATGTGAAGGGCGCCCTCGCCTCCCGCAGCGGCCGGGGCGGTACGGCTCCCTCGGCCGTCGCCGTACAGCTCGCCGAGGTCAAGGCGGACCTGGCGGCCCAGCACGCCTGGGCGACCGCGCGGCGGTAGCGCCCGGTCCGGAAGGCCCCGTCCGGCCGCCCCGCGGCACCCGGGCAGGCCACAGCAGGTGTACGAACGGCATCGCGGGCTACGTTGGTCGGGAAGGAGTGACGGAACCCGACACGAGGAGCCCGCGATGCCTTTCGCCGCACTGGCCGCCGCGACGACCCCGACCGCTCACATCGGGCTCGGCCTCGCCGCCGTCGGCAGGCCCGGCTACATCAATCTGCACCGCGACCGGGACCTGCCCGCCGACCGCGGTGTCGACGCCCTGCGCGCCCGCACCCATGAGCTGCTGGACGCCGCCTACGCCCAGGGTGTGCGCTACTTCGACGCGGCCCGCTCCTACGGCCGCTCCGAGGAGTTCCTCGCGGGCTGGCTGACCGCGCACCCCGATGCCACGGACGTCGTCGTCGGCAGCAAATGGGGCTACGCCTACACCGCGGGCTGGAGCGTCGACGCCGAGGCGCACGAGGTCAAGGACCACGGCCCGGCCATGTACGAACGCCAGCGCGCCGAGACCCGCGAACTCCTCGGGGACCGGCTCGACCTCTACCAGATCCACTCGGTGACCGCCGACAGCCCGGCGCTCGGCGACAAGGAGCTGCACGCGCGGCTCGCCGCGCTCGCCGCCGAGGGCGTCACCGTCGGCCTCTCCACCAGCGGCCCCGGCCAGGCCGACGCGATCCGGGCCGCCCTCGCCGTCACGGTCGACGGCGAACCCCTCTTCCGTACCGTCCAGGCCACCTTCAACGCGCTGGAGACCTCGGCCGCGGGGGCGCTCGCCGAGGCCCATGACGCCGGGCTCACCGTGATCGTCAAGGAGGGCATGGCCAACGGCCGCCTCGCCGGGACCGACGCCCCCGCCGTGATCCGGGAGATCGCCGACGAGGAGGGCCTGGGCAGCGACGCGGTCGCCCTCGCGCTGATCCTGCACCAGCCCTGGGCCGACGTCGTCCTCTCCGGCGCGGCCACCGTGGAGCAGCTCTCCGGGAATCTGCACGCCGCCGTGGTCGACCTCGACGAGGAGCGGCGCGACCGGCTCGACGCCCTGGTGGAGGAGCCGGAGGCGTACTGGCGCCACCGCGCGGCACTGCCCTGGAGCTGACCGGTCCGCCGGCCGCTCACCCGCTCCGGCCGCTCACCCGTCGGACCGCGCGCCCGCGGCGGCCCAGCCGGCGAGCGCGTCGAAGTCGCCGCGCTCCAGGCCGACCCGCGGGTCGACGTACCGCAGCAGCGCCCGGACCGGGTGGTGGGCCCCCACCCACACCCGGTCCCGGTCGGTGATCTCGTCGTCGACCCAGGCGAACGGGCGCCCGGCCGCGTACTCGACGACGTACCGCGTCTTCCAGTACGTCCCGTCCGGCCCGGTGCCGTGCATCTCGGGCCAGTCGATGCAGGGCAGCTCGGGCAGTCCGAGAAGCGGGCCGACCCACTCGTTGGCCTCGTTCTTCCAGGTCGTGGCCCAGACCAGTTCGTAGTCGGCCGCCAGGCCCAGCAGTTCGCCGCCGTGCTCCGGCTTGAGCAGGACCGGCAGGGCGGGGCCCTCGGTCCACCCCGTCGGGCGCATGAGGTGTCTGCGGTATCCCTCCGGGGCTCCGCGGCGGGACAGCGCCATGTAGGGGTTGAGCGGGCCGTCGATGTCGATCAGCAGCAGCGGCTTCATGTCCTTATGCTGCCCACTCCCCGCGGGCCCCGGCATCAGCGGATGAGACGATAATGTCTCGTATGGGTTAAGGTTGTCTCATGACTCTCGACCGTGAGCAGGTGCTGCGCAGTGCCGCCACCCTGCTGACCCACAAATCCACCGCCACCATGGACGAGGTCGCCAAGGCGGCGGGCATCGGCCGCGCCACCCTTCACCGCCACTTCGCGGGGCGGGACGCGCTGGTGAAGGCGTTGGAGGACCTCGGGATCCGGGAATTCGAAGAGGCCCTGGACGCCGCAGCCCTCGACGAGGGCACCTCCGAGGAGGGGCTGCGCCGCCTCGTCGCGGCCGTCGAGCCCGGAGCCGGACTGCTGTCCTTCCTCGTCACCGAGAACCAGCTCTTCGAGGGCGACGAGGTCCACGAGGGCTGGAACCGGCTCGATGCCAGGGTCTCCGCCTTCTTCCGGCGCGGTCAGGAGCGCGGCGAGTTCCGTATCGATCTCACCCCGGCCTGGCTGACCGAGGCCCTCTACGGGCTGATCGGCAGCGGCGCCTGGTCCGTCCAGGTGGGACGGGTGGCCGCACAGGAATTCCAGTACATGATCGTCGAGTTGCTGCTCGGCGGAGCACGGCGGAGCGTGGAGCAATGACCAGCGTCGACCAGTACCAGGACACCGTGGACGCGGTACGACGTCCCGGGCGGTGGATCGCCCTGGCCGTGCTCGTACTCGCGGTGCTGCTGGTGGCCGTCGATGCCACCGTCCTCGGCCTCGCGACCCCGTTCCTCAGCGAGGACCTCGAACCGACCGGCACCCAGCTGCTCTGGATCGGTGACGTCTACTCCTTCGTCATCGCCGGACTCCTCGTCTCCATGGGCAGCCTCGGTGACCGCATCGGCCGCAAGAAGCTGCTGCTGATCGGCGCCGTCGCGTTCGGCGCGGTCTCCGTGCTCAACGCCTACGCGCACACCCCGGAGATGATGATCCTGGCCCGGGCGCTGCTCGGTGTCGCGGGCGCCACCCTGATGCCGTCCACCCTGGCCCTGATCCGCAACCTCTTCCACGACCCGCGCGAGCGCAGCCTCGCCATCGGTATCTGGGGTGCCATGGCCTCCGCGGGCGCGGCGGTCGGCCCCGTCGTCGGCGGATTCCTCCTCGAACACTTCTGGTGGGGCTCGGTCTTCCTCATCAACCTGCCCGTCATGGCGGTGCTCGTGGTCGTCGGCATCAAGCTGATCCCCGAGTCGAAGAACCCGGCACCGGGCCCCTGGGACCTGATGAGTGTCGCGCTCTCCCTGATCGGCATGATCGGAGTCGTGTACGCCATCAAGGAGGTGGCCGCGCACGGGGCGAGCTGGGAGGTCGCAGCGGCGGCCGTCATCGGCGTCGCCGCGCTCGCCTGGTTCATCCGCCGGCAGCTGAAGCTGCCCGCGCCCCTGCTGGACATGCGGCTCTTCCACCACCGGGGCTTCTCCGGCGCGGTCCTCGCCGACCTGCTGACCATCCTCGGCCTGTCCGGGCTGGTCTTCTTCCTCTCCCAGTTCCTGCAACTGGTCCAGGGCCGCGGCCCGCTGGAGGCCGGGCTCGCCGAACTGCCCGCGGCCGTCGGCGCGGTGACCGCCGGTCTGCTGGCCGGCTTCGCGGCCCGCCGCTTCTCGGTCCGCTCCGTGGTCTCCGGCGGACTCGCGGCGGTCGGGCTGGCCCTGGCGTCCGTGACCCTGCTCAGCAAGGACACCGGGTACCCGATGCTCGGCGCCATGCTGCTGGTCGTCGGCGTCGGTGCCGGCTTCGCCTTCACGGTCACCGCCGATGTCATCCTCTCCAGCGTGCCGAAGGAGCAGGCCGGCTCCGCGTCCGCCGTCTCCGAAACGGCGTACGAACTCGGCGCCGCCCTCGGTATCGCGCTGCTCGGTTCCATCGTCACCGGGGTCTACCAGGACTTCGTGACCCCACCGGGCATCCCCGCCGACACGGCGGCCGCCGCCCATGAATCCCTGGGCGGCGCCGTCGAAGCGGCCGGCGGCCTGCCCGCCGGGCAGGCGGACCCCCTGATCTCGGTGGCCCAGGAATCGTTCGTCGACGGGCTGCAGCTCGCCGCGGGGGTCGGTGCCTCGGTGCTCCTGGCCACCGCGGTCGCCGCCTGGTTCCTGCTGCGGGGCCAGAAGCTGGAGGAGGGCATCGAGCACCCGTGACCGCCCGCGGAGGCCGGTCCGCGGGCTTCACGCGAAAGGGCCCGCGACCCCTGAGGGGTCGCGGGCCCTTTCGCTCACGGTTCAGGCGGCCTTGGCCTTCGTGGCGTACATGTCGACGTACTCCTGGCCGGACAGCCGCATCACCTCGGCCATCACCGAGTCCGTCACCGCCCGCAGCACATAGCGGTCGCGGTCCATGCCCTCGTAGCGCGAGAACTCCATCGGCTCACCGAAGCGCACCGTGACCTTGCCCGGACGGGGCAGTCCGGCGCCGCCGGGCTGGAGCTTGTCCGTGCCGATCATCGCGAACGGCACCACCGGCGCGCCCGTCATCAGCGTCAGCCGGGCGATTCCCGTACGGCCCCGGTAGAGGCGGCCGTCGGGGGAGCGGGTGCCCTCCGGGTAGATCGCGAAGGCATGGCCCTCGTCCAGCACCCGGCGACCGGTCATCAGCGCCGCCACGCCGCCGCGTCCGCCGTCCCGGTCCACCGGGATCATGCCGCAGCCGGTGAAGAACCAGGCCATCAGGCGGCCCTTGAACCCCTTGCCCGTGACGTACTCGTCCTTGCCGATGTAGAACACCGGCCGGTCGCAGCAGATCGGCATGATCATCGAGTCGATGAACGTGAGGTGGTTGCCCGCGAGGATCACCGGCCCGGTCCCGGGGATGTTCTTCGCGCCTTCCACCTGCGGGCGGAACATCAGGCGCAGGATCGGTCCGAGCACTGCCTTGATGACCGTGAGTCGGGACAACGGTTCCTCCGGTGTCGTGGCCGGGCCGGCCGAGGTGCGGTGAGGGTCTGTGCGGATGCGGGTCTGTGCAGGTGAGGACGATACTCGCGGGTACCGCCTGATCGCACATCGGGTTCACGAAGCGGATACGCGGTGTTGACGCGTGTTTGCGCCATGTTCGCCGCGGGGCTGCCGGGCGGACGGCCCGGCTGCCTACGATCGGCCCTCGCTCGACAGGTACCAGACATTACATGCGAGGAGCATTCATGACAGAGCGTGAGTGGACGAGCCCCGGCCGGCGGACCCTTCTGGGGGCGGCCGTCCTCGGTACCGCGGCCCTCGGGCTGTCCGGTACGGCCCAGGCCGCCGAGCGGGGCCGCGGCCACGGCCATGGACACGGGTCCTTCCGGGACCTGCCCGTGCCGACCGTCATAGGCCACCGGGGCGCCAGCGGCTACCGCCCCGAGCACACGCTCGGCTCCTACCAGCTGGCGCTCGACATGGGCGCGCACATCGTCGAGCAGGACCTCGTGCCGACGAAGGACGGCCACCTCGTGTGCCGCCACGAGAACGACAT
Organism: Streptomyces sp. NPDC001787; assembly: GCF_040297465.1. Lineage (NCBI taxonomy): Bacteria > Bacillati > Actinomycetota > Actinomycetes > Kitasatosporales > Streptomycetaceae > Streptomyces > Streptomyces sp. NPDC001787. The sequence continues at coordinate 255,889 of NZ_JBEOZE010000007.1, forward strand.
CACCGCCACCACGGATGTCGCCGACCACCCCGCGTTCGCGAGCCGCAGGACCACCAAGAAGGTCGACGGGGTCTCCCTCACCGGCTGGTTCACCGAGGACTTCACCCTCGCCGAGCTGAAGACGCTGCGGGCGAAGGAGCGCATCCCGGGCACCCGTCAGGAGAACACCCTCTACGACGGCCGCTGGGAGATCCCCACCTTCGAGGAGGTCCTGCGCTGGGCCGACAAGGAGGGCCGCCGGCGCGGCAGGCCCGTCTGGCTGTACGTCGAGACCAAGCACCCCACGTACTTCCGCGGACTGGGCCTCGGCCTGGAGGAGCCGCTGGCCCGGCTGCTGCGCCGCTACAACCGCCACCGCGCGAACTCCCCGCTCGTACTCCAGTCCTTCGAGCCCGGCTCCGTCCAGCGGCTGTCCCGGCTGGTCGCCACCCCGCGTGTCGTCCTGCTGTCCGGTCCCAAGGAGCGCCCCTGGGACTTCGTGGAGGCCGGGGACCCGCGTACGGTCGCGGACCTCGTCGAGCCGGCCGGTCTGAAGTGGATGGCGTCCTTCGCCCAGGGCATCGGCCCCACGCTGGACCTGGTCATCCCGAAGGACGCCTCCGGCCGGCTGACCTCGCCGACCGCTCTGGTGAAGGACGCGCACGCGCAGGGCCTGGTCCTCCACCCGTACACGATGCGCAACGAGAACAGCTTCCTGCCCGCCGACTTCCGCCGGGGCACCGATCCCAGCGCGTACGGCGACGCCTTCGGCGCGTACCGGGCGTACTTCGCCACCGGCATCGACGGGATCTTCTCCGACAACCCGGACACCGCGCTGCTCGCGGCGGCGGACTTCGCCGGGAAGTGACGTACCCGCTCCGGCGCCGCTGAGCACCCCCGCCGTCAGCGCCCGCCGTCAGCCACCCGGCCGGACATGCCCCGGTCGGGTGGCGCTCCCCGCGCACGGCAACCGGGTGCGGGCAGGGCACGTCCGCTGGGGCATGACACTTCATGATCATGCTCCGGCCGCATCCGCCGCATCCGCCGCATCCGCCGCATCCGCCGCATCCGGTCCGTCCGCCGCTCCCGCCGCGCCCGCGACATCCGCCGCGTCCGCCGCCCGTGTCGTCCGCGCCCTGCACCCCCTGGTGCGCGCGGAGGCGACGGCCGAGGCACCCGCCGCCGCGGTCGACCCCGCCGATCTCGAACAGGCCGTGTGGCTGCGGCTGATGGAGCGGCTGGCCGCGGTGGGGCCGCCGGACGACTCCGCCCGCTGGGTGCGCGACTCCGTACGGGCGGAGGCCCGCCGGGCCCGTCGCAGGGCCCGGCACGAGCACCCGTACGCCGGAAGGGAGCCCGTCGCCGGCCCGTCCGGCTGCCCCGAGCGCACCGCGCTGCGTGCCGCCGAACGACGGGCGCTGCGCGCGGCGGTGGCCCGGCTGCCCCGGCGGTGCTCCCGGATGCTGGAGGCGATGCTCGCTCCGGGGGATCCGACCTACCGGGAAATCGCAGGGGAGTTGGGTATGTCACAGGGCAGTTTGGGTCCGATGCGTTCCCGTTGCCTTGGATGTCTGCGCAGAATGCTCGCGGCGGAGGTTGTCGCTCCTGAACTGCGGGGATAGGAGCGGGTAGACAACCGGCGGACAGGTGAGCGGGAGGCATGCACACATGGGCATGAGCGTGACCATCTCGGCGGCGACCACACAGGACGTCGAGCAGATCTTCAAGCTTCAGTACCTCTGCTTTCAGAGCGAGGCGGAGCTCTACGGCAACTACCGGATAGACCCTCTCGTCCAGACCCTCGAATCGGTGCGCGGTGAAGTCGCCGAGGACGTGGTGTTCGTGGCCAGGCTGGGTGAGGAAGTGGTCGGTTCGGTACGCGGATTCACCGACCAGGACGGTACGGGCCAGATCTCCAGGCTCTGCGTCCATCCCCGGCTCCAGGGGCACGGCCTCGGCGCGCGTCTGCTGCGGGCCGCGGAGGCCGGCCTGGCCGAGGGCCGGTCGGCCACCCGCTTCCGGCTGCACACCGGCCACCGCAGCGAGAACAATCTGCGGCTCTACCGCAGGGCGGGCTACGCGCAGGTGGGGGCCGCCACCGGGGCGGACGGGGTGCGGATGATCCTGCTGGAGAAGGACGCCGGCGCGCGGGCCTACATGGCCAGCGCCTGAGCTGTCCGTCCGGCCCGTTCCGGGTCCATCGGGCCCGTGCGGGGTCCGTCCGGCCCGGCAGGGGCCCGGTGTACGAGGCGCGAGCCGCTAGACGGTCTTCGCGCGGCGCAGCCAGATCATCCCGGTGACCGGCAGGATCACCGGGATGAACAGGTAACCCATCCCGAAGTCCGACCAGACGGTCGCGTCGGGGAAGGCGGACGGTTCCGCCAGCGTCCACGTACCGACGACGAGCACCCCCACGAGCTCGGCGGCGCAGCACACCAGCGCCGCCCTCCGGGCCTTCTCCCCGCCGCGCACCAGCGAGTACGTGATGAAGCCGTACACGACGGCCGCGACGGCTGACAGCACATAGGCCAGCGGCGCCCTGTCGAAGTCCAGGATCGTCTGGACGACCGAGCGGGAGGCGGCCGCCACGGTGAACACTCCGTAGAACCAGACCAGTACCCGTCCGGGCCCGGTGCCCAGCTCGAAGGACGGCTTCGCGGGAGCCTCGGGGCGTTCGGTGTCGGTCACGGTCAGTTTCCCCAGATGTCGTAGAGCCGCACTTCGAGCACCGCCAGCACGACGGCGCCGGCCGCCACCGTCACCGAGCCCCAGCGGGTCCGCTCGGTCAGCGACAGGAATCCGGCCGCCGGTACGGTCGCGAAGGAACCGATCAGATAGGCGATGAAGATCGTCATGCCCTGTTCCGGCCGCTCGCCCCTGGCCAGCTGCACGATCCCGACCGACAGCTGGGCCAGGGCCAGTACCGAGACGATGGCCATCCCGATGAAGTGCCAGTCCTTCGTGGGCTGGTCCCGGTAGGCGGCGTATCCGCACCAGGCGGCGAGGGCGAGCGCGGACACGGCGACCGCGACCGTCAGGGCGTCAAGCATGAAGCGAGGGTATTACGGACGTGCCGGCCCTCCGCGCGGGGGCCGGGGCAGGGGCCCGCCGCCGGGCCCCGGGGCGTACGCGACGGGGGGCGGCGGTCGCGGGATCGTGGCCTTGGCCACACGGCCGCCGGCCCCGCCCCGGCCGACGGGGTCGTCCGCGCAGGAGGAGTCCCCGTATCGGCGCAGGTCACAGCCTCTCCGGGGGAGACCGGCGCCATGGCCCCGACCGCACGGCGTGACCATCCACGACTGTCCGCTATCCGGACAGCCTGGCTCGGGGAGGCGATACGTCTGTTTTACTGGGGGACATGACCACGACGAGCAGCCGCACCCTTGCGACCGAGGCGATCAGCACGCCCGGTGCTCGTTGTATGTGTCGAATGCGCGCCTTCTGAGGGCCCCCGCCTGAGCCTCGCGCCCCGAAGCGAGACCGAGCCTGCGCCGTTTGCACCCAATGGAACGAGCCCGCCCGAGCATGCGCCGCCGCCCGGCCCTCCGCCGTGCCCAGCCATGCCGAGACCCACCGGCAGACCAGCCCGAAGAGTCTCTTCAGACGAATGCCCCGTGCCCGGCGGACACCGCGCCGCGCACTCGACAGTGACGGAAACCCCTGTGATCACCACTACGGGCCTCACGAAGGTCTACCAGTCGCGCGGCCGTGAGGTCACCGCCCTCGACGGCGTCGACCTGCATGTCCGCGAGGGCGAGGTCCACGGAGTCATCGGACAGAGCGGCGCCGGTAAGTCCTCCCTGATCCGCTGCGTCAACCTCCTGGAGCGGCCCACCTCCGGCACCGTCACGGTGGCCGGCCAGGACCTCACCGCACTCGCCGGCCGCGGCCGGCGCGCCGGCCGGGAACTGCGCGAGGCGCGCAGCCGTATCGGCATGGTCTTCCAGCACTTCAACCTCCTGGCCTCGCGCAACGTCCAGGACAACGTGGAACTCCCGCTGGAGATCCTCGGCGTCTCGGGCCGGGCCCGCACCCGCAAGGCGCTCGAACTGCTCGACCTCGTCGGCCTCTCCGACAAGGCGAAGGCCTACCCCGGTCAGCTCTCCGGGGGCCAGAAGCAGCGCGTCGGGATCGCCCGTGCCCTGGCCGGCGACCCCAAGGTGCTGCTCTCGGACGAGGCGACCTCCGCACTGGACCCCGAGACCACCCGATCCATCCTCGCGCTGCTGCGCGACCTCAACCAGCAGCTGGGACTCACCGTCCTGCTCATCACGCACGAGATGGACGTCGTCAAGACGGTCTGCGACTCCGCCGCGCTGATGCGGCGCGGACGCATCGTCGAGTCCGGCACCGTCGGCGAACTGCTCGCCACCCCCGGCTCCGAACTCGCCCATGAACTCTTCCCGGTCGGCGGCAGCGCCTCGGCACCCGACCGCACGGTCGTCGACGTCACCTTCCACGGCGAGGCCGCGAGCCGGCCGGTGATCTCCCAGCTCTCCCGTACGTACAACATCGACATCTCCATCCTCGGCGCGGCGATGGACACCGTCGGCGGCAACCAGATCGGCCGGATGCGCATCGAACTGCCCGGCCGGTTCGAGGAGAACGTCGTCCCGATCGGCTTCCTGCGCGAGCAGGGTCTGCGTGCCGAGGTCGTGGACACGGAGTCCGCCGCCGAACCGCGGGACGCCGTACCCGGACAGGCCGCCGCCCCGCTCACCAAGGAGGTCGCCAAGTGACCTGGTCCGAAATGCAGCCACTGCTGACCCAGGGCACCGTCGACACCCTCTACATGGTGCTGTGGTCCGCGGTCGTCACCGTGCTGGTGGGACTTCCGCTCGGCATCCTGCTGGTCCTCACCGACAAGGGCGGGCTCCTCCGGAACACGGTGGTCAACAAGGTCATCGGCGTGATCGTGAACATCGGCCGTTCGCTGCCGTTCATCATCCTGCTGATCGCCCTGATCCCCTTCACCACCTGGGTCGTCGGCACCTTCATCGGGCCGACGGCGATGATCGTGCCGCTCGCCGTGGGCGCCATCCCGTTCTTCGCCCGGCTCGTGGAGACGGCGGTCCGCGAGGTCGATCACGGGCTCGTCGAGGCCGTCCAGTCGATGGGCGGATCGATCCCGACGATCGTCCGCAAGGTACTGCTGCCGCAGGCCCTGCCCTCGCTCGTCTCCGGGGTCACCACCACCGTCATCGTGCTCATCGGCTACTCCGCGATGGCCGGCGCGGTCGGCGGCGAAGGGCTCGGCTCCAAGGCCGTGACCTACGGATTCCAGCGCTTCGACAACCGGTTCATGCTCATCACCGTCGCGCTGCTGATCGTCATCGTGACCGTGATCCAGCTGATCGGCGACGGGGTCGTGCGCCTGCTGGCCCGTCGGGGCCGCACCCTCTCCTGACCCCGCCCGCCCCCCTGACTCTCTTCCTCCACCGAGCCCGAACTCCTTGTCCGGGCGCACCACCTCATCACCGAAAGAGGCACTCTTCGTGCGTAAGAACATCAAGATCACCGCAGCTGCCGCAGCCACCGCCGCCGTCGCCCTGGGCCTCAGCGCCTGCGGTACGGACTCCGACCCCGCGTCCAAGAGCGGCACCGGCGCCAAGGCCGACACCTCCAAGGCGCTCGTCGTCGCCGCGTCCCCGACGCCGCACGCCGACATCCTCGGCTACGTCCAGAAGAACCTGGCGGCCGAGGAAGGCCTCAAGCTGGAGGTCAAGGAGTTCACGGACTACGTCCTGCCGAACACCGCCACCGAGACCGGCCAGGTCGACGCCAACTTCTTCCAGCACCAGCCCTACCTGGACGACTTCAACAAGAAGAACAACACCCACCTCGTCCCGGTCGGCACGGTGCACCTGGAGCCGCTGGGCCTGTACTCCAAGACGGTCAAGGACCTCAAGGACATCAAGTCCGGCCAGACCATCGCGGTGCCCAACGACACCACCAACGAGGGCCGCGCCCTCCAGCTGCTCGCCCAGAACGGCCTGATCACCCTCAAGGACGGCGTCGGCACCGACGCCAAGCTGAGCGACATCACCGACAAGAAGGGCCTGGAGTTCAAGGAGCTGGAGGCCGCCACCGTGCCCCGCGCGCTGAACGACGTCGACGCCGCCGTCATCAACGGCAACTACGCCATCGAGGCGAAGCTCAAGCCCTCCACGGACTCCCTGGCGCTGGAGAAGGCCGACGGCAACCCGTACGCCAACATCATCGCCGTGAAGAAGGGCAACGAGAAGGACGCCCGCGTCGAGAAGCTCATCAAGCTCCTCAACTCCGACGAGGTCAAGAAGTTCATCGAGGACACCTACCAGGGCTCGGTCGTCCCGGCCTTCGGTACGCCCGCCAATTCCTGACCCCCGCCGCGTACTTGCGAACGGAGCCCCGCGCCTTCCCGGAGGAAGACGCGGGGCTCCGCCGCGCGGACCCGCCCATGCGCGAGGCCGGGCCGATGCTGCATGCTGTGCCTTTACCCGGTCTTCGGCATGGAGCTGCGCATGACTACCACCTTTCCGTCCATCTCCATCAGCACGGACAGGTTGGTGATGCGCCCCTTCGAGATGGACGACATCCCGGCGTACATCGAGATGATGAACGACGAACTCGTCACCGCCTGGACCGACGGACCGCACCCCTACACCCAGGTCGACGCCGAACGCTGGGTCCGCAGGATCGCCCCGGCCGAGCGCACCACCGGCAACGGAATCGTCCTCGCCGTCACCGAATTCCTCACCCAGCGCCTGGTCGGCTCCGTCCAGCTGCTGAACACCGACTGGCGCACCCTGGCCACCGAGGTCCGCTACATCACCGCCCCCTGGGCGCGCGGTGAGGGGTACGCCACCGAATCCGTGCTGGCGCTGGCCGAATGGCTCTTCCGCGACCAGCGGTTCGAACGCATCGAGCTGCGCACCCCCGCCGACAACACCGCCTCCCAGCAGGTCGCCCAGAAACTGGGCTGCATCAGCGAGGGCGTCCTGCGCAACGCCCGGATAGCGCGCACCCGCACCGAGAACGGCACGGACGGCGGCTGGACCGACATCCGCACCGATCTGATCGTCTGGGGCCTGCTGCCCGAGGACCTCGAAGGTGTCGCCGAGGAGCTGGCCGACGCCGGCGGCTACGGCACCTACAACGACTGGAACTGACACCGGCGTCGACCGGAGGCGACACCGCGCGGCCCCGCCGCCGGGCCCCGGCGCGGGCCAGGTAATCTCACCCTGCCCGCCCCCCCGCGGGCACCCCGTTCTGCTGCACCCCGCCTGCTACACCCCAGGAGACAGACGACGATGGCCGACCGGGTCACGGTGATCGGCTGGGACGGCTCGCCACTGACCGGAGCGGCAACGGCCGCGCTGTCGGCCGCCACGCTCGTCGCGGGAGCCGCCCACCACCTCGCACTCCCCGAGATCCCCGGACGCGCCGAACGCATCCGCCTCGGCAGCGTCGACCTCGCCGCCCGCCGGATAGCCGGACACCGCGGCAGCCCCGTGGTCCTCGCCGACGGAGACCCCGGCTTCTTCGGTGTCGTACGCACCCTGCGCGCCCCCGAGCACGGCCTGGAGGTCGAAGTCGTGCCCGCCGTCTCCTCGGTCGCCACCGCGTTCGCCCGTGCCGGAATGCCCTGGGACGACGCACAGGTGGTCGTCGCCCACCCGCGCACCCTGCGCCGCGCCGTCAATGTCTGCCGCGCCCACCACAAGGTCGCCGTCCTGACGTCGCCGGGCGCCGGCCCCGCCGAACTGGCACTCCTGCTCGAAGGGGTTCACCGCACCTTCGTGATCTGCGAGGAGCTCGGCACCTCCCGCGAACAGGTCTCCGTCCTGACCTCCGACAAGGCCGCCGACCACGCCTGGCGCGACCCGAACGTGGTCATCGTCATCGGCGGCGGCCCCGAGACCACCGCGTCCGGCGCCTGGATCGCCGGCCGCCAGCCCGCCTACCCCCGGGGCGTACGCGGCTGGGCGCTGCCCGCCGAGGCGTACCGGGACGGCCCGGCGGACCGCGGCGAGAAGGCGGGCGAGGGCGAGTCACCGGCCCTGCGCGCCGCCCAGCTGGCCCGCCTCGGCCCGCGCACCGGCGACCTGCTCTGGGACATCGGGTCCGGCGGCGGGGCGCTGGCCGTGGAGGCGGCCCGCTTCGGTGCGGCGGTGCTGGCCGTGGACAGCGACCGGGCCGCCTGCGACCGTACGGCGGCCGCCGCCCGCGCCTTCGGCGTACCCCTCCAGATCGTCCAGGGGCGGGCCCCGCACGTTCTCGAACGGCTGCCCGAACCGGATGTCGTACGGATCGGGGGCGGCGGCGTTCCCGTCGTCACCGCGGTCGCCGACCGCCGGCCGGAACGCATCGTCACCCACGCGTCGACCCGGGACGAGGCGGAGGCGCTCGGGGCGGCGCTCTCCGGGAACGGATTCACCGTCGAATGCTCCCTGCTCCAGTCCGTCGACCTGGACACCTCCGGCTGGGCGGAACGCGAACGGTCCGTTGTCTTCCTGCTCTCCGCACGGCGTTCGGACCTCGCCCCCTGACCGGTGCGGCGCACCGATCGGGGTAGGCTGGCCGATCGTTGTACCGCGCCCGGCCGTTCGTCGCTTCGTTCGTCAATGTCCGGAAAAGGGAACCGTTTTGGTCCCCGTTGTGGTACGGCAGATCCCGGGGGACGCGCGAAGTGGCGCAGTCCACAGAGAGCCGTGGCAGAACTGCCTGTCGCGGCGGCGTACGGCCGCGAGAATATGAAGAGGTCCGCGGGCGTTTCGTGCCGCGCGGCGAGCCCGCTCGTTCTTGTTGACGAGCACCGGCGTGCCGTGGTTCGGGCGTCCCGGGCGAAGGGCCGAAGGAGCACTGACGATGGGCGAGGGGTACGCATGACTGACACCGGCCAGGTCCCGGGCGAGGGACTGCCGGAGAACGCAGGCATGGTGGAGCAGCCGGGCATCCCCGCCCCGGACGCGTACACCTTCCTCGATCCCTCCGAGCACACACCCGAGGACGACGATCTTCTGCTGATGCCGACTTCCCAGGGCGCGTGGAGCGACCCGCAGCTCGTTCCCTCCCCCGCTGCGGGCCAGGCCGCGGAGGGCGCCGCCGCGTACCCGCCGGCACAGGCGCACGCCCCGGCGGCGACGGCCGAACAGGCCGCACCGCAGGCCCAGCCCCAGCCCCAGGCGCAGCCGGCCGTTGCCGCGTACGCCGGCCGGCAGCCCGGCGCCGCCCACGGCACCCATGAGTCCGGCGGCCGGGACACCGGTTCCGTCGACCTCAACGGCGTACGGATCCCGGGCCCCGCGCCCGCCCCCGCGCAGGTCCCGGCGCCCGCGCACGCCGCCGCCCCCGCGCGCCGCCCGCTGCACCGGGGCCCCGCGTCCGCCGAGGCACCCTCGTACGGCGGTACGCCGACCGGTGGTGTGGTCCGCTCCCTCGCCGACCGCGGCCCCGCCGGAGCGCCGCAGCCTCCCGTGTCCGCACGCCATGCGGGCCCGCCCACCGCGGGCCCGCAGTACCTCGACGTCCCCGCCGAGGAGACCCCGCTGCTGCCCGGACCGCAGCTGGGCGAGATCCCGCCGCAGAGCGGCGCTCCGTGGTCCGCCCAGCCGCCCGCGCAGCCCGAGGCCGCGGTCCGGCCCGAGCAGGCCGTCCAGCCCGAGGCCGCGGTCCGGCCCGAGCCGGTGGCGCAGCCCGAGGCCGCCGCCGTGGAGACGGCCGCTGTCGCAGAAACGGCCGCCGCCGTGGAGACGGCCGCTGTCGCAGAAACGGTCGCTCCTGAGCCGGCGCAGGTGCAGGCTCCGGAGATCCTGAACGAGGTTCCGGCACAGGCACAGGCACAGGCACAGGAACCGGTGGAGCCGGCACCGGTGGAGCCGGCCGCCGAGGCCCCGGCCGCGGTGGCGGAGCAGCCCGCGGAGCAGTCCGTACCCGTCGAAGGGCCGGAGGCCACGCCGCAGCCCGCCCCGGTCCCGGACGCCGCCCCGACGGAGGCCGTGCTGCCGGAGGCCGCGCTGCCGGAGGCCGTCGTCGAGGCGGAACCCGCGCCCGTGCCCGAAGCCGTCGTGGAAGCAGCCGTGGAAGCGCCCGTGGAAGCCGTCGCCGAGGAGCCCGCGGCGACCGCACCCGCCGCGGCCCCCGCGGAGGCGGAGCCGGTCGTGGAGCCGCTCCCGGCGGAAGCGGTGCGGCCCGAGACCATCGAGACCGCCGCGCCGGCGGAAGCGGCACCCGCCGGAGCGGCACCCGTGCCGGCCGACGCCGCGCCCTCCGTCGTGGCGGAGACGCCGGCGGAGGCCGCGGAGCCGGAACCCGCCGCCCACGCGGAGCCGGAAGCCGTCGCCGCCGCGCAGCCTCCCGCCGTTCCCGACGACGCCACGGGGCCCGAGATCATCGAGACCCCCGAGCTCGTGGAGCCGGAACAGGCCGAGGCTCCGGCCGCCACCGAGCCCGTTCCGGCCGAGGAGCAGCCCTCGCAGGCGCGTACCGCCGAAGCGCGGTCCGCCGGTACGGAGCCGGCCGGAACGGAGCCCGCCCCGGCGGAGCCCGCCGAGGAGTTCACTCCGCCCGCCCCCGGCTACGACGACGCCGAACGCGAAGCGGTCCTGCGCGTCATGCGCGAGCGCCGCGACATCCGCAACGGCTTCCGCAGCGACCCGATCCCGCACGAGGTCCTGCTCCGGGTCCTCGAAGCCGCGCACACGGCCCCCAGCGTGGGCCACTCGCAGCCCTGGGACTTCGTCGTCATCCGCTCCGCGGAGACCCGCCGCTCCATGCACGAACTGGCCCAGCGTCAGCGCGACGCCTACGCCAGCTCGCTCCCCAAGGGCCGGGCCAAGCAGTTCAAGGAACTGAAGATCGAGGCCATCCTCGACACCCCGGTGAACATCGTCGTCACCGCCGACCCCACCCGTGGTGGACGGCACACCCTCGGCCGGCACACCCAGCCGCAGATGGCCCCGTACTCCTCGGCCCTCGCGGTGGAGAACCTGTGGCTCGCCGCCCGCGCCGAGGGCCTCGGCGTCGGCTGGGTCAGCTTCTTCGACGAGCGTGAGATGGTCCGCGCGCTCGGACTGCCCGAGCACCTCGAAGTCGTCGCGTACCTCTGTGTCGGATACGTCGACGAGTTCCCCGAGGAGCCCGAGCTGATGCAGGCCGGCTGGTCCAAGCGCCGTCCGCTCTCCTGGGTCGTTCACGAGGAGACGTACGGGCGCCGCGCCCTGCCCGGCGAGGAGCCGCACGACCTGCTCCAGGAGACCATCTCCAGCATCCGCCCGCTGGACGCCAAGGCGCTCGGCGAGGCATGGGAGCGCCAGAAGCGGATGACGAAGCCCGCCGGTGCGCTCGGCATGCTGGAGATCATCTCCGCCCAGCTGTCCGGGCTCTCCCGGATGTGCCCGCCGCCCATTCCCGAGCCCGCGGCCGTGGCGATCTTCGCAGGGGACCACGGGGTGCACGCCCAGGGCGTCACCGCCTGGCCGCAGGAGGTCACGGCCCAGATGGTGGCCAACTTCCTCGGCGGCGGAGCCGTCTGCAACGCCTTCGCGGCCCAGGTCGGCGCCGAGGTCTGCGTGGTCGACGTCGGTGTCGCCTCCGAACTGCCCGCGACGCCGGGACTCCTGCCGCGCAAGGTGCGCCCGGGAACGGCGGACTTCACCACCGGTCCCGCCCTCACCCGTGAAGAGGTCCTCGCGGCCGTCGAGGTCGGCATCGAGACGGCCCGCGATCTGGTCGCGGCGGGCAACAAGGCGCTGCTGACCGGCGAGATGGGCATCGCCAACACCACCGCCTCCGCCGCGCTGATCTGCGTGTACACCGGCATCGACGCGGCCGAGGTGACCGGCCGGGGGACCGGGATCAACGACGAGATGCACGCCCGCAAGGTCGATGTCGTCCGCCGGGCGCTCGACCTGCACCAGCCGGACCCGTCCGACCCCATCGGCGTGCTCGCCGCGGTCGGCGGTCTGGAGCACGCCGCGATGGCGGGCTTCCTGCTCGGCGGCGCGTCGCTGCGTACGCCGGTCATCCTGGACGGCGTCAGCGCGGGCGCGGCGGCCCTGGTCGCGCGGGCCATCGCCCCCGAGGCCCTCGCCGCCTGCATCGCCGGTCACCGCAGCGCGGAGCCCGGCCATGTCGCCGCGCTCAACAAGCTGGGCCTGCGCCCGCTGGTCGATCTCGACCTGCGTCTCGGCGAGGGCACGGGAGCCCTGCTCGCGCTCCCGATCGTGCAGAGCGCGGCCCGCGCGATGCACGAGGTGGCCACGTTCGATGCGGCGGGCGTCACCGAGAAGTAGCCGCGCCCCACCCGTGCGCCGGGCGGACCACACGGCCCGCCCGGCGCACGACGGCACCCCCCGGGTGTCCCGGCCCGGTCCGCGGCGGCCGAGTCCGCCGCGGGTGTTCCGCGGCCGGCCGCCCTCCCCACCGGCCGACCGCCCCCTCACCCGGACGCCACCCCGCGTATCGTGGTGCCCACCCCGCGAGCGCCCCGCGCCGTATCCCCCGCACGTCACAGCCGCTCCACCGCCGCAGCGGCCCCCTACGCAGCACCCGCACGAGGAGTCCGCACCGCCATGGCCGAGCACGCCGATCACCCCGCGTACCCCGTCGGACTGCGCCTGCGCGGGCGCCGCGTCGTCGTCGTCGGCGGCGGCCAGGTCGCGCAGCGCCGCCTGCCCGCGCTCATCGCGAGCGGTGCCGACATCACCCTCGTCTCCCCGTCCGCGACCCCGTCCGTCGAGGCGATGGCCGACACCGGCGAGATCCGCTGGGAGCGCCGCCGGTACGAGGACGGTGACCTCGCCGACACCTGGTACGCCCTCGTCGCCTGCTCCGACCAGGCCGCCGCCGACGCCGCCTCGGCCGAGGCGGAGCGCACCCGCACCTGGTGCGTCCGCAGCGACGACGCCGAAGCCGCCACCGCCTGGACCCCGGCCACCGGCCGCAGCGAGAACGTGACGGTCGCGGTCCTCACCACCACCTCACAGGGCAGGGACCCCCGCTACTCCGCAGCCGTGCGCGACGCCATCGTGGAGGGCCTGCGCGACGGCACCCTCGCCGCCCCGCACCACCGCACCCGCGCCCCGGGCGTCGCGCTGGTCGGCGGCGGTCCCGGTGACCCCGACCTGATCACCGTCCGGGGCCGCCGGCTGCTCGCCGAGGCCGATGTGGTCATCGCCGACCGGCTGGGCCCCCGTGACCTGCTCGACGAACTCCCGCCGCACGTCGAGGTCATCGACGCGGCGAAGATCCCCTACGGCCGCTACATGGCGCAGGAGGCGATCAACCAGGCGCTGATCGAGCACGCCAAGGCGGGCAGGGCCGTCGTCAGGCTCAAGGGCGGCGACCCGTTCGTCTTCGGCAGGGGCATGGAGGAGGCCCAGGCGCTGGCGGCCGAGGGCATACCGTGCACCGTCGTCCCCGGAATCTCCAGCTCCATCTCCGTGCCGAGCGCGGCGGGCATCCCGGTCACCCACCGCGGCGTCGCCCACGAGTTCACCGTCGTCAGCGGCCATGTCGCCCCGGAGGACCCGCGCTCCCTGGTCGACTGGGCGGCGCTCGCACAGCTGCGCGGCACGCTCGTCCTGCTGATGGCCGTCGACAAGATCGGTGCCATCGCCGCCGCGCTGATCGCCCACGGCAAGGACCCGCTGACCCCGGTCGCCCTGGTCCAGGAGGGCACCACGGCCGCCCAGCGCCGGGTCGACGCCACGCTCGCCACGGTCGGCGAGCGCGCCGTCGCCGAAGAGGTGCGCCCGCCCGCCGTGATCGTCATCGGTGAAGTCGTCGCGGTCGGCCCGGTCCCCCTCGTACCCTCCGCGGAGTAACCGGCGGTAACAGACTTTCATCCAAGGCGTTGGCACCACACACCGGACAAGGCAGTATCACCCTGTGGCAGATCTCATCACCGTCGACGATCCCGACGACCCGCGCCTGCGCGACTACACCGGCCTGACCGATGTCGAGCTCCGGCGCCGCCGTGAGCCGGCCGAGGGCCTCTTCATCGCCGAGGGCGAGAAGGTGATCAGACGGGCCAGGCACGCCGGGTACGAGATGCGGTCGATGCTGCTCTCCGCCAAGTGGGTCGACGTGATGCGCGATGTCATCGACGAGGTCCCGGCACCCGTGTACGCGGTCACTCCGGAACTCGCCGAACACGTCACCGGCTATCACGTGCACCGGGGCGCCCTGGCCTCCATGCAGCGCAAGCCGCTGCCCACCGCCGAGGAACTGCTGGGCACGGCCCGCCGGGTGGTCGTGATGGAGTCGGTCAACGACCACACCAACATCGGCGCGATCTTCCGCAGCGCCGCCGCCCTCGGCATGGACGCCGTGCTGCTCTCGCCGGACTGCGCCGACCCCCTGTACCGGCGCTCGGTCAAGGTCTCCATGGGCGCGGTCTTCTCCGTCCCGTACGCCAGGCTCGACGCCTGGCCCAGGACGCTGGAGAGCGTACGGGGAGCGGGCTTCACGCTGCTCGCGCTCACCCCCGACGAGAAGGCCTCCAGCATCGACGAGGCGGCACCGCACCGGATGGAGCGGGTGGCGCTGATGCTCGGAGCCGAGGGGGACGGGCTGTCCACACAGGCGCTGATGGCCGCCGACGAATGGGTCCGCATCCCCATGGCGCACGGGGTCGACTCGCTGAACGTGGGAGCCGCGGCCGCGGTCGCCTTCTACGCCGTGGCGACGGGCCGCCCGCGGAGCTGACCCCGGACCTGTCCGGCCGGGGCCTGTCCGCCCCGGCCTGCCCTAAGGGCTGTCCCGCAATTCCTGGCGGGCGCACGACGACAGCTACGGCACCTCGCCGCGTTGTCTAAACGCCCGAATACATCCAGTATGCGGGCGCCTCTCCGCCTTGCGATGCACCGCATCCGACGCCGCGCGCTGATCCACCAGGAATTGCGGGACAGCCCTTAGGCCCGCGGGGCCCGTCCCGGAACCGGCCCGCCGGGAGCGTCGGATGCCGGCGGGGTGTGCTGCGCGCCGACGGCCCGGTCGTGCGGCGACCGGGGTACGTCCATCCCGCGCGCCGGTCCCTGACAGCCCTGCGCCGCCGCGATACCCAGCGCCACGAGCAGTGTCACGACGACGAAGACCACCAGCCGCTGCCGGAGCAGCCGCGGATTCGCCGGCCGGCGCCCCGGTGAGGTGGTCCGGCTCCCGCCCCGTGTGCCCGGCCTGCCGTTCGTCCCGTTCGTCGCGGCGGGACGCTTCCCGGACCGCGTGGTGTTGCGGGGGGCCTGCTGGGGGCGCGGGTCTCCGGTGCGGGACGCGGCCGGACGCGGCCCGGTGCGCCTGCTCCGCTGCGGCCGTGCGGAGGACGGACCCTTTGAACGGCGGGTGTGCTGCTCGGTGTACGGGCCGTCCAGGCGGCCGGTCGGGCGGTCGAGCTCCTGCGCGGAACGCTGGGCGGGCGGCCGGCTCTCGTGCAGGCCCTGCGCCTCCCGCGCCGCGATCTCCTTGAGCCTCATGGAGAGTTGCAGCGTGCTCGGCCGCTCCTCCGGGTCCTTGGCCAGACAGGCGCGCACCAGCGGGGCGAGCGCGTCGTGCACATCGTGCAGCTGCGGCTCCTCATGCACCACGCGGTACAGCATCACCTCGGAACTGCCGTGCCCGAAGGGTGAGTCGGCCATCGCCGCGTACGCCAGGGTGGCACCCAGCGAGAAGACGTCAGTCGCGGGCGTCACGGCCGCGCCCCGGACCTGCTCGGGCGCCAGGAACCCGGGCGACCCCACCGCCGTACCGACATGGGTCAGAGTGCTGGCCCCGGTCGCCCAGGCGATACCGAAGTCGATGATCCGGGGACCCTTGGGGGAGAGGAGGATGTTCGACGGCTTCAGGTCCCGGTGGACGACACCGGCCTCGTGCACCGCCACCAGCCCCTCGGAGAGCGCCGCTCCGATCGAGGCCACCTCGGCGGCCGGCAGAGGACCCTCCTCGGCGACCTTGTCGTGCAGTGAGGGGCCGGGGACGTACTGCGTGGCGAACCAGGGGCGGTCCGCCTCCAGATCGGCGGCGACCAGCCGTGCCGTACAGCCGCCCCGGATCCGCCGGGCCGCCGACACCTCGCGTGCGAAACGCGAACGGAACTCCTGATCCTCCGCCAGGTCGGGGCGGATCACCTTGAGGGCGACCCGCTGACCGCGACGGTCGGAGCCCAGATAGACGACACCCATGCCGCCCGCGCCGAGTCGCCGGTGCAGCCTGAACGAGCCGACGAGACGCGGGTCCTCGCGCCGGAGCCGCATCATCGCCATCGTCTGCCCATCCCCGCTGCCTGGTCCGCCTGACGAGGCACAGCTTACGTACCCGGCGCCCGGCTCGCTCAGAGGCCGCGCCCTCGCCGGAGATTCGATTGTCAGTGCCGGGCGGGAAGCCTGAAGAGTGGTCAGGGAGCCGCGGATCCGGGCTCCCCGCCCCGGGCGAGTTCTCAAAGGACCGCCGCAGAGGGGGGATTGGATCAGTGAAGGGCGACCGGGCGGAGACGGCCGTGGACGCGGGAGACACGACCGGGACCCGCGGGGTGGTGGCCTCCGGGGCGGTCCGCAGGGTGGAGAACGCCGTCCGCCGGGGGGTGGTGGAAGTGAGTGAAGTCACCCGGAACGGCCCGGTGGTGCGCACCGCCCGCTTCCTGGCGACCGGGGTGCTCGCCCCGGTCGAACAACCGGTACCCGGGCCGGACGGCTCCGCGCGACCCCTCCGGGATGACCCCCAGCCCCGAGGCCCGGTCTCCACCCAGGGGAGTACGCCGACTACCCACAGCTCATCCTCCGGGAGGCCCGGCAATCGGTACGCGGGCATGACGACCCCCGCCCGCCGCTTCCCTAATGTGGAGACCAAGCGACGGGCGAACACTCGTCCCCCGAGGTCAACGCCCGTCGCCCCACATCAGGTCAGGAGAGGAACCATGTCGGACACGGCAACGCGGACCATGATCCGCACGCAGGGACGCAGGGCATCCGCCGCGTTCGGCGCCCGTCGGTCCGGCACGCGCCACCCCTTGGTGGCGACGGCCATGGTTCTTCCCCTGGCGGCCCTGCTCGTGGTCGTCTTCGGCGGCTGGGACGCAGTGGTCACACAGGCGTCGTCCGTGGCGGTGATGCTGGGGCGCTGAGCGGCGCCCCGGGTCCGGAAGAGCGGTCCGGACCGGGACATCCGGCCAACAACCCCGTGGGGACGGGGGTGCGGCGGACGGCAGCGTTTGTCCGGTCAGCTGGGGAGCTGACCGGACATCGCGCTGTCCGGCCCCGCGAAGCCGCCACCCACCGCCCCTGCGGTCTCCCCGCCTCCCCAGGCCCTCCGCTCCCCGCCCCCGGCGCGTACGCTCGACGCGGGACCGGCGGCAGGACCGGACCGATCACCGCGGGGGAACCGTTGAGCACCACCACAGTCGTACGCGTGCTGGGCACCCTCGCCCACGACCGCTCCCACCCGCCCGCCCCCCGGTGCGGCTGCGCCCCGCCGCAGGTACTGGCGGACCGCCCCGACGGCACCGTGGTGCGCAGCGGCCCGGTCGTCGCCAAGGCGCACGCCGCGGACACGGACCGCGAGGCCCTCACCGCCCGCGTCGCCCTGGCGGACGCCCCCGAGCTGGCCGGCATCCTGCTCCCGCCCCTGCCCGCCCCGCCGGGCGGCCCCCGCGCCGGCCGCCCCGTCACCCTCTGGCCGCACGGCGAACCGGTCGACCCGGCGGACCCCGACGCCGCGCCGTGGGAGGAGGCCGCCGCCCTGCTCGCGCGCCTCCACCGCACCCGGCCCCCGCTGCCGCTCCCCCCGATGCGCGGCCCCGCCAAGGCCGCCGCGGCCGTGGCCCGGATGCGCGCGGCCCGCCCCGGCGAACCGGCCACCGACGCCGTCCTCGCCGCCTGGCGCGGGCTGCCCGCCTGGGCCCGCGGCGAAGAGGCCGCCCCGGCGCACCGCGCGGGCTTCCTCTGCCACGGGGATCTGCACCTCGGCCAGCTCGTCCGCCACCCGGCACCGTCCGGTTCCTGGCTGCTCATCGATGTCGACGACGCGGGTCTCGGCGATCCGTCGTGGGACCTCGCCCGGCCCGCCGCCTGGTACGCGGCCGGGCTGCTGGACCCCGATGTCTGGCTGCGCTTCCTGGCCGCCTACCGGGCCGGGGGCGGCCCGGCCGTGCCCGCCGACGGGGATCCCTGGCCCGCCCTGGATGTCCCGGCGCGCGCCCTGACCGTGCAGACAGCCGCCCTCGCCCTTGCCAAGTCCGTTGCGGAGGACCGGTCTCCGGATGAGGTGGAGCAGATGATGATCGACACCTGTGCCCGAATTGCTTCCCTCCCGCCCGAGTTGGCGGCCGGACGCTCGTCGTAGGGTGAACCGACCGCCGCCGGGCACGCATTCCGGCGACGGCACACCGAAGGCGAGGAGCCGAGTCGATGATGCAGTGCCCCAAGTGTCACGCCCAGATGCACACGTACAACCGCAATGGTGTCCAGATCGAGCAGTGCAGCGGCTGCCGGGGGATATTCCTCGACTACGGCGAGCTGGAGTCCCTGACGCGCCTGGAGTCCCAGTGGACGCAGCAGGCACCGCCCGCGCCCCCCGCCCCGCAGGCCTACCCGGCCGCCGCCGCTCCGGCACCCGCGTGGGGCGCCCCGCACCACGGCGGACACCACGGCCACCACCGTCAGAAGAGCTTCGGCCGGATGCTCTTCTCCTCCTGACCCCCTTGCCGTACCGCGGGTCCGGGCACAGCGGGTCCGGACCCGCGGTACGAGCCGCCGTGCGCGGCGGCGCGACGAACGCGATCCCGGTACGACAGAACCCCCGGTCGTCGGAACGACCGGGGGTTCTGGCTGGTGCGCGATACTGGGATTGAACCAGTGACCTCTTCCGTGTCAGGGAAGCGCTCTCCCGCTGAGCTAATCGCGCAGGGTGACCCTGCGTGTACTGCGTGCGCGATACTGGGATTGAACCAGTGACCTCTTCCGTGTCAGGGAAGCGCTCTCCCGCTGAGCTAATCGCGCGGGGGTCCTCGCGGACCGGTGGACGATACTGGGATTGAACCAGTGACCTCTTCCGTGTCAGGGAAGCGCTCTCCCGCTGAGCTAATCGTCCTTGGAGGTGGAGACGGGATTTGAACCCGTGTAGACGGCTTTGCAGGCCGTTGCCTCGCCTCTCGGCCACTCCACCAGGAGCGGGGGTTCGGGAAGATCCCCCACTTTCTGCGAGCGGACGACCAGGTTCGAACTGGCGACCTCAACCTTGGCAAGGTTGCGCTCTACCAACTGAGCTACGTCCGCGTGTCTTTCCCGGTTCACTCGCGTGTCCCGGCGACGTGTTGAACTCTAGCGGATTCCTGGGCCAGTACAAAAACGCGTTTGCGCAGCGTGCTGCGGTGCCTTTGCCCCGACGCAGGTCATCGTGCGCCGTCCTAGACTCACCAGAGTGTTCGACCTCGCCCCAATGGCCCGCTTCGGCGGCCTCGTCGCCTCCGGTCTGCAGGATGTGACCAGTGATCCCGCGGCCCTCGACTCGTCCGGCTTCTGGGCCGTATGCGCCGATTTCGAAGGCCGCCTCGTCTGCGCCCGCTTCTCCACCGTACGGACGGAGCCGGTGCCCGCTCCCGTGCCCGGAGCGTGGCGCGGTCCCGCCGTGGGGGACTGGACCTCATCGATGGACCGTGACGCCTACAAGGCGGGCGTGCGGCGGATCCGTGAACACATCGCGGCGGGCGAGGTCTATCAGGCCAATCTCTGCCGTGTGATGTCCGCGCCGCTGCCGGCCCCGGACACCGCCGACGTGGACGCCCTCACCGCGTTGCTGGCGCGCGGCAACCCCGCCCCGTACGCAGGAACGATTCGGCTGCCCGCGCAGGGCGTCGAGATCGCCACCGCGTCCCCCGAACTGTTCCTCGCGCGGGACGGGCGGACCGTCGAGTCCGGGCCGATCAAGGGCACCGGGCGCACCGAGGACGATCTGCTGGAGAAGGATCACGCGGAGAACGTGATGATCGTCGACCTGGTCCGCAACGACCTGGGCCGGGTCTGCGCGACGGGCAGTGTGGGCGTCCCCGATCTCTGTGTGGTGGAGAAGCACCCCGGGCTCGTCCACCTCGTCTCCACCGTCCGAGGGCGGCTGGCCGACGGGGCGGGCTGGCCGGAGCTGCTGGCCGCGGCCTTCCCGCCCGGGTCCGTCACCGGGGCGCCGAAGTCCAGCGCGCTGCGGATCATCGAGGCGCTGGAGACCGCCCCGCGCGGGCCGTACTGCGGCGGGATCGGCTGGGTCGACGCCGACCGGGCCACCGCAGCCCTGGCGGTCGGCATACGGACGTTCTGGATCGACCGGGCCGGTCCCGCTCCGGTGCTCCGCTTCGGTACCGGGGCGGGCATCACCTGGGGCTCCGACCCGGAGCGGGAGTGGGACGAGACCGAACTGAAGGCGGCCAGGCTGCTCGCTGTAGCGTCGGGCGCGTTCGAGGAGACAGGAAGGACCGGTTCATGAGGATTTGGGTCAACGGCGAACTGCGGGACGCCGACGATGCCCGGCTGTCCGTGCTCGACCACGGGCTCACCGTGGGCGACGGCGTCTTCGAGACGGTCAGGACCACCCACGGCCGCCCGTTCGCCCTGACCCGGCATCTGGACCGGCTGACCCGCTCGGCGCGGGGGCTGGGACTGCCCGATCCGGATCCCGACGAGGTCCGGCGCGCCGCCGAGGCTGTCGTCGGGGCCAATCCCATGGCGCTCGGCCGGCTGCGGATCACGTACACCGGCGGTCTGTCCCCGCTCGGCTCCGACCGCGGCGACGCCGGTCCCAGCCTGGTCGTGGCGCTGGGCGGAGCGGTCCGCCGCCCCGACACCACGGCCGTGATCACCGTTCCCTGGACGCGCAACGAACGCAGCGCACTGGCCGGGCTCAAGACCACCTCGTACGCGGAGAACGTCGTCGCCCTGGCCCGTGCCCATGAGCGGGGCGCTTCGGAGGCGCTGTTCGCCAACACGGCCGGGCGGCTCTGCGAGGGCACCGGGTCCAATGTCTTCGTCGTTCTCGACGGGCAGATCCACACCCCGCCCGTCGCCTCCGGGTGCCTCGCCGGGATCACCCGCGCGCTGGCCGTGGAGTGGACCGGGGCGCAGGAGACGGACCTGCCGATGGACGCGCTGGAGCACGCCGAGGAGATCTTCCTGACCTCCACGCTCCGGGACGTCCAGGCCGTCCACCGGGCCGACGCGCGGGAACTGCCCGCGGCACCGGGGCCGGTGACGGCGAAGGCCATGCGGATCTTCGACGAACGCGCGGGGGAGGACCTCGACCCGTGACGACGGAACCCCGTCCGTAAAAGCGGGTGACGGACGGCCTCCCAGCGGATAGAAAGCCCGTGATGACCACGACACTCCGGCCGACCGGGCCGATTCAGCAAGGCGCCGACGGCGCACGGGCGCGTACCTACGACGTGTGCGACAACGGAAGAGCCGTCGGTGCCGTCGCGATCAGCACCGACGACTCCTTCGGCGCGACGGCCGGGGTCCTGAAATCCCTGCGGATCGACGAGCCGCAGCGCAGGCGGGGCCGGGGGACCATCGCCGCGCTCGCCGCCGAGGAGGTGCTGCGGGGCTGGGGCTGCACCCAGGTGCGCGTCGCGGTTCCGGAGGGCGACGAGGGTGCCCTGCGGCTGGTCACCGGGCTCGGCTACGCGGAGCGCAGCCGCAACATGATCAAGGGCCTGGGGCCGGGGCCCGCGGGGCTGCCCGCCGGGCTCACGGGGCGTCCCATGACCGCCGAGGAGTTCGCCCGCTGGCAGGTCATCAGCATGGAGGCGTACGCGCAGGACTGGATCGACCGGGGCGTACCGCAGGAGCAGGCACGCCGGAAGTCGGAGCGGGACCAGGCCCGCAATCTCCCCGACGGCCTGGCCACCGAAGGCATGTGGTTCCGTGTGCTGAGCCACGCGGACGAGCCCGTCGGCCATGTGTGGGTGGCGCGGCTGGAGCCGG
This sequence comes from Streptomyces sp. NPDC001787, assembly GCF_040297465.1. Taxonomy (NCBI): domain Bacteria; kingdom Bacillati; phylum Actinomycetota; class Actinomycetes; order Kitasatosporales; family Streptomycetaceae; genus Streptomyces; species Streptomyces sp. NPDC001787. The sequence continues at coordinate 277,809 of NZ_JBEOZE010000007.1, forward strand.
AGCCGGGGGAGGCGATCGGCTACGTCTTCGATGTCGAGGTGGACCCGGCGCACCGGGGCAGGGGCTACGGCCGCGCCCTGATGGGCCTGGCCGAGGACGTCACCCGCGATGCCGGGCTGAGCCGGCTCGGTCTGCACGTCTTCACCACCAACACCCCGGCGCTCCGGCTGTACGAGTCGCTGGGCTACGCGGTCACCCAGCGCAACCTGGCCAAGGCGCTGTAGCCGGCGACGGGCCCCCCGGGGCCGCACCGGACCCGGGGGTCAGCCCCGCTCGGCGAGCAGCCGGTCGACGATCTCCTCGATCCGCTCGCGGAGCCCCTCCTGGCTCTTGCCGCCGTCCAGCCGTTCGTCGCCGATCACATAGGTGGGCGTGCCCGTCACACCGATCGCCCGGCCCTCGGCCTGATCGGCGTCGACGATCAGCAGATGCCGGCCGTCGATGAGCGCGGTGTCGAACTCCTCGGCGTCCAGACCCAGTTCTCGGGCCACATCCAGCAGCAGCGGCTCGCCCCGGCGGGCGAACTCGTCGGTCCTGGCCAGTACCGCCTCGACATACGGCCAGTCCTTGCCCTGTGCGGCGGCCTCCTCGGCGGCCTGCGCGGCGGCGTACGCGTGCTTGTGCTTGTCCAGCGGGAAGTGCCGGAACCGGACCTCGACGCGGTCGCCGTAGCGGGCGCGCAGCGCGGCCACGTCACTGAGGGCCAGGAAGCAGTCCGGGCATTCGAGCTCGCACCAGATGTCGAGGACGACCGGGGCTGCGGGGGTGGATTCGCTCATGTGATCAGTCTTCCAGGCCGGGCGGGCAGGTCCCAATCGGGACCTGGGGAGGAGCGCGGCCCTGAAAAGTCCCTGATGTGGCCCAGGGACGTGGCCCCGGCGGCGGTGATCGGTGCAGGATGGAAGGGACGTTTCCCCACGCGCCTGGAGGCCCTGATGCTTGCCGAGACCATCTGTTCCGCGGTGTCGGCGGCCGGCCTCGGCGTCGCCGCGGTCACCGCGTACCGCAAGCGCTTCCTCACGGCGACCAGGATCGCCGCCTACTCCCTGGTGCCGGTCGGGCTGGTCATGACCGGGATCGTCGAGTGGGTCTCCGGGATCGCCTTCAAACCGAGCGTCTGGCTCGGCTTCGGTGTGCTCGGGGTGGCCTGGCTGCTCTTCATGACCACGCGCGCCGTCGAACGCCGCAGCGGCACCACCCGCAAGGAGCGCAGGGCGGCCCGCGCCGCCGCGCAGAACGAGGCGGTCGCTCCCGCGGCCTCCGCGCCCTCCCTCGGAGCGGGCGCCCCGGCGGCGGCGCGCCCCCAGGGCCGGCCGAGCGGGAAGCAGCAACGGTCCGCCGCTCCCGGTGAGGACTTCAGCGACATCGAGGCGATCCTGAAGAAGCACGGCATCTGACGCCTCCGGCCGGCTCCTCGCCCCTGGGCGGTACGGGCGAACGGCGGCCGGGACGGCGCGGTGGCGCGTACCCGCCGTCGATACGATGGGGAACGCCGCGTGCTCGTGCGGTGCCGGACACATCAGTGGGGCAGGGCCAGTGGGGCGAGTGGCAGGGATCAAGGACGTGGCCCGGCGGGCCGGGGTCTCCGTGGGCACGGTCTCCAATGTGATCAACCGGCCCGAGGCGGTGCTGCCCCGGACGCGTGCCCGTGTCCTGGCGGCCATCGACGAGCTGGGGTACGTACGCAGCGAGTCGGCCCGGCAGCTCCGGGCGGGACGCAGCCGGATCATGGCACTGCTCGTCCTGGACATGGGCAACCCGTTCTTCGTCGAGGTGGCCCGCGGTGCGGAGAGCGCCGCCCGGCGGGCGGGCCTCGGCGTCATGGTCTGCAACAGCGGCCGGAGCGCGGCGGAGGAGGCCGAGTACCTCGGACTCTTCGCGGAGCAGCGGGTGTGCGGAGTCCTGGTCACCCCGGCGGACGCCACCGGGCGCAACCTGGAGGCGTTCGGCCGCCACCGGATCCCCTACGTCCTGGTGGACCGGGTGGCCTCCGGTGCCGAGTCCTGCTCGGTCTCCGTGGACGATGTGCGGGGCGGCGCGCTGGCCGTCGGGCACCTGCTGGCGGCCGGCCACCGGTCCGTCGCCTATGTCGGCGGCCCCGCCGACCTGCACCAGATCAGGGACCGGGAACAGGGGGCCCTCGCCGCCCTCGCCGAGGCGGGGCTCCCGCCGGAAGCGCTGGTCCCGATCGCCTCGGCGCGCATGGACGTGGCGGCCGGCCGCGACGCCGGAGCCGGCCTGCTGGGTCTCGTACCGCGCCCCACCGCCGTCTTCTGCGCCAACGACCTGCTCGCGCTGGGTGTGCTTCAGGCGCTGTACGCGGCCGGAGTGCGGGTTCCGCAGGATGTCGCCATCGTCGGCTACGACGACATCGAGTTCGCCGCGGCCGCGGCCGTACCGCTCACCTCCGTGCGTCAGCCCGCCCTGGAGATGGGGCGGTTGGCAGCGGAACTCCTGCTGGAGGAGGCGTACGACGAGGACGGCACCCACCGTCATCGCGGCGTGGTGCTCCAGCCGGAACTCGTCGTGCGCGCCTCCAGCACCGCACCGCCCCGTGAGGGGCCGGACATTCCGAAAATGTGACGGCGACTCGGACGCCGGAGCGAATTCGGATGACCCCTCAGCGGTGAACTCCCGCAGGAAAGAAGAGTGTTGATCGCCACGAGGGGCCGGGGTGAGTCATGATCACTTCGAGATGGTGGACACATCCCGGGGCGAGGCCCCCGCACCCCCGGTCGAAGAGCCACGTGGCTGCCTCTTCGCGCTTTCCCAGCCACCCCTGATGATCTTTCTGACGGTGATCGGCGTCCTGCTGCTCATGGCCGCGCTGCATGATCTCTTCATGCTGTGAGCCGCGCCGGGCCGTGGACCGGACGGCTGCCGCCACATGCCGGGGACGGGTCAGCCCGCGGCTTCCCGGCGCCGGGCGCGGTACGCGGCGACATGGAGCCGGTTGCCGCAGGTGCGGCTGGAGCAGTAGCGGCGGGAGCGGTTGCGCGACAGGTCGACGAAGGCCCGCCGGCAGTCCGGTGCCTCGCAGCGCCGCAGCCGCTCCTGCTCGCCCGCGACGACGATGAAGGCCAGCGCCATGCCGCAGTCGGCCGCGAGATGGTCGCAGAGCGCGGCGTCCGGGGCGAAGTAGTGCACATGCCAGTCGTAGCCGTCGTGATCGGTCAGCTGCGGTGTCGTGCCGGCCGCCGCCACCAGACGGTTGACGAGGTCGGCCGCGGTGCGGGCGTCCGGCGCCGCGAAGATCTCCGCGAAGCTGCTCCGTACGTCCCGCACGGCCCGCAGGTCCTTCTCGCCGAGCGTGCCGACACCGCTGATGAGATGGCGCTCCGCGAAGGCGTACAGCGTGTCGATGTCGGCGAGCCGGTCGGGGCCCGTGGACGCGTCCGAGGGGCCGTCCGCCGGCCCGTCTTCCGGCAGCCCGTGCCCCGGGGCGGTGTTCACCAGATCGACCACCGTGTCGAGGGCGATCCGGGTGTCGTGTGGGATCAGCACGCTTCGCTCCCTGGCCTCCGGCGGGCGGGCGCCCGCCGATGGCGGCTGACTCTACTGGCTCACCGCGGGCGCACCGGGCCGGGAGCGGGCGTGCGGGGGCCGCGGGGAGCCTATAACCGGCCACCGGGGCCGCGCGGGCCCTCAGCGCTCTGGGAGCGGGGCGGAAGGCGGCTGTGGGGCCCGTGGGGCCGGTGCGGTGTCGGCGACGGTGGTGTGACGCCGCCCGGGGGACGGCCGTGACACGCGCCGACGCCGTCGCCGCGGTGGATTCCGCGATGACGGCGCCGGTGTGTGCCGTATGAGGTTGTCCGCGCGACGCCGTCTCCCCGAGTCGGACGGCGTCCCGCAGCTCTCGGCCTGGCTCAGCTCTCGGCCAGGATGTGTGAGAGCTCCGTATCGAGATCGAAGTGACGATGCTCGGTGCCGGGCGGAACCGCGGCGTCGGTCCTTTTCAGGAACGACTCCAGGGCTCGCGCCGGGGCTTCGAGCAGGGCTTCGCCCTCCGGGGAGCTCAGTGCGATGCAGACGACGCCCTGGCCGTGACTACGTGATGGCCAGACGCGGACGTCTCCGGTGCCGGTGGGCCGGTGCAGCCCCTCGGCAAGGAGGTCACGGGCGAATACCCATTCGACCGTCTCCTCCGCTCCGGTGTGGAAGGTGGCGTGCACGGCATAGGGATCGGCCGTGTCATACCGCAGGCCCGCGGGTACAGGCAGTGAGGACTCGCTCGACACAACGAGGCGCAGGTGCAGCTCGCAGCTGACCGTGGTGTTCATAAGCGCCAGGGCCTTTCGCTCAGTGTGCGCTCGGGGATTCGCACGTCGGCGAAATCGACATGCCACCTACGGTGGTGTTGTAAACCCCTCTGACCCTTTTGTGGTCCTTGAGGTAGCTCGTACAGCGGTGTGTAACTTTGGGTTATGCGGCCATTCCGGTGACGAGGAGCGTTCGGGTAGGTTGGGTTCATGAGTGCGGAGAGTGACGAGCGGAGAGAGGTCGCCGGACGGACGGCCTCGGAATCCGCTGTGGGGGGTACCGCGAAAGCGGAGCGTGAGCTGGGGTCGCGGGCGCCGGCGTTCATCAAGTCGTCCAGGACGCTGCATCTGAGCTGGCAGGTCGGGGTCTTCATCGTCGGCCTCGCCGTCGTGGTCGCGGGCATCATCATGCTTCCGCTGCCCGGCCCCGGGTGGCTGGTGATCTTCGGAGGCATGGCGATCTGGGCGACCGAGTTCGTCTGGGCGCAGCTGGTGCTGCGCTGGACCAGGCGAAAGGTCACGGAAGCCGCCCAGCGAGCGCTCGATCCCAAGGTCCGGCGGCGCAACATCATCCTCACCACGGTGGGCCTGGTGATCATCGTGGTGCTGGTCGGGATCTACGTCTGGAAGTTCGGGATCACCATGCCGTGGAAGATCAGCCAGTGACCCGGGCATGGTCCTGGAGCACCGCTGACATGGGGTAATGTTTGCGGTGCGCCGGGGCGATTAGCTCAGTGGGAGAGCGCTTCGTTCACACCGAAGAGGTCACTGGTTCGAAACCAGTATCGCCCACCCGGACAGAGGGGCCGTGAGACTGCGAAGTCTCACGGCCCCTCCGCGTTTCCCGGCTCCACCGGCCCCCGCCGGCCCCGGGCAGTCGTTCCCGGGGCCGGCGGGGGCCGGGATCAGCGCATCCTGCCCAGGGCCTCCCGCACCCGCCGCGCGTCGCGCTTGCGCTGCTCGTACGTGGCTCCCACGACCAGCAGCAGCGCCCCGGCCAGCGCCGGCGGCAGCCACCGCGGCAGCGCGCCCACGACCTGCACCACATAGGGCGCCAGCTCATGCAGGGCCACCAGCGCCAGCACCGCGCCGCCGAGCAGCAGCACCGCCTGGAGCCGGAACCTGGCCCCCAGCAGCGTGGCCACCAGGGCAGCCACCCCCAGCAGCAACGGACGTACCCAGCCCGGATCGGCCCACGCCGCGCACAGACTCGGCACCAGCGTCACCGCGAGCCCCGCCCCGTACGCCGTCCACGAGGACGCCGCCGGATCGCGCCGCCGCCTCAGCACCCCGACCACCAGCGCGGGCACCGTCACCGGCAGGGTGTACGCCTCCGGGTCGGCCACCTCCGCCGCCGCCAGCCGCACCCAGGTGGCGGCCAGGAACAGCCCCACCGCCAGATACCCGGCCACCGGACGCCGCTCGGGCCGCACCGCCGTACCCGCGGCCAGCACCCCGCACAGCGCCAGCGCCAGGAACGGCGCGTCCGGGACCGCGAGGGCCAGCGCGACCACCGCGCCGAAGGCCCCCGTGAGCTCCACCGGCAGCGCCACCGGATGCCGCCGCAGCCGCGCCCCGAGCAGCACCGTCACCGCGGGCACCACCAGCATCAGCGGGGCGGCCCGGTATCCCGCCGGTCCCAGGGAGGCACAGGCAGCGGCGGTGAGGACGATCCCCCACACCACCGCCGCACACGCGAACAGCGACCGGGCCACCGCCGCGCGCGTCCGCACCGCCGCTCCGGCGAACAGCGCCACCAGCAGCGCGAACACCGCGTGGGTGGCGGCCTCGGAGGCCAGCGACAGCAGCCCCACGCTCACGGCGCCCAGCACCGAACCCACCAGCGCGGTCACCGCCGTACCCGAGGGCGGGCCGCCGGCCGGCCGGGCCATCGCCCGTACCGTCAGCTCCAGCGCCGCCGCGACCAGCGCCGACTCCAGGGCGAGTGCCACCGGGTAGGGCGCATCCAGCGCGGTTGCCGAAAGGAGCACCGCGCTCCATCCGAGAACCAGGGCACCCGCGCCCGCCGCACCCCGCAGCGGCTCACCCGGCGACACGAACGGAGCGGCGGCCCGCACCACAGCGGTCCACCACCGGTACGCCGACCCCAGCGCGGCGGCCACCAGCGCGAGCACCACCGGGGCGGCGATCATCTGCGACCACGGCACCGAGGCCCCGAGTGCCGCCCGGACACCGCCGGGCGCTCCCCGCCACACCTCGGACACCAGGGACAGCGGCCCCAGCAGCACCGCCGCGACCGGAGGCAGCGCCCATACCAGCGAACCGCCCGTCACCGCCGCCGAGGCGACCAGCACGCCCCGCCCGGCGGCCCGCGGCACCCGGGTCCGTACCACCGCCAACAGCGCCGCACCGCACAGCAGATACCCGATCACCTGCCACTGCGACGGCACCGCGGCCCCCAGCACTCCGCCCACCGCGGCGACCGCGGCCAGCCCGGCCACCGCACCGGCGACGGGCGCGAACCCGTTCGGCGCGCGCCATGCCCCGGCCAGTGCCACCGCGGCACCGGCGAGCAACAGCGCCCCCGGCGCCACCGCGCCGGGCGGACCGCCGGCCGCGAGCGACTCCACCAGGGCCACCAGCAGCGCGCCCAGCCCGGTCGCCGCCGCACCCACGCACGCCGCGACCCGCACCGCGAGACCCTTGCCCCGCAGCGCGATCACCACGTCGAACGCCGCTGTCACCAGCAGCGCCCACCCGAACACGAGCGCCGGCGCACCGGCCGCCCACGCCCACAGGAACAGCGGCCACTGGGCCATCGCCACGGCCGCGGGCAACGGCAGCCGCAGACCGCCCGACGTCAGACCGTAGGCCGCCCAGAGAACCGCGAGCACCGCCGAGGCGGCCGCGGTGAAACCGAGCCCGTCCGTGTCCGGTGCCGCCACCGCGTGCAGCGCGTAGGCGTCGAGGACGGTCAGCAGCAGGGCGAGCGCGGCCAGCGCCTCGGCGGTGGCCGCGAGCTTGCGGCTCAGCAGCAGCACGGGAGCTCCGGCCGCCACGAGGGTCACCGTGCTGAGCACCGCGGCGCGCCCGCCGATGCCCATCGTGCCCCAGCTGACCAGGGTGAACGCGATCGCCGCGATGGCCAGCAGCAGACCGCCGAGTGTGAGCAGCACGTTCTGCGCGCTGCGCGGCGCGGCGGCCGGCACGGCACCCCAGGGCCGGGACCCGGGTCCCGGGGGAGGTCCCCAGGCGGGAGCCCTGGCCCCCGGCGGCGGCCCCCACGGGCGCGCCGCCGGGGCCGCCGGCTGCTGGAGCGCGCTCACCAGCCAGGCTCGCCGGTTCAGCAACTGGAGCCTTCGGGCGTCCAGTCGCACCAGTTCTCGGTCGAGGAGCGCCAATTCCTCGGCGGGTGGCGGCACATGTTCCATGGACGCAGTGTGACCGCGGCCATATCGTCGTACATGCGCGCGGATACTCAGTTCCGGGCCTGAGTAGGTGTGCGGACGACGCGGTCGCACACCTCCGGCCGACGGCGTTTGAACGAAGCCCTCGGAGCCCTGTATGGTTCAACCCGTTCCCGGGCGATTAGCTCAGTGGGAGAGCGCTTCGTTCACACCGAAGAGGTCACTGGTTCGAAACCAGTATCGCCCACCGGGAAGAGCCGGTCCGTCAGCATCACGACGGACCGGTTTTCTCATGTCCGGGCTGCGGACCGCGCGCCGTACCCCCGGGCTCAGGCCGCCTCCGCCGGCAGTTCCGGGCGCAGCGGCCACGCCGGATCCACCACCTCGGGTGTACCGCTCCTGGCGAACCACGCCTGGAGCCCCCGGGCCTGGGCCGCGTGCCACATCGCCTGGAGGATGTGCAGCTCGGCCGGGGTCAGCCGCTCCAGACGGCCGGAGAAGCGCCGGCCCACCGCCCGTACCAGCTCCAGCGACGCCGTGGCATCGGCCGCCGCGTCGTGCGCCCCCTCCAGCACCACCCCGTACAGCTCGCAGAGGTCCGTCAGGGTGCGGCGGCCCTTGCGGTAGCGGTCCAGGTGCCTGTCGAGCACCCGGGGGTCCACCACACACAGCGGGGAGTTCTCCAGATATCCGGCCAGCGACGAGGCCCGGTGCCGCCTCAGCTCGCGGTCCAGCAGCGTCAGATCGAAGGGCGCGTTCATCACGACGAGCGGACGGCCCGCCGCGCAACTCTCGGCCAGCGCCCGCGCTATCTCCTCCACCACGGGCGCCGGCCACCGCCCGTTGCGCTGGAGGTGGTCATCGGTCAGGCCGTGGATCTCGGTCGCCCCCGCGGGCACCGGCACCCCCGGGTTGACCAGCCAGCGGGTGACGCGGCAGCGCCCGCCCGCGGTGTCCTGGACGACCAGGGCGGCCGAGACGATCCGGTCCTCCTCGACGTCCACGCCTGTCGTCTCCGTATCGAAAGCGGCCAGTGGCCCCTCGAACCAGTGCATCATCCCCGAACTCCTCGCACCTGCACGGCAGATGGAGTGATTCCCCCCTGCCAGATATCGGTGATACCCGGGCCGTTTGCCTGATACGCCGTTTGCGGCGGGTCTCCTGCGGTGACAACACAGGTGACGGGCAAGGAAGTTGATCCGTCCGCCGGTCCTCATCGGCGGACACCGGGCACGGACGCCGGCACGTCCGGAAGGCGCCCGGAGCTCCTGCCCGTGACGCTCGTCGTCAGGTGGCGCCCGGACCCGGCGGGCGTGGCTCCCCGGACCCGGCGGGCATGGATCCCGCGGTCCTCGGCGCCCCCGGCCGCTCCCGCCGATGGAAGCCAAGCTCATGGGGGCGGCGCCCCGTCCCGGCCGCTCCCGCCGCGTCACCGCCCGTCACTGACGGTCACCGTGCGTCGCCGTCGTCCGCCTGGGCCGCTCCGGACCGCCCGCGCCGGGCTCCGGCGGAACCCTTTCGCGTCCGGGGCCCCCGGCTCGGTACGATTCCTCTTGCGTGCGCAAGAGGAATGCGCCGCACCCCCTGAGTCAGGAGAGACCGGTGTCAGACGTCCGTGTGATCATCCAACGCGATTCCGAGCGGGAAGAGCATGTGGTGACGACGGGCACGACGGCCGCCGAGCTCTTCCCCGGTCAGCGCACCGTCGTGGCCGCCCGCGTCGGGGGCGAGCTGAAGGACCTCGCGTACGAGCTCAAGGACGGCGAGACCGTCGAGCCCGTCGAGATCTCCTCCGAGGACGGGCTCAACATCCTGCGGCACTCCACCGCGCATGTCATGGCGCAGGCCGTGCAGGAGCTCTTCCCGGACGCCAAGCTGGGCATCGGTCCGCCGGTCAAGGACGGCTTCTACTACGACTTCGACGTCGAGAAGCCGTTCACGCCCGAGGACCTCAAGGCCATCGAGAAGAAGATGCAGGAGATCCAGAAGCGGGGGCAGCGGTTCTCCCGCCGGGTCGTCACCGACGAGGCCGCCCGCGAGGAGCTGGCCGACGAGCCGTACAAGCTGGAGCTCATCGGCATCAAGGGTTCCGCCTCCTCCGACGACGGCGCGGATGTCGAGGTGGGCGGCGGCGAGCTGACCATCTACGACAACCTGGACCCCAAGTCCGGGGAGCTGTGCTGGAAGGACCTCTGCCGGGGACCGCACCTGCCCACCACCCGGTTCATCCCGGCGTTCAAGCTGATGCGGAACGCCGCGGCCTACTGGCGGGGCAGCGAGAAGAACCCGATGCTCCAGCGCATCTACGGCACCGCCTGGCCCACCAAGGACGAGCTGAAGGCGCACCTGGAGTTCCTGGAGGAGGCCGCCAAGCGCGACCACCGCAAGCTCGGCAACGAGCTGGACCTCTTCTCCTTCCCCGACGAGATCGGCCCCGGGCTCGCGGTCTTCCACCCCAAGGGCGGCATCATCCGCCGGGCCATGGAGGACTACTCGCGGCGCCGCCACGAGGAGGAGGGCTACGAGTTCGTCTACAGCCCGCACGCCACCAAGGGCAAGCTCTTCGAGAAGTCCGGCCACCTGGACTGGTACGCCGACGGCATGTACCCGCCCATGCAGCTCGACGACGGGGTGGACTACTACCTCAAGCCGATGAACTGCCCGATGCACAACCTGATCTTCGACGCCCGCGGCCGTTCCTACCGTGAACTGCCCCTGCGCCTCTTCGAGTTCGGCACGGTGTACCGGTACGAGAAGTCGGGCGTCGTGCACGGCCTGACCCGCTCCCGCGGGTTCACCCAGGACGACGCGCACATCTACTGCACCAAGGAGCAGATGGCCGAGGAGCTGGACAGGACGCTCACCTTCGTCCTGAACCTGCTCCGCGACTACGGGCTCACCGACTTCTACCTGGAGCTCTCCACCAAGGACCCGGAGAAGTTCGTCGGCTCGGACGAGGTCTGGGAAGAGGCCACCGAGACGCTGCGCCAGGTCGCCGAGAAGCAGGGCCTCCCGCTGGTCCCGGACCCGGGCGGCGCCGCGTTCTACGGGCCGAAGATCTCGGTGCAGTGCAAGGACGCCATCGGCCGTACCTGGCAGATGTCGACCGTGCAGCTCGACTTCAACCTCCCGGAGCGCTTCGACCTGGAGTACACCGGCCCCGACGGCACCAAGCAGCGCCCGGTCATGATCCACCGTGCCCTGTTCGGTTCCATCGAGCGCTTCTTCGCGGTGCTCCTGGAGCACTACGCGGGGGCGTTCCCGGTCTGGCTGGCCCCGGTCCAGGCGGTCGGCATCCCGATCGGTGACGCCCACATCCCCTACCTCCAGGAGTTCGCCGCCAAGGCGCGGAAGCAGGGCCTGCGGGTCGAGGTGGACGCCTCCTCCGACCGGATGCAGAAGAAGATCCGGAACCAGCAGAAGGCCAAGGTCCCCTTCATGCTCATCGCGGGCGACGAGGACATGGCCAACGGCGCCGTCTCCTTCCGTTACCGCGACGGCTCGCAGGAGAACGGCATCCCGCTCGACGAGGCCCTGGCGAAGATCGCGAAGGCCGTCGAGGACCGCGTCCAGGTCTGATCCCGCACCAGGGGCCGGGGCCGGTCCCGCACGAGGCCGTACGAGGGGCCCTCGGGGAGTCACCGACTCCCCGAGGGCCCCTTCTCGTCCTCCCGAGTGAACACCTGCAGCAGCCACGACGAGAACGAACCCGTCACCGCCCCCAGCAGTCCCAGTCCGCACACCATCAGCAGGGCCGCGACGGTCCGGCCGCCCGGGGTGACCGGGGTGGCATCCCCGTACCCGACCGTGGTCAGCGTCGCGCACGCCCACCACACCGCGTCCCCGAAGGTACGGATCGTGGCCCCGGCGGCCGTGTGCTCCTGGTGGTACACCGCCAGGGCGGCGGTGAAGCCGAGGAGCAGGGCGCTCAGACCGGCGTAGGCCATCACCCGTGCGTACAGGTTCAGCCGCGGCTGCCGGTCACGGCGGTTCTGCACCGCCGTATAGATCCGGATCACCCGCAGCGGGCGCAGCAGCGGCAGCGCGAGCACCAGGGTGTCGAGCCAGTGCACGCGGACGAAGCGGGCACCGAGGCCGCTCAGCCGCAGCCGTGCGGCGTAGTCCACGGCGAAGAGCAGCCAGGTCGAGCAGACCAGGGCGAGGGCGATGTCCCGCCAGGGCCCGGTGTCGTGGGGCGCGAGGACGCGGACCGCGTAACCGAGCAGGAAGACCACGGAGGCGATGAACAGCGGGATCTCCGTGCGCTGCTCCCAGCGGGCCAGTCCGGGCGCGGCCGTGTACGCGGATCGGTTGCTCATGTGCCCAGCCTCGCGGGGCGCGGACCGGGGCGGCCCCGGCGACACGCTCGGCGGGGGTGAAGCAATATGCTGATCGGCATGACGAGTGAGCCGGAGCAGCAGATCGGAGTGGGGACGCCCGACGCATTCCAGCGCCTGTGGACGCCCCATCGGATGGCGTACATCCAGGGTGAGAACAAGCCGAGCGGTCCGGGCGCCGAGGACGGTTGTCCGTTCTGCGTGATCCCGGCCAAATCGGACGAGGACGGGCTCATCGTCGCGCGCGGCGAGAGCGTCTATGCCGTGCTGAACCTGTACCCGTACAACGGCGGCCATCTGATGGTCGTGCCCTACCGGCATGTGGCCGACTACACGGAACTCAACGGTCCGGAGACCGCGGAGCTGGCCGACTTCACCAAGCGCGCGATGGTCGCGCTGCGGGCGGCGTCCGGGGCCCACGGGTTCAACATCGGAATGAACCAGGGATCGGTGGCCGGGGCGGGCATCGCCGCGCATCTGCACCAGCACCTGGTGCCGCGCTGGGGCGGGGACACCAACTTCATGCCGGTGGTCGGTCACACCAAGGTGCTGCCGCAGCTGCTGGGGGACACCCGGTCCATGCTGGCCGACGCCTGGCCCGCCGGGGAGCTTCCGGCCGGCTGAGCCGCGCCGTGCGACGGACGTGGGGCGCCCCCGGCGATCCGGCCGGGGGCGCCCCACGGTGTCCGTACGGGACCGCGTGTGCCGGACCCGTACGCGCGTTCCTACGCGTCGTAGACGTCCGCCTTCTTCGGCGACGGGTCCTGCACCATGCCGCTCAGCACCATCGAGCGGTTGTCGAAGCGCTCGGTGTCGACGCCGTGCTCCGCGAGGACCCGCATCGCCGCCGAGTGCACGACGCGCAGGACGGGGGTCGCGGCGCGCATCGCGTCGTCCGCCATGAAGCGGTGGTTCCACGGCTTGGCGGCCCAGGCGTGGCGCAGGCCGAAGGGCTCCGGGAGGACTATCTTGCCGCCGAGGTAGTCCAGGAGCGGCGGGTACCAGGTCAGCGGGGCGCGCAGCGCGAGCCGGACCACCTCGGTCGCGTCGACGAGCGGCAGCTGGATCTTGCGGGTCTCCCAGAACCTGACGGTTTTGTTGACCGTCCGGGACTTCTCCTCCGGCTTGGACAGGAAGAGCCCGTGGACCGGGCCGAGCGCGTGCCCGGTCACCTCGATGCGCAGGGTCTCGTGGAGCACGGTGACGGTGATCATCATCGTGATCACGAGCTGTCCGTCCCAGAGCGTGAACTGGACGCCGAGGTAGTGACGGTCACCGCTGCCGAACTGCTGGTGGTTGCAGATCCGCTGTATCTCGTGCGGTTTGACCTGGAAGGTGGCGACGTCCTCGCCGTCGGGGCGGGAGACCGACCCCGCGTTCTCGCCCACGGGCGACACGATCCAGTGCTTGACGGACGGGGTGGGGAAGCCGCCGGTGTTCAGCGGTCCGCGCTCCAGCATCTTCAGCTGGTCGTGGATGATCCTGATCAGGTCCCAGCTGCGGAACTGGTGGATCTCCTTGGACGGGTCCTTGGCGACCAGTTCCTCCGCGAGCTGCCAGCTGCCCCAGCGGGTGCCCATCCCCAGGACACCCTTGGGGCCGGCGTAGAAGACCGAATTGGACTGCTGCTCGGCGGAGAGCTTCTCCAGGCCCTGGCGCAGCGCCTCGCGGGCCGTCTCGTTGGGGTTCTTCGGCACGGCCTCGGGAATCTTGGCCACGACGCCGCCACCGGACAGCAGCCCCTCCCAGCGGGCCCGCATGTCCTTGGCGGACGCCTCCGCGATCCGTTTCGCGACGAGCCAGCCGATCACCGGGGCGATGATCGTGCCGCGCAGGTAGAACGCCAGGATTCCGTCCAGGGGCAGCTTGACCAGGAGGATCAGGGCGCCGATGCCGAAGGCGAACAGGAGGGCGGTGCCCACCGACCGGAAGACCTTGTCCTTGGACTTGTTGAGGGCGTCGCGCCCCCGGAAGACCAGGACCCACGCCAGCAGTCCGGGCAGGAACAGGATGCCGAACACCCCGGTGACCAGGGTCAGCCGGGTGTCCCGGGCCTTGCGCAGTCTGCTCGCGGAGAGGCAGTGCTCGACCACGGTCTGGGGGTCGGTGCCGAACGACTGGATGAGTGCGCCGCGGGCGCCTCCCAGCATTCTTTCCTGGACGGCACGGGCGAATGCCTCGCCGAGATTCGGCTTGAAATAGTCGGACTTGAAGAGCTTGGAGGAGCCCGGCTTCACTTCGGACTTGTGCCACTCGCTGTTGGCTTCGAGGATCTTCTCCACCGGGCTGTCGCGGTACGCGGCGGAGGCCAGGGCGTTGGTCGCCACCGCCTGTCCGCCCGATCCCTGCAGCGGAATCTGCGCTCCGGGTGAAAAGTCGAATCCGTCGTTGGCCACTGTCGCCCCCACTCGCCGCATGGTCTGCTCCTGCGGGTGTGCCCAACTACCGTACGCGGCATACCTTCTGAGCTGCGACCACAGCGTAGCGTCCGGATCGTGACACCGCCCGGTCCCCGGTCGGGGGCCGGCAGTGATTGCGACACTCCGTCAGGCATGCGCCGCACACCGCGGCGCGTGCGCCCCGTATGCGCCGCGCACGCTGTCGTGCAAGTGCCGGGCCGTCATCGCCCCCGCACGTCCCGGCCGCCGCTCGCTCCCGGCCGCCGCTCGCTCCCGCCGCCGCTCGTCCTGCCCGCTGCTCGCTCCCGCCCGCTGGCTGTCCCGGCGGCTGGTTGTCCTGTCCGCCCCTCGTCCCGCCCCGCTCACCCGCCGTCCTTCGTCTCCTCACGGACACGGTCGGCGAGCCGGCGCGGCATCGCTTCGTGCCGGGCGTACGAGCGGTCGAAGCGGCCGGTGCCGTGCGACAGGGACCGCAGGTCGACGGCGTACCGGCCGATCTCGGTCTCCGGCACCTCGGCCCGTACGAGGGTGCGCCCGCCGCCGGCCTGCTCGGTGCCGACGACCCGGCCGCGGCGTCCCGAGAGATCGCTCATCACGGGGCCCACGTAGTCGTCGGGGACCAGGACCCGGACCTCGGCGACCGGTTCCAGGAGCTGGATACGGGTCTCCGCGGCGGCCTCGCGCAGGGCCAGCGCGCCGGCGGTCTGGAAGGCGGCGTCGGAGGAGTCCACCGAGTGCGCCTTGCCGTTCAGCAGGGTGACCCGCAGATCGACCAACGGGTGCCCGGCGACGAGTCCGCGGGCGGCCTGGGCCCGGACGCCCTTCTCGACGGAGGAGACGAACTGACGGGGTACCGCCCCGCCGACCACCTTGTCGACGAACTCGATACCGGCGCCGGAGGGCAGCGGCTCGACCGCGATCTCGCAGACGGCGTACTGGCCGTGGCCGCCGGACTGCTTGACGTGCCGGCCGCGGCCGGACGCGGGACCGGCGAAGGTCTCCCGCAGCGGGACCAGGTGCGGTACGGCGTCGACGTTGACGCCGTACCGGCTGCGCAGGCGCTCCAGCGCGACGTCCTGATGGGCCTCGCCCAGGCACCACAGGACGACCTGATGGGTGTCGGGGTTCTGTTCCAGGCGCATCGTGGGGTCCTCGGCGACCAGCCGGGCCAGACCCTGGGAGAGCTTGTCCTCGTCGGCCTTGCTGTGGGCCCGGACGGCGAGCGGGAGCAGCGGATCGGGCATGCTCCAGGGCTCGATGAGGACCGGATCGTCCACGGGGGACAGGGTGTCGCCGGTCTCGGCGCCGCCCAGCCCGGTGACACAGGCGAGGTCGCCGGCGGCGCAGCGGTCCAGGGTGCGCTGCTGTTTGCCGAACGGGGAGGAGAGCGCGCCGACGCGGACCTCCGCGTCGTGGCAGGGGCGTGGCTCGTGGCCGCCGCCCGTGAGTCCGCGGCCGCGGACATGCACGGTGTCGTACGGGCGCAGCGTGCCCGAGAAGACGCGGACGAGCGAGATCCGGCCCACGTACGGGTCGGAGGAGGTCTTGACGACCTCGGCCAGCAGGGGACCCTCCGGATCGCACACCGGGGCGGGGCGGGGTTCGCCCTCCGGGGTGATCACGGCGGGCGGGACGCGTTCCGCCGGGGCGGGGAAGCCGCGGGTGATCAGTTCCAGGAGCTCGACGGTGCCGATGCCCTGACGGGCGCCCTCCGGCGCGGGGGCGGCGGTGAGGACGGGGTGGAAGGTGCCGCGTGCGACGGCGCGTTCGAGGTCGTCGAGGAGCGTGCGGGTGCTGATCTCGCCACCGCCGAGATAGCGGTCCATCAGGGTCTCGTCCTCGCTCTCGGCGATGATCCCCTCGATCAGCCGGTCGCGGGCCTCCCGCAGCTGTTCGCGCCGGCCGCCGACGGGCGCGCTCTCCTTCCGTTCGCCTCCGGAGTAGTCGAGGACCCGCTCGGTGAGCAGGCCGGTGAGTCCGGTGAGCGGGGCGTGCCCGTCCGGGCCCTCGGGGCCCTGGACGGGCAGATACAGCGGGAGTACGGCGTCGGGGTCGTCGCCGCCGAAGATCTCCGCGCAGATCCGGGTCATGTCGTCGAAGGAGGTGCGCGCGGTGTCGAGGTGGGTGACGACGATCGCCCGGGGCATGCCGACCAGCGCGCATTCCTCCCACACGGCGCGGGTGGTGCCGGCCACGGCGTCCGCCTCCTGGGCGGCCGAGACGATGAAGAGGGCCGCGTCCGCCGCGCGCAGACCGGCCCGGAGTTCCCCGACGAAGTCCGCGTAGCCGGGGGTGTCCAGCAGATTGATCCGGTGGCCGCCCCATTCGACGGGGACCAGGGAGAGCTGCACGGACCGGTGCCTGCGGTGCTCCATCTCGTCGTAGTCGGAGACCGTCGCGCCGTCCTCGACCCGGCCGGCCCGGTTGACGGCGCCCGCCGCCAGGGCCAGGGCCTCGACCAGGGTGGTCTTTCCCGATCCGCTGTGGCCGACCAGCACCACGTTTCGCAGGGAGGAGGGGTGGCCGGCCGCCGGTGCCCTTCCGGCGGCTCCGGGGTGTGCGTGCGATGTGGTGCCCATGAGGTGTGCCTCCCGGCTGGGTGCGCGGGCGGGAGGGAGATCCGCCCGCGAGGTGGGGGAGATCGGTCACGGGCACGGGGGAGCCGCCGCGGCGGCTTCGGCGACGCCCGCGGTGTCTGCGGCCCGCCCCGCGCCGGAGAGCGGGCTCCCCGCCGTGGGGTGGGCCGTAATCCGAGCTTTCCACTCCGGCCGTGCCGCGTCCATACGTCGCGCCCCGGCGCGGCCGTATGCGGTGCGCCGGAGCGTGACCGTGCGCCGTGCGCCGTGCGCGCCGTGGGCCGGGGGCCGTGCGCCGTCGAGCCGGGCGGCCGGGCGTGAGCGTGCCGGTACACCGTGCGTGAGCGACGGTGAGGGAGAAGACACCTCCGCGGCGACGGGTGCCCGTCCGGTGGAGCGCACGGGTCGTGACTACGATGGGCCAGCCGGTGGCCGAAAGGGCCGCTCGGCCAACCGAACCCTCGGGAAGGCCATGCTGAACAAGTACGCGCGTGCATTTTTTACGCGTGTCCTCACACCGTTCGCCGCTCTGCTGCTCCGTCTCGGGGTCAGCCCCGACGCGGTCACTCTCATCGGCACGGCCGGAGTGATGGCAGGCGCGCTGGTCTTCTTCCCGATGGGGGAGTTCTTCTGGGGCACGATCGTCATCACGGTCTTCGTGTTCTCCGACCTCGTCGACGGCAACATGGCGCGGCAGGCCGGGATCTCCAGCCGGTGGGGCGCGTTCCTCGACTCCACGCTCGACCGGGTCGCCGACGGGGCGATCTTCGGCGGGTTCGCCCTGTGGTACGCGGGCGGCGGCGACGACAACGTGCTGTGCGCCGTCGCGATCTTCTGCCTGGCCAGCGGTCAGGTGGTCTCGTACACCAAGGCGCGCGGCGAGTCGATCGGTCTGCCGGTCGCGGTGAACGGTCTGGTGGAGCGTGCCGAGCGACTGGTGATCTCGCTGGTCGCGGCGGGCCTGGCGGGTCTGCACGCGTTCGGTGTGCCGGGGATCGACGTCCTGCTTCCGATCGCGCTGTGGATCGTCGCCGCGGGCAGCCTCGTGACGCTGATCCAGCGCGTGGTGACCGTGCGCCGCGAGTCCGCCGAGGCGGACGCCGCCGCGGACGCCGGTGGTACGGCGGAGCAGGGGAGCGGGGCCGCACAGTGAGCGGCACCGTGTCCCGGCTGAGGGGACGGCTGACCGACGGGCTGTACGGGCTCGGCTGGGGCGCGGTGAAGAAACTGCCCGAGCCCGCGGCCCAGGCCCTCTTCCGTACCCTCGCCGACCAGGTGTGGAAGCGGCGGGGCAAGAGCGTCCTGCGGCTGGAGTCGAATCTGGCGCGCGTGGTGCCGGACGCGAGTCCGGCCCGCCTCGCCGCCCTGTCCAAGGCCGGGATGCGCTCGTACATGCGCTACTGGATGGAGTCGTTCCGGCTGCCGGCCTGGAGTCCGCAGCGGATCAAGGACAGCATCGACGTCACGGACGCCCACCGGCTGACCGAGGGCCTGGACGCCGGGCGCGGCGTGATCCTGGCGCTGCCGCACCTGGGCAACTGGGACCTCGCGGGTGCCTGGGTCACCACCGACCTCAAGGTGCCGTTCACGACGGTCGCCGAGCGGCTCAAGCCCGAGACGCTGTACGACCGCTTCGTGGCCTACCGCGAGGGCCTGGGCATGGAGGTCCTGCCGCACAACGGCGGGGCGGCCTTCGGAACCCTGGCCCGCCGGCTGCGCGCGGGCGGTCTGGTCTGCCTGGTCGCCGACCGCGATCTGTCGGCCTCCGGGGTCGAGGTGAGCTTCTTCGGCGCGACGGCCCGGATGCCCGCGGGACCGGCGCTGCTGGCCCAGCAGACCGGCGCGCTGCTGCTCCCGGTCACGCTCTCGTACGACGGGACGCCCGTGATGAAGGCCCGGATCCACCCGCCGGTCGGGGTGCCGGACACCGGCAGCCGCGGTGAGCGGACATCCCTGATGACACAGGCGCTGGCCGACGCCTTCGCCATCGGCATCGCCGAGCACCCGCAGGACTGGCACATGCTGCAGCGGCTCTGGCTCGACG
The DNA here is from genome assembly GCF_040297465.1 of Streptomyces sp. NPDC001787. Taxonomy (NCBI): domain Bacteria; kingdom Bacillati; phylum Actinomycetota; class Actinomycetes; order Kitasatosporales; family Streptomycetaceae; genus Streptomyces; species Streptomyces sp. NPDC001787. The sequence goes on from NZ_JBEOZE010000007.1 coordinate 296,792, forward strand.
ACCTGGACCCCCGGGGGGAACAGCCGTGAAGATCGGCATCGTCTGCCCGTACTCCTGGGACGTACCCGGCGGGGTGCAGTTCCACATCCGGGACCTGGCCGAGCATCTGATCCGCCTGGGCCACCAGGTCTCCGTGCTGGCCCCCGCGGACGACGAGACCCCGCTGCCGCCGTACGTGGTGTCGGCCGGGCGGGCCGTTCCCGTGCCGTACAACGGCTCGGTCGCCCGGCTGAACTTCGGCTTCCTGTCGGCCGCGCGGGTGCGCCGCTGGCTGCACGACGGCACCTTCGACGTGATCCACATCCATGAGCCGACCTCGCCGTCGCTGGGCCTGCTGGCCTGCTGGGCCGCGCAGGGGCCCATCGTCGCCACGTTCCACACGTCCAATCCGCGATCCCGGGCGATGATCGCCGCGTATCCGATCCTCCAGCCCGCGCTGGAGAAGATCAGCGCGCGGATCGCGGTGAGCGAGTACGCGCGGCGGACCCTGGTGGAGCACCTCGGCGGCGACGCCGTCGTCATCCCCAACGGTGTCGATGTCGGTTTCTTCGCGAAGGCGGAGCCCCGGGCCGAGTGGCAGGGCGGGACGATCGGCTTCATCGGCCGGATCGACGAGCCCCGCAAGGGCCTGCCGGTCCTGATGAAGGCGCTGCCCGCCATCCTGGCCGCACGTCCGGGGACCAGGCTGCTGGTCGCGGGGCGCGGCGACGAGGAGGAGGCGGTGGCCTCGCTGCCCGCGCAGATGCGCGAGCGCGTCGAGTTCCTCGGCATGGTGAGCGACGAGGACAAGGCGCGGCTGCTGCGCAGCGTCGATGTGTACGTCGCGCCGAACACCGGCGGCGAGAGCTTCGGGATCATCCTGGTCGAGGCCCTGTCGGCGGGCGCGCCCGTGCTGGCGAGCGATCTGGACGCCTTCGCCCAGGTGCTGGACCAGGGTGCGGCGGGCGAGCTGTTCGCCAATGAGGACGCCGACGCGCTGGCCGGTGCGGCGATCCGGCTGCTGGGCGACCCCGAGCGGCGTACGGAGCTGCGTGAGCGGGGCAGCGAGCATGTGCGGCGCTTCGACTGGGCGACGGTGGGGGCGGACATCCTCGCGGTGTACGAGACGGTGACGGACGGTGCGGCGTCGGTGGCGGCCGACGAACGGACGGGCCTGCGGGCGCGGTTCGGGTCGGCCCGGGACTGACGGCCGGGCGCGGACGCCGGACGGGCGGGCTTCCCGGCCCGGCCGCGCCGGGAGGCATGGACTCCTTGGGTGTGGGCATGACAAGGCCCACAACCGAGAAGTCCACGCCTCCCCGAGGAGACCACCATGACCGGGCCACTGGGCGGCCACGACCGCCGACCCACCAGAAGAACGCTGCTGCGCGGGACGGCGGCGGCCATCGGGATCACGGCGGGCGCGGGCCTGTTCGGCACCCGTGCCGCGTACGCCGTCTCCTTCTACAACCCGTTCGGCGGCTACCCGGTCACCGGCACCTGGCAGGACCACCTCAACGACGGTTCGCTGGGCGGCATCGACCTCGGCATGGGAGTCGGTACGCGACTGCCCGCCGCGGGCGGCGGCACCGTCCGCAACATCCCGGACAACGGCACCGGCGGGCACACCGTCACCATCCACCACGACAACGGGTACCGCACGCAGTACATGCACCTGTCGCAGTTCCTGCTGGCCGACGGCGCCTCCGTGGGGACCGGGGGCATCGTCGGACTCTCCGGCGGGCAGCCCGGCGCACCCGGCTCGGGCTCGTCCACCGGACCCCATCTGCACTGGCACATGATCGATCCCAACGGGGTCCGGATCGACCCGCTGGTCTACCTCGGCGGCGGCTCCGGCGGCGGCCTGCCCAAGACGAGCACCGAACAGGACGGCGAACCCGGCACCGTCTTCTGGCAGCGGGCCCAGCGCTGGCTCTCCATCGAGTCCGGCTACACCGGTCCCATCGACGGCGACCCCGGCGCGAACACGTACGCGGCCCTCCAGCGCAACCTCCGTGACCACTACGGCTATGCGGGTCCCATCGACGGCGAACCCGGCCCGAACACCTGGGCCGCCCTCCAGCGTCTCGCCGCCGCCCACGGCTACACCGGCCCCGTCGACGGCGAGATGGGCCCCAACTCCTGGCGCGGAGTGGCCCGTTTCCTCAACCAGGACCGCTGGGACTGACCCCGGCCACCGCCCCGTCACGGGCCGGAGGGCGGGGCGCCACCGGCCCGACGGTAGCCTTTGCGCGGTGACCGAAACCCTCATCTGGATCGCCGTCGCGCTCTTCGCGATCGGCCTGTACCTCAGCTGGACGGCCGGCAGGCTCGACCGGCTGCACACGCGCATCGACGCGGCGCGGGCCGCGCTCGACGCCCAACTGCTGCGCCGCGCCTCGGTCACCCAGGAACTGGCCACCTCGGGCGTCCTCGACCCCGCCGCGTCGATCGTCCTCTACGAGGCCGCGCACGCCGCCCGGCAGGCGGAGGAGGACCAGCGGGAGGTCGCCGAGAGCGAGCTGAGCACGGCGCTGCGGGCCGTCTTCGGCGAACCGGCCCAGGTCGAGACGGTGAAGGAGATCCCCGGCGGCGAGGAGGCCGCCACCGAGCTGGCCGCCGCCGTGCGCCGGGTGCCGATGGCCAGGCGCTTCCACAACGACGCCGTGCGGGCGGCCCGCGCCCTGCGCAGGCACCGTACGGTACGGCTGTTCCGGCTGGCCGGGCACGCGCCGTTCCCGCTCGCCTTCGAGATGGACGACGCGCCGCCGGTGGCCCTCGCGGACCGCCCGGGGACCTGAACGGCGACGCCCGCGGGGCCGTGGCGTGAGAGCCGTGCCGTCAGGGCCACGCTGCCAGGACCGGGCCGTCAAGGCCGCGCCCCGCGGGGAAGGGTGACGGTACGCGGCGGGAAAACGGGCCACGGGCTGTCCATTGGCCCTTGCTGTGGACTGGTCCCGGAGCGTTTGCTCAGTGCTGCAGAAACCAGCGTCTTTCACCGAGTGAGGTCCCGTGTCCACGCTTCCCAGCACCCCGCAGTCCGCCGAGTCCCCCGCCACCGGCACCGCCCGCGTCAAGCGCGGCATGGCCGAGCAGCTCAAGGGCGGCGTGATCATGGACGTCGTCGACGCCGAGCAGGCGAAGATCGCCGAGGACGCGGGCGCCGTGGCCGTCATGGCCCTGGAGCGGGTGCCCGCCGACATCCGCAAGGACGGCGGAGTGGCCCGGATGTCCGACCCCAACATGATCGAGGAGATCATCGCGGCCGTCTCCATCCCCGTCATGGCCAAGTCCCGCATCGGCCACTTCGTCGAGGCCCAGGTCCTCCAGTCCCTCGGCGTCGACTACATCGACGAGTCCGAGGTCCTCACCCCGGCCGACGAGGTCAACCACAGCGACAAGTTCGCCTTCACCACCCCCTTCGTCTGCGGCGCCACCAACCTGGGCGAGGCCCTGCGCCGGATCGCCGAGGGCGCGGCGATGATCCGCTCCAAGGGCGAGGCCGGCACCGGCAACGTCGTCGAGGCCGTCCGCCACCTGCGCCAGATCAAGAACGAGATCGCCCGGCTGCGCGGCTACGACAACAACGAGCTGTACGCCGCCGCCAAGGACCTGCGCGCCCCGTACGAGCTGGTCAAGGAGGTCGCCGAGCTCGGCAAGCTGCCCGTCGTCCTGTTCTCCGCCGGTGGTGTGGCCACCCCCGCCGACGCCGCTCTGATGCGTCAGCTCGGTGCCGAGGGTGTCTTCGTCGGCTCCGGCATCTTCAAGTCCGGCGACCCCGCCAAGCGCGCGGCCGCCATCGTCAAGGCCACCACCTTCTACGACGACCCGAAGGTCATCGCGGACGCCTCCCGCAACCTGGGCGAGGCCATGGTCGGCATCAACTGCGACACGCTGCCCGAGGCCGAGCGCTACGCGAACCGTGGCTGGTAACCACCGATGAGCGACACCCCTGTGATCGGAGTCCTGGCCCTCCAGGGCGACGTGCGGGAGCACCTGATCGCCCTGGCCTCGGCCGATGCCCTGGCCAGGCCGGTCCGGCGCCCCGAAGAGCTCGCCGAGGTCGACGGCCTCGTCATACCCGGCGGCGAGTCCACCACCATGTCCAAGCTCGCCGTCCTGTTCGGCATGCTGGAGCCCCTGCGCGAGCGGGTACGGGCCGGGATGCCGGTCTACGGCACCTGCGCCGGAATGATCCTGCTCGCCGACAAGATCCTCGACCCCCGGTCGGGCCAGGAGACCGTCGGTGGCATCGACATGATCGTGCGCCGCAACGCCTTCGGGCGGCAGAACGAGTCCTTCGAGGCCGCGGTCGAGGTCGACGGCATTGCGGGCGGCCCGGTCGAGGGCGTCTTCATCCGGGCGCCCTGGGTCGAATCCATCGGGGCCGCGGCGGACGTCATCGCCGTGCACGGTGGCCATATTGTCGCCGTACGCCAGGGAAACGCCCTGGCCACGTCATTCCACCCGGAACTGACCGGAGATCACCGGGTTCACGCGCTCTTCGTCGACATGGTGCGCGCAGTCGGCTGACCGGATCCCGGTAGGATCTCTCGGGTTCGGATCGATTTTGGTGACGCGAAGGAGAAGGCAGATGTCCGGCCACTCTAAATGGGCTACGACGAAGCACAAGAAGGCCGTGATTGACGCCAAGCGCGGCAAGCTCTTCGCGAAGCTGATCAAGAACATCGAGGTCGCGGCCCGTTCCGGCGGTGTGGACCCCGAGGGCAACCCGACGCTCGTCGACGCCATCCAGAAGGCGAAGAAGAGCTCCGTCCCGAACAAGAACATCGACTCCGCGGTCAAGCGCGGAGGCGGTCTCGAAGCGGGCGGCGCCGACTACGAGACGATCATGTACGAAGGCTACGGCCCCAACGGTGTCGCGGTGCTCATCGAGTGCCTCACCGACAACCGCAACCGTGCCGCCTCCGACGTACGTGTCGCGATGACCCGCAACGGCGGCTCGATGGCCGACCCGGGCTCCGTCTCGTACCTCTTCAACCGCAAGGGCGTCGTCATCGTCCCCAAGGGCGAGCTGTCCGAGGACGACGTCCTCGGCGCGGTGCTCGACGCGGGCGCCGAGGAGGTCAACGACCTCGGTGAGACCTTCGAGGTCGTCAGCGAGGCCACCGACATGGTCGCGGTCCGTACCGCGCTCCAGGAGGCCGGCATCGACTACGACTCCGCCGAGGCCAACTTCCTGCCCACCATGCAGGTCGACCTCGACGAAGAGGGCGCGCGCAAGATCTTCAAGCTCATCGACGCGCTGGAGGACAGCGACGACGTGCAGAACGTCTTCGCGAACTTCGACGTGTCCGACGAGGTCATGGAGAAGGTCGACGCCTGAGGCGCGATCGGCGGAACGGCTTCTGCGGACGGGCCGACGGGGACACACCCCGTCGGCCCGTCGCATTGTCGGTGCGAGCCGATAGCCTGCCAGAACAGTTGACCGAGCGGTGAGGACAGGGGGGCTCCATGCGGGTACTCGGCGTGGACCCGGGGCTGACCCGGTGCGGTGTCGGTGTCGTCGAGGGGGTCGCGGGCCGCCCGTTGACCATGATCGGCGTCGGTGTCGTCCGCACCTCCTCCGACGCCGAACTGGGGCATCGGCTGGTCGACATCGAGCGGGGCATCGAGCAGTGGCTCGACGAACACCGCCCCCAGTTCGTCGCCGTGGAGCGGGTGTTCGCCCAGCACAACGTCCGTACGGTGATGGGCACCGCCCAGGCCAGCGCGGTCGCCATGCTCTGCGCCTCCCGGCGCGGCATCCCCGTCGCCCTGCACACCCCCAGCGAGGTCAAGGCCGCCGTCACCGGTTCGGGCCGCGCGGACAAGGCGCAGGTCGGCGCCATGGTGACCCGGCTGCTCCGGCTGGACGCGCCGCCCAAGCCCGCCGACGCCGCCGACGCCCTCGCGCTCGCCATCTGCCACATCTGGCGCGCACCCGCGCAGAACCGACTCCAGCAGGCCGTCGCCGCCCATCGCACGCTGAAAGGCCGTACCGCATGATCGCCTTCGTCTCCGGCCCGGTGGCCGCCGTCACCCCGACCACGGCCGTGATCGAGGTCGGCGGGATCGGCATGGCCGTCCAGTGCGCCCCGAACACCCTCACCGATCTGCGCATCGGCAAGGAGGCCAGGCTCGCCACCTCCCTCGTCGTGCGGGAGGACTCGCTCACGCTCTACGGCTTCGCCGACGACGACGAGCGCCGGGTCTTCGAGCTGCTCCAGACCGCCAGCGGCGTCGGCCCCCGGCTGGCCCAGGCCATGCTCGCCACCCACAGCCCGGACGCGCTGCGCCTGGCGGTCTCCACCGGCGACGAAAAGGCGCTCACCGCGGTCTCGGGCATCGGCAAGAAGGGCGCCCAGAAGCTCCTGCTGGAGCTGAAGGACCGGCTCGGCGAGCCCGTCGGCGCCCACATCGGCCAGCAGGGCATCGGCACCCCCGTCACCCCGGCCTGGCGCGACCAGCTCCAGGCCGCGCTGATCGGGCTCGGCTACGCGACCCGTGAGGCGGACGAGGCGGTCTCCGCCGTGGCCCCGCAGGCCGAGGCCGCCGTCGCCGAGGGCGTTCAGCCCCCCGTGCCGCAGCTGCTGCGCGCCGCCCTGCAGACTCTCAACCGCGCACGCTGACCGGCACCGAAACACCCGAGGCGGGACTGACCGAATGAACTGGGACGAGACCGGACCCGACACCGACGAGCGGCCGGTGCCGCAGTTCGACGAGCGGCTGGTCGACGCCGGCGCGGACGGCGAGGACACCGCGGTCGAAGCGGCCCTGCGCCCGAAGGACCTGGAGGAGTTCGTCGGCCAGGAGAAGGTCCGCGAACAGCTCGACCTGGTCCTCAAGGCGGCCCGCGCCCGCGGTGCCACCGCCGACCACGTCCTGCTCTCCGGTGCTCCCGGGCTCGGCAAGACCACCCTGTCCATGATCATCGCGGCCGAGATGAACGCACCGATCAGGATCACCTCGGGACCCGCCATCCAGCACGCGGGCGACCTCGCGGCGATCCTCTCCTCCCTCCAGGAGGGCGAGGTCCTCTTCCTCGACGAGATCCACCGGATGTCGCGGCCCGCCGAGGAGATGCTCTACATGGCGATGGAGGACTTCCGGGTCGACGTCATCGTCGGCAAGGGCCCCGGCGCCACCGCGATCCCGCTCGAACTTCCGCCGTTCACCCTGGTCGGCGCCACCACCCGGGCCGGTCTGCTGCCGCCCCCGCTGCGCGACCGCTTCGGCTTCACCGGACACATGGAGTTCTACGCCCCCGCCGAACTGGAACGAGTGATCCACCGCTCGGCCCGGCTGCTCGATGTCGGCATCGACGCGGACGGCGCCGCCGAGATCGCCGGACGCTCCCGGGGCACCCCCCGCATCGCCAACCGGCTGCTGCGCCGCGTCCGGGACTACGCCCAGGTCAAGGCCGACGGCACGGTCGACCGGGAGATCGCCGCCGCGGCGCTCAAGGTGTACGAGGTTGACGCCCGCGGCCTCGATCGGCTGGACCGGGCGGTCCTGGGTGCACTGCTGAAACTCTTCGGCGGCGGGCCGGTCGGCCTGTCCACCCTCGCGGTCGCCGTGGGGGAGGAGCGCGAGACGGTCGAGGAGGTCGCCGAGCCCTTCCTCGTACGGGAAGGACTGCTGGCCAGGACGCCGCGCGGCCGGGTCGCCACCCCCGCGACCTGGGCCCACCTCGGCCTCGTACCTCCGCAGCACGGCGGAAAGGGACAACAGGGTCTCTTCGGGGCGTGATGCGTCACAGGTTGGCCCGTAACGGAACCACGGTGCGATGCTGGGCGTTGTTCCATCGATGCGGACTCGCTTAGACTCCGCCGATGCCGCCCTTAAAGGTCGGTGTACCCACCCCCGTATATACAGGCCGCATTCCAGCGCGGTCGTGCGAAGGAATTTCCGTCCCGTGAATATCGTGACTCTCCTCCCCTTCATCGTGCTCATCGGGGCCATGTTCCTGATGACCCGGTCCGCCAAGAAGAAGCAGGCGGCGGCTGCGCAGATGCGCAACGACATGCAGCCCGGCACCGGCGTCCGGACGATCGGAGGCATGTACGCCACCGTCAAGGAGGTCAACGACGACACGGTTCTCCTTGAGGTCGCCCCCGGCGTCCACGCCGTCTACGCCAAGAACTCGATCGGTGCCGTCCTCGACGACGAGGAGTACAACCGCATCGTCCACGGTGACGACGACCTCAAGGTCGACGGCGCGGTCGTGCCCGACGACGCCTCCTCGCTCACCGGCGACGACGACGCGAAGATCGACCTGGTCAAGAAGGACGAGGACGAGGACGCCGCGCCGGCGGACACCGAGGACGCCGCGGCGAAGGATGCCAAGGACTCCAAGGACGGCAAGGCCGACGGCGAGGCCGACGCGAAGTAGTTCACGATTCGGGGACGCCACGCCCACCGGTGCGCGGCGTCCCCCGGGCCGTGCGGTTTTCTGCGGGGGCAGGTCCCCACAACACTTCGTGGCCGCTCGGGCGCGTACCCGGCGCGGGGCGGTTGGACAGGGAGAAACGAGAAGGTGGCAGCACCGAAGAAGGGCCGCGGGCCGGCCGGTGGTCAGAGCAGGCCGGGGCGTGCCCTGGTTCTGATCCTGATCGCCATGGTCGCGCTCACCGGCGGGATGTTCCTGTCCGGTCACACCACGCCCCGGCTGGGTATCGACCTGGCGGGCGGGACCTCGATCACGCTTGAGGCGAAGAGTCAGCCCGGCAAGCCCGACGCGATCAATCCGACCAATATGAACACCGCGGTCGGCATCATCGAGCGACGGGTCAACGGTCTGGGTGTCTCCGAGGCCGAGGTTCAGACCCAGGGCGAGAAGAACATCATCGTCAACATCCCCAAGGGGACGAACTCCGAGCAGGCCCGGGAGCAGGTCGGTACGACCGCCCAGCTCTACTTCCGGCCCGTTCTGACCGTCCAGGCCGGCGGCCCCGGGGAGCCGGTGCCCACGGGCAGCGCGAAGCCCTCGGGCAGCGCCACGCCGAGCGCGGAGGAGTCCGCCAAGGCCGGGGACAAGGCCAAGGGCGACGAGGCCAAGGGTGACGAGGCCACCGGGGACGAGGCCACCTCCCCCGGCTCGCCGTCGGCGAGCGCCACCACCCAGGGACGCGCGGTCACCGGAGCCCTGAAGAAGGACCCCACCCCGAGCGCCACCGACTCCTCGAAGCCGGACGCGTCGAAGTCGCCCGACGCGTCCGCGACGCCGTCCGCCGACCCCGCGGCCGCCAAGCTCCAGGAACAGTTCGCCAAGCTCGACTGCACCGACCCGAAGCAGCGCACGGACGCCGGCAAGGACGCGAAGCCCACCGACTCCATCGTCGCCTGTGGCTCGAACACTCCCGGCCAGTACGAGAAGTACGTGCTCGGCCCGGCCGAGGTCTCCGGCGCGGACGTCGACGACGCCCAGGGCGCCATCGACCAGACCACCGGCGAGTGGATCGTGTCGATGGAGTTCACCTCCGGCGGCGCCAAGAAGTTCCAGACGATCACCTCGCGGCTCTCGCAGCAGCAGCCGCCGATGAACCAGTTCGCGATCGTCCTCGACGGCGAGGTCGTCTCCGCGCCCTCCGTGCGTACGGCGCTCAGCAAGAACGCCCAGATCTCCGGAAGCTTCGACCAGCAGTCCGCCGAGGACCTCGGCAACATCCTGTCGTACGGCGCGCTCCCGCTGACCTTCGACGAGGCGAGCGTCACCACCGTGACCGCCGCCCTCGGCGGCGAGCAGCTCAAGGCGGGTCTCATCGCCGGCGCCATCGGCCTCGCGCTCGTCGTCATCTACCTGGTGGCCTACTACCGAGGGCTCGCGTTCATCGCGCTCCTCAGCCTCCTGGTCTCCGGCATCCTGACGTACACGATCATGGCTCTGCTCGGCCCGGCCATCGGCTTCGCGCTGAACCTGCCCGCGGTCTGTGGCGCGATCGTCGCCATCGGCATCACGGCGGACTCGTTCATCGTGTACTTCGAACGCGTACGTGACGAGATCCGCGAGGGCCGGACGCTCCGCCCGGCCATCGAGCGGGCCTGGCCGCGCGCCCGGCGCACCATCCTGGTCTCCGACTTCGTGTCGTTCCTGGCCGCGGCGGTGCTCTTCCTCGTCACCGTCGGCAAGGTCCAGGGCTTCGCGTTCACGCTCGGCCTGACCACGCTGCTCGACGTCGTCGTGGTGTTCCTCTTCACCAAGCCCGTCATGACGCTGATGGGCCGGACGAAGTTCTTCTCCAGCGGCCACTCCTGGTCCGGGCTGGACCCGAAGCGGCTCGGCGCGAAGCCGCCGCTCCGCCGCTCGCGCCGTGCCAACGCTTCCACCGACCCGAAGGAGGCGTGAGATGTCGCGACTCGGCAATCTGGGCGCCCGGCTCTACCGCGGCGAGGTCGGTTACGACTTCATCGGCAACCGCAAGATCTGGTACGGCGTCTCGATACTGATCACCATCACGGCCATCCTCGGCCTGGCGGTCAGCGGCCTCAACATGGGTATCGAGTTCAAGGGCGGCGCGGTCTTCACGACCGACGTCAAGGCCAAGATCTCGGCCTCCCAGGTCCACGAGGCCGCGGTGGAGGCCTCCGGCCACGAGGCGATCGTCCAGGAGCTGGGCAACGGCGGTCTGCGCATCCAGATCACCGAGGTCGACACGGCCAAGGCCGACGCGATCAAGACGCAGCTCTCCGAGGACCTCGGGGTGCCGGCGGAGAAGATCAACGCGGACCTGGTCGGCCCCAGCTGGGGTGAGCAGATCGCCAACAAGGCCTGGACGGGTCTTGGGATCTTCATGGTCCTCGTGGTGGTCTACCTGGCCATCGCGTTCGAGTGGCGGATGGCCATCGCGGCCCTCGTCGCCCTGATCCACGACATCACCATCACGGTCGGTGTCTACGCGCTGGTCGGCTTCGAGGTCACGCCGGGCACCGTGATCGGTCTGCTGACCATCCTCGGTTACTCCCTCTACGACACGGTCGTCGTCTTCGACAGCCTCAAGGAGGGCCAGAAGGGGATCACCAAGCAGACCCGCTTCACCTACAGCGAGATCGCCAACCGGTCGATCAACAGCACACTGGTGCGTTCCATCAACACCACCGTCGTGGCGCTGCTGCCGGTCGCCGGTCTGCTGTTCATCGGTGGCGGTGTCCTCGGCGCGGGCATGCTGAACGACATCTCGCTGTCGCTGTTCGTCGGTCTCGCCGCCGGTGCGTACTCCTCGATCTTCATCGCCACTCCGCTCGTCGCCGACCTCAAGGAACGCGACCCGCAGATGAAGGCGCTGAAGAAGCGGATCCTCGCCAAGCGCGCGGCGGCAGCAGCCAAGGGCGAGTCCGCCGACGACGAGCACGACGACGAGCCGCAGGACGCCTTCCCCGAGGACGCCGAGACCGCCGGTGCCACCGTGGGCCGGCCCCGGCAGCCCAGGGGCCACGGCCGGACTCCGGGGAAGCGATGATGACCAGCACCACCGCATCGACCCGGGAACTGCTGCTCAGCCGCATCCGTGATGTGGCCGACTACCCGAAGCCCGGTGTCGTCTTCAAGGACATCACCCCGCTGCTCGCGGACCCGGTCGCCTTCACGGCACTGACCGACGCCCTCGCGGAGCTGTGCGTCCGGCACGGCGCCACGAAGATCGTCGGACTGGAGGCGCGCGGCTTCATCCTCGCCGCCCCCGTAGCGGTCCGGGCCGGGCTCGGCTTCGTACCCGTCCGCAAGGCCGGGAAGCTGCCCGGAGCCACGCTCCGGCAGTCCTACGAGCTGGAGTACGGCAGCGCGGAGATCGAGATCCACGCCGAGGACCTCACCGCGGACGACCGGATCATGGTCATCGACGACGTCCTCGCCACCGGCGGCACCGCCGAGGCCTCCCTGGAGCTGATCCGGCGGGCCGGCGCCCAGGTCGTGGGTGTCTCGGTCCTCATGGAGCTCGGCTTCCTCTCCGGCCGGGCCCGCCTGGAGCCCGCGCTGCGGGGCGCTCCGATAGAGGCACTGATCACCGTCTGAGCCCCGCGCGGTGGCGTTCACCCGCCGCACGAGCCCCTGACGACGCGAACGGGCACCCGGGAACACCGGGTGCCCGTTCCGCGTTGACAGGGGCCTCCCGCGGTCCCCGGGCGAGGTCCGGCCGGGGGGTCGATACCATGGGCTTCCGGGTACCCCGGATCCGCACGAGGAGCGCTCTTGCCAGACGAGGCCCAGCCAGCCGCAGCCCCGCAGCCCGAAAAGCCCGCGGCGGCCCCCGCAACGCCCGAGAAGGCCAAGCCCTCGGGTGCGCCGGAGCCCGCGCCGCGCGAGCCGTCCGGCAGCTCCCCGCAGGCCCCGGCTCCCGCCTCCGCCGCCCCCGCGAAGCCCGGCGGCCCCGCGCGCCCGGCCACCCCGGCGTCCGCGAAGCCCGCCGCCGCACCCGCCTCCCCGGCCCCCGCCGAGCCCGCGCCCAGGACCCCGGCCAGGCCCGCCGCCGCGAAGCCCCTCGCCCCTGCCGGTCCGGCGACCCGCTCGGGCGGCTCCTCCAACCGCGTCAGGGCCCGCCTCGCCCGACTGGGTGTGCAGCGTTCCAGCCCGTACAACCCGGTCCTCGAACCGCTGCTGCGCACCGTCCGCGGCAATGACCCCAAGATCGAGACCGCCACGCTGCGCCAGATCGAGCGGGCCTACCAGGTCGCCGAACGCTGGCACCGCGGCCAGAAGCGCAAGAGCGGCGACCCGTACATCACGCACCCGCTGGCCGTGACGACGATCCTGGCCGAGCTGGGCATGGATCCGGCCACCTTGATGGCCGGCCTGCTGCACGACACCGTCGAGGACACCGAGTACGGCCTGGACACCCTGCGCCTCGACTTCGGCGACCAGGTCGCGCTGCTCGTCGACGGCGTCACCAAGCTGGACAAGGTCAAGTTCGGTGAGGCCGCGCAGGCCGAGACCGTACGCAAGATGGTCGTCGCCATGGCGAAGGACCCCCGGGTCCTCGTCATCAAGCTCGCCGACCGGCTGCACAACATGCGCACCATGCGCTACCTCAAGCGGGAGAAGCAGGAGAAGAAGGCCCGCGAGACGCTGGAGATCTACGCGCCGCTCGCCCACCGCCTGGGCATGAACACCATCAAGTGGGAGCTGGAGGACCTCGCCTTCGCGATCCTCTACCCCAAGATGTACGACGAGATCGTCCGTCTCGTCGCCGAGCGGGCCCCCAAGCGCGACGAATACCTCGCCATAGTGACCGACGAGGTGCAGTCCGACCTGCGCGCCGCCCGGATCAAGGCCACCGTCACCGGGCGGCCGAAGCACTACTACAGCGTCTACCAGAAGATGATCGTGCGGGGCCGGGATTTCGCCGAGATCTATGACCTGGTGGGCATCAGGGTCCTCGTCGACACCGTCCGCGACTGCTACGCGGCGCTCGGCACCGTCCACGCCCGGTGGAATCCGGTACCGGGGCGGTTCAAGGACTACATCGCGATGCCCAAGTTCAACATGTACCAGTCACTGCACACCACGGTGATCGGTCCCAGCGGAAAGCCCGTCGAGCTCCAGATCCGTACGTTCGACATGCACCGCCGCGCCGAGTACGGCATCGCCGCGCACTGGAAGTACAAGCAGGAGGCCGTCGCCGGCGCCTCCAAGGTGCGTACCGATGTCCCCAAGAACACCGGACGCGGCCAGGACACCGTCAACGACATGGCGTGGCTGCGCCAGCTCCTGGACTGGCAGAAGGAGACCGAGGACCCCAGCGAGTTCCTGGAGTCCCTGCGCTTCGACCTCTCCCGCAACGAGGTCTTCGTCTTCACGCCCAAGGGCGATGTCATAGCGCTCCCCGCGGGCGCGACACCGGTCGACTTCGCGTACGCCGTCCATACCGAGGTCGGCCACCGGACCATAGGAGCACGGGTCAACGGGCGGCTCGTACCGCTCGAATCCACCCTGGACAACGGTGACCTGGTGGAGGTCTTCACCTCCAAGGCGGCCGGCGCCGGGCCCTCGCGGGACTGGCTGGGCTTCGTCAAGTCGCCCCGCGCCCGCAACAAGATCCGCGCCTGGTTCTCCAAGGAGCGCCGCGACGAGGCGATCGAGCAGGGCAAGGACTCCATCGCCCGCGCGATGCGCAAGCAGAACCTGCCGATCCAGCGCATCCTCACCGGCGACTCCCTGGTCACCCTCGCGCACGAGATGCGCTACCCCGACATCTCGTCGCTCTACGCGGCGATCGGCGAGGGCCATGTCGCCGCCGCGGGCGTCGTGCAGAAGCTCGTGCAGGCACTCGGCGGTGAGGACGCCGCCAACGAGGACCTCGTCGAGAGCGCGCCGCCCTCCCGGGGCCGCAGCAAGCGCCGCGCCAACGCCGACCCCGGTGTCGTGGTCAAGGGCGTCGAGGATGTCTGGGTCAAACTGGCCCGCTGCTGCACACCCGTCCCCGGCGACCCGATCATCGGCTTCGTCACCCGCGGCAGCGGCGTCTCCGTGCACCGCGCCGACTGCGTCAACGTCGACTCGCTGTCGCAGCAGCCGGAGCGCATCCTCGAAGTCGAGTGGGCACCCACCCAGTCCTCGGTCTTCCTGGTCGCCATCCAGGTCGAGGCTCTGGACCGTTCCCGGCTGCTCTCCGACGTCACCCGGGTCCTGTCCGACCAGCACGTCAACATCCTGTCGGCGGCCGTGCAGACCTCCCGCGACCGGGTGGCCACCTCCCGGTTCACCTTCGAGATGGGCGACCCCAAGCACCTGGGGCACGTCCTGAAGGCCGTACGCGGCGTGGAGGGCGTCTACGACGTGTACCGGGTCACCTCCGCGCGCAGGCCGTAGGTCCCCGACCGGGCCGGTCCGTCACCCGCGGGCCTGCCCGGGACATACGGAGAGGGGGGGCGGGTAGTGTGAAGGAGAGCAGCCCCCCCGCCTAAGGGGCGGCAGGGAGTGGCCCGGGGGGGGCCCCCACCACAGCCGCCCC
>NZ_JBEOZE010000008.1:0-292087 GCF_040297465.1 Streptomyces sp. NPDC001787
ACGCGCCCCCCCGCGTGGCGGTCTGTCCTGTCGCGGCCCCCCCCCCGCGGCCCCCCCCCCCCGCCGCCCCCCCCCACCACCGCCCGCCCGGAGCGCCTTGTGGCGCTCCGGGCATGGCGGAGGCGTGAGCGCCGGAGGCCAGCGCCAGGAGGCCTCGTCGGTGCGCCTGGGGAGACCGGAGGCGGGGTGCTGGGCGGAGGGGGTGGAAGGGGGGTGCGGGGGGAGGAGGGGCTGCTGCTGCGAGCGTGGCTGGCTGCGGAGGACGGGGGCGGTCAGCGGCGTTCGGTGGCGGGCTGTCCGGCTCCGGGTGGTGGGAGCTGTCCGGAGCGATTGGGAGTTCGGTGGCCAGGCTGTCCGGGTAGCCGTTGAGCTGCAGAAACCTCCTCCTGATCGCACGTGTGACCGAATGCGCAAGAGGAGGTCAGCTTTCCCGCTGTGGGCGTTTCCGGAGAGGCGTGTCATTACTGTGAAGACAAACCGGCATGCTGTTGGCCATGCCACGAGGAACGCCAGAACCCCTGAGGGATCGAGCTACAGCACCTGTCGTCGAGCGTGTGAGGAAGCGTCACCGGCAGGCCGGCGATCGCGACCTGGAGCTGTTCCCTGCGCCGGAGGACCTCTTCGGCGTCCTGGTCTATCTCCGGGAGCGGGAAGAGGTCATGGAGCGGCCGGTGCACCGCCTGGAGCCTCTGAGGAAGCGGACGAAGGAAGAAGAGAAGCAACTTGCCGACGCCCGGGTAGCCCTGCGGGAGAACAACCTCGACCGTCTCCGGCTGATCCGGCGGTTGCGTGAGCTGGTCGACGTCCAGGAGGTCGCTGTGCTCGAGGCTTGCTTCCGAAACGGGCTCAAGGGCCGGGAGATGGGCGTCATCCTGGGCATCGAGTCCCGCGGGGGTGCTGCCCTTCGACTGCAGCGACTGCGCCTGGCCATTCAGACGAAGTGGGAGCTGCGCACTCCCCGCCTGGCAAAGGCGCGGGCGGCCCAGGAAGCGGAAGAGACCCGGCGGGTCACCTCGGGGCACGCTCGGGTCCGCCAGGCCGCGCTCAATCTGTTGTCTTTGCGGTCGTCGTTCCTTGAAGTTGAGGACTTGGATGAGTGGTGGGACGACCTCGCTTGGCACCTCGATGGCAACGACGAGACGCCTTCGGAGCAGGCGAGCACGGCCGCGCATCTCCGCCAAGTGGTCAGGGACATCCGCGCCCAGGCAGCACTGGAAGGGGTGCCGCCGGCCTCCGACGAGGTTGCGTTGCGGCATCTCGCGGAGGCCGAGGCGGCGGCGCGGCGGACCTGAGGTGCCGCGCAGTCTGCGTAGGTGGCGTGGGAGACACTCGCTGTCTCCCACGGGAGACAGTTGTCCGACAAGGAAGAGACCGCGATGAGGGGATGGATACCCGTATCCGGAGCGCACCGGATACGGCGGCGGAGTAGCCGTTGCGAGGGAGGTCGCCCGGATATGCCCTCGCGGCTGGGCTGGATACCCGCTGCCAATGACGGATTGCCGGAGTAGCTGGAACGCCACACTGTCTCCCGCGGGAGACAGTTGTCCTGGGCCGACCCGGTTGCGCCTGGATACCGAGTCTGGCTGCTTGCGGTTCGGTTGGCGGGCGGCAGTTGGCAGCGATGGCAAGGGCGTAGCCAACCGCCGCCGCAGCTGGCAGGTGTTGTCAGATGAGCTGACAGGCGGTTTCCTGCCGTGCGGCGGCGCCGGATGCAATGCGGGCACCCATGGGTATCCAGTCGCGGCAGTTCCATCCATGAGGGAGGAACACCGACAGGGGCGCCTCGGGACCCTTGGCAACGCTGATGCTTCGGGTAGGGGCGTCGCCGCATTTGCCACGCCGGACGTTGACAGCTGTGGCGACCGTGGATGGTGGCGGGGCCCGCTGGGTTGGCAGATATCCGGTTGTCAACCGTCAACGGTGGTTTGCCACCCGTGTCGACTGTCGGCAGATGTGACGCATGCTTGGTTGCTGGTATCCAGGAGTTTGTGCGACTAAGTGATGCTTGCGGATGGAAGTGACCATTTCAGGCCGGTTATTGCCACCTGTAGTCGGATCGGTTCGCGCGGCAACCCACGCCGGGCTGCGGCTGACAGCTACCTTGGGGGCGGGCTGTCCAGGCTGGTTTCAGCGCCGCTGGTGCACTAAAACTCACAAGCAGCGCTGTACCGGTTCCAGATGCCGGGCCGCTGTCCGGCAAGATAGAGCCCGTCAGGGGAGGCGCGAGCGCGCTCTCGTCGCCCCTGAAACGCACAGCGCCCGCCGGGGAGGCATTTCCCCAACGGGCGCAAGGTGCTCGACCCTCAACCGTCTGCAAGGAGCAAGAGTCGTGAAGACCAACGATAGCCACCTCACGAGGGGTGGCAACGCATGACCAGCGAGACTTTGAAAGACGCGACCGCCGAAGGCGCGACCGCCATTCCCGCTCAGCACGAGGGCCATGATGAGGAGGGGGAGTCGACTGACGCCGGCGGTGCGTACGTGCCGCCGGAGCAGGAGCCGGACGTTGTCACTGTGGCCGGCTTCAAGGGAGGCGTGGGTAAGAGCCGCACCGCCAAGGAGCTGGCCTGGCTCCTGGACGGCGTTCTCACCGACTTCGAGTGGGACTGGGGCGGGGTGACCCGTGGATGGGGCTACTTCGAAGAGGCCAGGCTCAAATCGCCTCTCATTCGGGCATTCCAGACTGGCGAGACGCCTAAGCCCCTGTCCGGTCGAGGCCGGAAGCCGGACCTCATTCCTGGCCACACCGACTTCGAGCGCAACCAGCCGCGGTCCGAGGCGGTGGCCGAGTCGTTGCTGCAGTGGTCGCGTGACCTGAAGCGGCGCCTGGTGGTCGACACCCACCCGGGCGGAAGTGAGTCCACCTACGGGGCGATGGCGGCTGCTCGTGTGACCGTCGTACCGGCTGTGCTGGGAAATGAGGAGCTCCGTGCCTTGGAGGGCCTTCTGAAGAACCTGCCGGACTACCCTCTCCTGCTCATCCCGTACAAGGTCGGGCGGAGCCCTGCCGCTTGGCTGCTCGACGAGCTTGAGCGCCTCGCAGAGGAGAACAAGGCTGAGATCGGTCCTGCCGTGGGTGACTACTACTGGATCCCGCAGCGTCGGCTTCGGGTGCCCATCTGTGCGAGCCCGGTGTCCAAGCGGACGGCGCCGTTCGTCGAGGAGATGAAGGCTGTCGCGGAGGCGGTGGAGAAGTATGGCCGATGAATTGTCGACGCAGCCGCAGGCTGGCATGGCTGCGCTGCGAGCCCGTAAGGGCGCCAAGAAGACGGCTGCTGCAACCCAAGGCACCACCAAGGTGGCCGAGGCCCCCGTTGAGACGGCACGACGGACTCCGCCGCCGCCGAAGTTTCCGAAGGCATCTGCCGCGGAAGGCTCCAGCGATACAGGGGATGCTGGCGTTGCCCCGGCGGAGCAGAACGGCGGACGCTCCGTCGCCCAGGCGGCGGCGGAGCAGCCGGTCAGCGTGCCGGCTGCTGATTCTGAGGTGACGAACGTCGAAGGCGCAGATACCGGGCGTCAGCGGGTCACGACCTCGGGGCCGGAGGAAGCGCCCGCACAGGAGCAGATGGAGCACAGTCCCGGCGACGAAGGGGCGGCAGTGGCGACTGCTGCCCCGGCGGCGGAGGGGGCGGCGCTGCCGGTCGACAATACGGACGCCGGGGATACCTCTGCTCAGGGCGGAGGCTCCCCGAGTTCTGCTGACATCCCGGTGCAAGCGCGGACTCCAGAAGCGCAGCAGGCGCCCAAGAGCTCCGACGGTGATCGTGTGGCTGATGCCCAGGAGAAGGCTGCTGCTGTCCCGCCTCGGGTAGAGGCAGCCCAGCCGGCTGTGGCGGAGCCTGCGACCGGGCATCAGGCGGCCGATGAAGCGGCGGCTGACGGCGCCCAAGGTGCCAGCGGGGACACCCCCGGCGCCGCGCTCGAACGCCGCTCGGCGCAGGCCCCTGTCGCCGTCACGAGCCAGTGGGACCGGCATGTTCCCCCGCCTGTCAACGAGGGGTTCCCTCGAGCTGAGGAGATCCTGAACCAGCGGTTCATCACCAGGGAGGCACTGAACGCATCGGTGCCTGCAGAGCTGCAGATCCCTCACCGACTGCAGCTGCTCAAGGTCGTGTCCCGGATAAACCACATCCCGCCGGCCGACCTGGTCGCCGTGGCCGTGGACTGGTTCCTTCGAGGTGGCAAGGCGTCGGCCGACGACATGCTGCCGCCGTGGAACCGATACACCGGGCACGGCACCCCTGAGGACATCCGTCCGGCTGAAGTGGTGCTCAACGAGCGGTTCATCACGCGCGAATCTCTCAAGTCACAGGTGCCGAGGGACCTGCAACTGAACCATCGGCTGGCCATGTACCGAGTCCTGAACCGGCTGGAAAAGATGCCCCCTGCCGACATCGTCACGGTCGCCCTTGACCGGTGGCTGAGGGTCATGCGGTTCTGACCAGGTCTTATGGAAGGACGAATGCCCGCCACCTGCTGAGGTGGCGGGCATTCGTCGCTAGGTAGTACTAGGCTTTCATCCGTCCGAACGCCTAGAATTATAGCCGT
This sequence comes from Streptomyces sp. NPDC001787, assembly GCF_040297465.1. Lineage (NCBI taxonomy): Bacteria > Bacillati > Actinomycetota > Actinomycetes > Kitasatosporales > Streptomycetaceae > Streptomyces > Streptomyces sp. NPDC001787. Next base: position 4,552 of record NZ_JBEOZE010000008.1, read on the forward strand.
TTCCATAGCCGTATCCCTAGGTGTCCCTACGTGGAAGGAAAGAAGTGCCGCGCAGAGTATCCCTGGCCCGCAAAGCCCAGGAGCTGGCCGACGCCCTGAAAGCCCAGGAAGAGCGCGAGGGTGGTGCAGTCACGGATTTCAGCCCGCATCCCGAGACTGAAGCCCTCCTGATGCGCCGGGGAGTGGATAGGGAGCAGCTGAACTACGCCGTCCCTGAGCAGCTAGAGCTGAAGCGCCGCCTCAACGCGTACAACGTCGAACGCGGCGGCCTCGGCGTGGGCAACCTCGTTGCGGCCGTTCTCGACGCCTTCCTGCGAGCGGAGGGCTACGCCCCCGACCTGGACCACCGCAAGGGCGACAGGTCCGGCAGTCAACTGCCGCCGGACTGAGAAAGCGGACCTCGACTCTGGGCTGAGGAGTCGCCGGATTCGCGGGAACGGGACTGTGGCCGCTCCGCTTCCTACCTTCTGGGTCGTCAGCAACCGAACGATCCAGGAGCAGCGATGACCACCGCGTACACCGAGACGATCAGGGAGACCACCCCGGCAGGCCACCAGCGTGCCGTCGCGTTCGCACTGTCGCAGCTCCTCACCGAGTTCCCGGAGCTGCCGACGCCGCACTGGTCGATCCCGATCCCGCAGCCGGAGGACGACCGGGCGCTGTACGGGTACCTCCAGCGTGAACACGAGACGCTGGAGGCGTTCCAGGCGTACGTGAAGGCGCTGGGCGGCGAGGTCACGAGTTGCGCCCCGGTGGAGATGTACGGACGCCTCGTGCGCACGCACACCGTGGTGGCGCAGTGGAAGGGCGTCCGGGTGGACGTCACCGTCACTCTGCCCGCCAGCATCGACGTGCAGGCAGCGCTGTGACGGCCACCGTCGGCGCCGACCACCGGCTGCGGCTGGACGTCGGCGCGCTCGCACTCGGCCCCAACGACGTGCACGCGCTGCTCTGCTACGCCTACGGCGGCCACACGGATTCCCTGCCCGTCGACCTGACCCAGGAGCAGATCGAAGGTGCCATCCGGGCTGTCGTGATCATGTACGGCCTGACCGGCGCTCTGCGCTGGGAGTCTGGAGTCGAACCCCATCAGGCTGCTCAGGTCTCCTCGTGGGCCTGGCGCTTGATCGAGCGCCGGTTCCCTACGCTGATCTTCACGACCTGACCTCCTGACCAGCCGCGCCCTGCATCCCCCTGCGGGCGCGGCACCGCCGACCGGCCTCCCCCTCAGCCGGTCGATGACTGCCGCCCCGCACCGTGACCCCCTCACGGTGCGGGGCGGCAGGTCGTTCGGGCGCTCGACCGCGGCCTCCCTCGTGAGCCCTGCTGTCCGCACCGTCCGAAGACCGTACGGAGCCGGCGTCTGGGTCTTGCTGCACGCCGCCGGCCGCGCCTCATAAGGCAACTCGCCACCTCTGGGGAGGGCACCGACGCGGTGCTTACCTGTCACCGCGACAGGCCAGCGACGACGGTGAACCTGCCGCTGTCTCCCCGCACACCGCCCCGCACCAAGGACTCCAGGAGCCCACCCATGGCCAGCGTCAACGAAACCGTTCGTCAACTGATCGAGCGCTACCCCTGCGGCTACCCGCACCGCACGGAAGCTCTGCATCAGATCCTTGTAGTGCTCGGCGCAGGGTACGAGTGGCGTGATGGCCAAGTCGTCAGCCGGTTCCTCCCCGGCGATGACACGTGCGCCCGCCTGCACCGGGACTTCCAGTACTCGGCTGAGCGGGTAGCCGAGTTGACGGAGTTCGGCATCGAGGTGAGGGAACAGTTCATCACCGGGCAGTGCCCGAACGAGGACCTCCGCAGCCGAGCAGACGAGCTGGCCCAGAAGACGGGGAAGCTGCTGCACGGCCCGTACCAGCCGCATCCGACTCTGCTCTTCCTAGACGTTCCGGCAAATGCCAATGCGGACTGGGCCGCTGCTGCGGCAGAGATCGCAGCGGTGGTTGGCCCTCTGTGGGCTGCCGGAGCTGACCTGGAGCTGGACCCGTACGAGCGGACGGATTATGTCTTGAAGGAGAGGGACAAAGCTCTCCGTCGCCTGGAGGCGGTCTACGGCCCCGAGGTCATCAACGCCGTCTCGTAGATGCGTGGTTGGCCGCAGGTGAGTGGCGGGCCCCGGATCCCACGGATCTCGGACCCGCCACTCAGCCGTTGCGCGCCTGCCGTTAACGCAGGGATTGGCAGCGGTGGTCCGGGCGCCTTGGGGCCCTCTTGGCGTGCAGCGATCTGCGAGTAGTGCTCAGAGCCATCGGCCGCGCAACGTGCGGGGTCTGTCCGGCCCTGGAGGTGCTGGACGAGGCGGAACGGGGGGCCGGCGGAGAGCGCGTAGCCCCGATGGCTCAGTTGCGGGCGTCAGTCACGCTACCCAGCGATCAGCTAAGGGGGAGCTGTGACCAGGCAGTGGTAGAGGATTCGCCGCGAGTGCTGACTTGCGGCCGGCCGCTCCTAGCTTTCGGGACGTCAGGCCACGGCGACCGGTCCGTGGCCCCGTTCGAAGGAGTACCGCGCGTGCAGAGTCTGCTGAACGATCCGGCGTACGGACACAAGCTGCGTCAGGCGTACGGCGAGGTCAGCCGGGTCTCTTCCCGTCTGTGGCCGGGCCTGTGGCCCGACGATTCCGTGCCGCGAGACACGCCTCGCAGTCGGATCATGCTCGGAGCCGTGCCGAAGGAAGAGGTACGCATTCCGGCAGTCTCCGAGACCACTCACGTGAAGGCCGATGACCTCGTGGTCGTCATCGATACGGCGGGGTCCTCCCACACCTCCTACGACATCCTGGGAGTCCTGACCGGCCGAGAAGTGATGGGCCTTGATCACGTGACCCGCAGGGTGGCGCGGGTCGTTTCCACCACCGCCAAGACGATCTCAGTCGTTTCGGTCCCGACGCCCGCCGACGGCTGGGAGTGTGACCTCGCCAACTTCGCCGAGCGGGCCTACGACTTCATCCCCACGACGCTCACGCTGAAGACCAAGACCCGTCGCATCGGCCGCCTCGGGACCGTGGAGGAGGTTCGGCAGCGGATCAGGGAACATGCCCTGTACGACGAGTGGAAGCAGGCGTACGAGAACGCCAAGGACGTCCAGCGGGGTGTGCAGGAAGAGGCCCTGAAGCGTCAGGCCGACGAAGCGAGGCGGCAGGAGGCGCTCCTGAAGATCGGTGACGTCGTCAATCGGGCCGTCGGCTTCGATCTGTTCTGCCTGGACACCCAGGGGCAGGTCGTGTTCTCGTACCACCGCCGCTTCTTGCAGGACGCGTGGAACCTGCGGGTCCACCTGGCGGGACTGCACGCGCTGGGCAAGTTCACCGACGATGAGTACGACCTCGTTCGGGACCAGCTGGCCATCGCCGGCCTGCTTCCCGCGCGGCAGTAACAGCACCAACCCTCTCAGCGGCTCCACCGGTCTGGTTCCAACGGTCCGGTGGAGCCGCTTTTGTGGGCTGCACCGGGGAGCGCCCGCGCGTCCTTCAGGTGACCGGCGCTGTCCACGCCGGCAGCACCGCGGTGCTGCCTGCCGGCTGCCGGGAGTGGATACGAGCCGATCGCCTAGTCGGCAGATTCGCGAGAGCTGGGGTCGTGCGTCCCGCAGGGCTACCTTCACTCCTGTTGGGCCGCCCGGACGGACCGGGCGGAGCAGATCCCAGCACATCCTCCTGGTCCTCTTCCGCCCGGATTTGAACCAGGCCCCGAACGCGGCGGTGCGAACCAGCCAGCGTGCGCCCTCCCCCCCCCCGGCGCCGCTCGGTCCTTCGCACCGCCGCTCCGACGTTCCTGCCGCCCGGGCCTACGTGATGCGAACGTCGACGGTCGGATCTTCCAGGGACGTGCGGCCGTGTTCGCCTGCCGCGGCCGGGATCCGCGATCCCTCGAGCTACCTCAGGTGGGCAAGCCTGTTGCTGGACGTACAGCTAGGTGCCGCACGACGCGTCGACGGCCGCGGGAGACCTCAGGCGCCACCTCGTACAGAGGAAACCGCCAGTTCAGAGGCCCTGCACCACCTTGCTGGAAACCCCTGGTCAGGTGGCTTCCGAGGCTCGAACGCCCCACTTCTACGGTGACGAAGCCGCCTCCGCCCGTGCCCGACAGGGTTCGCGCGACCTGCGGCTTTCCAGGCCGACGTACCTACCTTCCACCTCGTCACGGCGCCTACCGAGGCGCTCCGAACCGGAAGGAACACCATGAACGTCCCCAACTCCGCTCGCGTCCAGGCTGGCCAGCTCGCTTCGAAGATCGTCAGCGAGCTGTGGCCTCACGCCGACGACCTCAAGCCCACGTGGGCCCGACGCCACCCGGACGACAGGCCCCTGCAGAAGGACCGGCTCACCCAGGTCGCCTCGGCATCCGACGTAGAGGTCGATGACCTGGTGCTGATCTACGACGAGACCAGCCGTACTCTGTTCGACCTCCTGGGGATGTGGACCGCTCGTGAGGCCGTCTTCTGCCGGGAAGCTGTCATAGCCCGGGTGACGTCCAAGACGGCACGCACGCTGACCGTCGTCGAGTGCACCAAGCCCACGGGCTACTGGAGTTCGTGCGTCATCTCCCGCTTCGGCACGCCCCGCAAGGACGCAGCCGAGCGGACGCTGAGGCTGAACACCACCCGTCGGCAGATCGGGCGCCTGGGCGCGGTGACCGACCTGCGAGAGCGCCTCGCCGGGCACCCGCAGTTCGAGCAGTGGAAGGCTTCCCACGCCGCCGCCAAGATTGAAGCGGACGAGGAGAGGGCGGCCTGGAAAGCAGAGCACGAGCGGCGTGCGGAGCAGGTGCGCCCGCAGCGTGAAGCGGTCCGCAGCTTGAACGAGGCCGCCGGTGAGGAACTGGTCGGATGGTACGAGCCTTGGGGAGGCCCCAAGGTCAACGAATGGTTCGCCGGTGAAGGGCGCTTGAGGACGTACCTGGCAGGCCTGAACGCCATCGGGACTATGGCGGACGACGTGTATGCCGAGGCTCTTCTCCATGTTGAGGTCCTCGGCTACTGAGCCAAGACGGTCAGAGGGTGACCGCAGTGCGCAGCAGCTTGGATCTACGGGCTGCGCGCGCTGCGGTCAACGGGCGTCCGGTACGTTCACCCGGACGCGCCGACGGCCGGCGGGGCAAGCGGCGCCCACTGGAAGACGGCGGGCGTTACCGTACCCGCAGGCAGTTCAACGCCTGCCTGGCACACCCGTCAGCGCCCATGCCGTCCGGGATGCGGCCGCAAGGAGTTCCGGCCCGGCCGGGGACGTCACTGACCCAGCGTTGCATCCGTTGGATCGACTCTGCCTTCGTCGGCGGCATGGGAGCCGGGAAAGCCAAGGACATGCCCCAGCGCAACCGCAAGGTCCAAAGGGCCGCGCGGCAGCAACTCGTGAACGACCACGGCCTCTCCTACACCGATGCACGCGCTCAAGTTCGGCGCGGCACGAGAGTGACCAGGGTGGCCCCGGCCAGGACCATGCTCGCCGATGGCGTGTGGTCACGGTACGGCCGCTGGATTCACGGCACCGATGACTGGACCCAATGGCGCTTCCGCTGCGGGACGTGCGGCCACGTCCAGTCCCCGGCTGACAACGCCTACGGCAGGGAGCTCTGCCCCGAGGCGGCGATGTGGCAGTGCGCGGCTGGCCAGACGCCGGCCTGTCCACCCGCTGGGGAGAGCCCCGAGTACTACCAGGTGTTCGGCTATCACGGACATGGCCGTGTGTTCCTCTTCGACTTCGCGGGTGACCGGCTGGAGTACCCGCCGCTGACGGACGCAGACGACGAGATCGTCGAAGTGCCGGGAGTGACGGCACCGGCGCGCGGATCGAGCCCGTGGGAGAGCCGCGCGCGGTAACCGACCGTCCCCAGACCGAGGGTGCGCCGAGCTCGGCGCACCCTCTCGTTTGCTGTCCTCCTTACCGCGGCGTGCCGCCCCGCGGTGGCCATGTGCCACCTGGTATCCGGCGTGCGTGGGCCGGCGGCTCTCGCGTAGTGGTGAGCAGGATTCGCCAGCAGTCGGCTGGGCGCTGCCGCACATCTACCTTCAGCACCGCACCCGCCCCCATCACTGGAATCGAGTCCGATGCTGCCGAAGCTCTACGAGCCCCACGAGCCCTACGACGACGAGGAGCCGTGCGAGGACTGCCAGGCGCCGGTGGGGATGCCGTGCACCCCGACCTGCCCCAACGGGATGAGCCCGTACGAGCGTCCCTACTAGCCGCGCCCACGGAGCGATCGTGTCCCGACCTCTGCTTTTCATCGACATCGATGGAGTTTTGAACCCGTTCAAATCTGGCCCCGCCTCTGAGGACCACGGGTTCGTACGTCACTACCTGCGCCCCACCTGCTGGATCGACCAGCACCCGCACCTGCGCCCCCGCGACGTCCCCCACGTACCGGTGTGGCTGCACCCGGACCACGGAGAGGAACTCCTCGACCTTCCGTATGAGCTGATCTGGGCCACAACATGGGAGGACGAGGCGAACACGTACGTCAGCCCGCGGATCGGCCTGCCCGAGCTACCCGTCGTCACTTGGAGCACCCGAGGCGGGTACGGCCCGGACGGCACATACTTCAAGACCGCCGACGTCATCCGTCACGCCGCTGGCCGCCCGTTCGTCTGGCTCGATGACCAGCTCAGCGCAGCCGACCGAGACTACGTCCAGCAGCACCACACCGGGGCGGCGCTGCTGTACGACATAGACCCCGCCGTCGGACTGGACCTGGACGACTTCGAGGCGCTCGCCCAGTGGGCCGACACGTTGACCGAGCCCACCGCGCCGACCGGGGCAGTCCGATGAGCCGCTGGCGCTACCGACGGCTACCGCGCGACGCCTTATGACGGCGGTCGACCCGGGAGCAGATGTCCGCCACTGGCAACGCCCTTGGCCCAGGCCGTGATCGTCGCGGCCTGGGCCGGAGTACGCCGGGCACATAGAGCGCGTTCCCACGTCTCGCGGGAGATGGGATCGGTGCCTCCCGCGCACCTAACTTCCGCCGTGCCAGTCACCACGAACTGAACGCACGAGGAGATCGGGATGACGAAGAGCGACACTGCTGCGCTCCTTCACAGTGGCCGCGGCGCACGTGGACTTCTCCACGCCCTGCCCCTGGGATACGAGAACAACAGCGGGCATTGGACGCGCTCGCCGGCACTGTGCGGGGCTCTTGTCGAGATGCCCCCCGTCCCGGCGCAGGTCCGTTTCGGATTCGGCTGGTCGGCGGCGATGTGGCAGAGGAGCGGCCACCTGCGCACCTACGGCAGCCACCGCCCGCTCGCGGACTTCCACAGCCGCCGTCTGCGCCGCCTCGCTCATACGCGGTCGATCGACACGCACGTGTGCCGCAAGTGTCGTAAGGAGATTCACCGGATGACGCACCCTCGTTGGACGGGCAACCCGAAGCCGTCGGCGGCCTAAGCGTCGGCAATCCCTGACAGAGCATCGCCGCTCACGCCGCCCCCACCCGCGCCGAGCGGGGAGTGCTTGGGCCTCCCTGGTGCCCGTCACCGCCCCCGCCATGGTCAAACCCGGTACGTCAACGTTCGAGACGTGCCGGGTGTCCGTGTGCACGGTCAGTGCCAGCGGATCAACGCCTCCAGGTGGTCATCGGAGCCGCCAAGAGGCGGCGTGCGACCTCGACAGGCTGAGCGCTGAACGAGTAGGTGACGCGGCCAATCGCTGTCCGCTCCGGCGCACCCCCGCCTGCGGCTGCGAGCTGGGGCTTTCCGCTCCTCGTCTGCCTCGGCTTCGGTCACCGCATAGCGGCAGATTCGCGAGAAATCGAGCCAGACCGCTGTAAAACCTAACTTCTGTCGTGCCAGCCGCCACGGGCTGACCGCACGAAGGAGAGAAGCGATGACCGAGACCGCCACGCAGACCACGCAGACGGCCACCATCGACACCCTGGCCACCGCCCTGCAGAACGCCCTCGGCAGCAGCTGGACGATCACCGCGCGCTTCGACCACATCCTTGCTACCACCCCGCTGTGCGACCGCATCAACATCACGCCGCTGGACTACAGCTACACCGACATCTCCTGGACGCTCGTGCCGGTCCGCCGCACCATCCCCGCCCAGACCGTGCGGGAGACCCCGGACGCCGACCTGACCGCCGACGTGGCAACCGCGCTTCGCAGCCTGTCGTACCGGCACCACGCCCTGCCGACCGCCTGACACGCCCCCCGCGCCCGCCGCCGGGCCGTACCCGGCGGCGGGCGGAGACCCCGCGACTCTCGACCGAACGGAAGCAGTAAGTGAGCAGTCAGCACGCCCTCGTTCACCTGGCCCCGGAGCCGGACGCTACCGCGAGCGACCTCGCCAACGAGGCCGAAGACACCCTCTGGGACCTGCCTGGCGGCTGGGAACGGGTGCTGGTCACCCACCCCGAGAACCAATACGCCGGGACCTTCCCTCTGCGGAACGGAGCCGACCCGAACCACCCGCAGCTCATACGCGTCAGCGGCGGCACCACCACCCGTTACGCGGGCGGCCCGGTCGGCCTTCTCGACCTGCACGCGTGCCGTACTCGGGCCGCTGATCGTGCCGCGCGCCTGCACGACACCTGGACCCAGGCCGTAGCCACCATGCCGCCGGTCAGGCCGCTCGCCGACTACCTTTCTGACGCCAAGGACTCCGTGTACGCCGGGCTCGCTTTCAGGGAGCAACCGCACATCAAGGTCGCCGTCAGTCTGGCGGACGCGCGGCTTTCCTGGGCTGATCAGGAGGCCCTGGCCGCGTTGGACCGGGATGCGTTCGTGGAGCGTGCCCGCGTCCAGGCCGTCACAGGGAACAGCCTGCTTCAGCTCGACGGGACGTGGCTTGTCAGCCCGACCTGGGCGGACCCCCAGGCTCCCGAGACGGCGGCCGCCGAGTACCACCAGCGCGTCAACGCCTACCTCGACAACCTGCCCGCGGACCACGTGATCGTCGGAGCCGACTTCATCCGCTGACCAGCAGGGACCGCGCGGACCCCTTCCGGTACTGACCGAAAGAGGGGCCCGCGCGGTATCTGTTGGCCAGCGTTCCTGTCCGCCGGCTCCAGGCCCGCGACGGCACGGCCGCCGGCGGACCCGGCCTCAACTCGCGCGAGCGCGGGGCGCGCCATGCCGCCCGCTAACGTCCGCTGCGCCAACACATCCACCCCTCACCCGCTAGGAACCCCCGTGATCCACTCCAAGGCGTCGGACGCTGCCGCGGCTCTCACCCACCAGGTCTGGCTGGACCTCTGGCCGACGGCACCCACGCCGGGCATCAGCAGTGTCACGTCAGCGCAGCAGCTCCAGGACGACGACCTCATCGTGACCCTCGGCGCTGGACCGGATGCGGCCACGCTGACGGACCTCAGCGCGCGCGACGCCGTGCGCGAAGCCGGCACCCGAGTGTGGCGAGTGGTCTCCACCGGCGCCAGGACGGTACGAGTCCGCCCGGTCGCAGTGCCTGATGGGACCTGGAACGGGACGCCCGATCTGGCCCGGCTCGGTGAACCGTGGGTGAAGGACGCACCCTCCAGGCAGTTCTACATCCCCGCTGCGAAGCGCCAGATCGGCCGGCTCGGACCGATGGATGCCCTGCGGGAGCAGATCACCGGCCACCACCTCTTCGGGGAGTGGGAACGGACCTACGAGGCGGCCGAAGCCGAGGAAAGCGAGGAGCGGGCCGCCGCGAAGGCGATATGGGACCAGATCGTGGCACGGCGAGAGTCCCGTCGTGAGCTGGTCGAGCGGCTGAACAAGATCGCAGGGGACCAGCTCGTGTACTGGGCCGACTTCGGCGGCAGCGACGGCGCCGGTTCGCTGAGCGGCTGGCTGGCCTCGAAGGGCCGACTGCGCACTTACCTCCTGGGCCTTCAGGCGGCGAGCCTGATCACCGAGGAGCAGTTCGAGGAAGCCGAGAAGTGCATGGCCTTGCTCGAACAGTGACAGCCCGGGCGGCGGCTGGGCTGCCCGCCCGGGCAGTCCGCAGGTGTCCGCGTCGGCGGGCCTGCGCCGCAGGTAGCGAGCAGGCTCCGGCACCTCATCTCGCCGAACCGCGCATCGTTCCCCGTGTCGCTCGTAGCTTCTGACCCACACCAAGATCACCAATCAGGAGCACCGCGATGCCGCTCGACATGACCGGCCCTGCCAGATGGAAGCGCGAAGTCCACTACCGCCGTTACCTGAGCAACAGCGGCAGTGTCATCCCCATCTGTGTGCAGGACTTCGACTACCCCGACTACGACCCCAGCCGCTTCGTGGACCTTGCCGACTTCCCCACCGAGCAGGAGGCCGCTTTCACCCCCCTTCGCCCGGAGGACGTGATCGAGACCGCAGCGACCACCCCTGATGATCACGTTGCCGCAGGTCAGGCAGTGCGCCTCCTGGCAGCCATCGGCAGTCACTGGAGCGCGACATGAGCACTTGGTTCCTCAGCCCTGAGCAGCGCCCCGCTCCGCAGCCCCCGCACCCGCTGGACGCGCTGGCCGACACCCTGCACAAGGTTCTGGCCCCGCAGGGCTGGGAAGTGTGGTCATTCCTCAACGACATCGAGGTGACGTGCCCGCATGGCCCACGGTTCACCGTCGCCATGGACAACGCCGAGGGCGTCAGAAGGTGGACGCTGACGCCCTCGGCGGAGCCGGCCGGCTCCGCCGTCCTGACAGACCTCGCCGGCCTGCACAGTGCCGACTACGTGAGCAGCGCTCTGGGCTTTCTCTGCTCTCGGCACACCGACGACGTTGCCACCGTCGCGCCGCAGGGATAGGTAGACAGCGGCCGCCGACGCCGTGAACAGGACCGGCTCTCGTTGTCCGAACGCGGCTGGGTCTGAGCCCACGGGCAGGAGCGATTCGCCAGCAGTCGTGACACCGACACCTTCTTGCCTACGGTCCCGGACGTTCCCCCGTTCCCAGGCAAGGACCTGCCATGACCTTCCCTCTCAGTCCCGGCGCCACCATCAGCCGGTCCGACCTTCACCAGCTCATCGGCGGTCGACCCCACGGCCGCATCAGCCCGAGCAAGACGACGCCGAACATCTGCCTTTTCACGTCGCCAGGAGCCCACGACAGTCAGCACGACGGCTGGACCGGGGATCACTACCACTTCCAGGGAGAAGGACAGGGAGACCGGGAACAGGTGATCAAGAACGGCAACCGTGCTCTCGCCGACCACGCGCAGAACGAGGGCCGCACCCTGCGGCTGTTCTCCACGGTGCCCGGCCCCTCAGTCCGCTACCTCGGCGCCTACCGGCTCGACAGCGACGTCCCCTATGTGCGGACGTCGCTGCCGGTCATCGGCGTCCCGGACCAGCCTCACCGCACCGGCTACGTCTTCCGGCTCGCGCCCGAGGACGGAACTCCTCCACCCAGCGGTGTCTTCACCGTGGACCCGCTCAGCCATCACACGATCGTTCAGGAGCGTGACCTCGACGTTCCCTTCCGCCCCCGGCCGGGCGACGAACGGGGACGTGAGCGCACGTTCATGGAGGACGTCGCGGAGCAGCTGCTCCGCAGTTACAGCTCCCACCTGCGGTCGATGGGCCATGACGTCCGCCGTCACACGGTCACTCCGGCCCTGGAGCTCATCCCCCTGCCCGTCGACCTGGTTGATCACAGCACCAACGAGATCGTCGCGTGCGCGGGGAGTGTCGCCCGGACGTATGTACGCGCAGCCTTCGGTGAACTCCTGGACATGCGCCGGTTCTTCAGCCCAACCCCGCGTCGAGTCATGCTCCTTCCGTCCCGCCCGCGCCCCGACCTTGCCGACCTGTGCGGCCGGAACGGCATCACCGTGGTCTGGCCGAGTCCGGGCGGATTCGAGAGGGCAGAACCGGACGCTCTCGTCCGTGACTAGGCTCCGCGCCGACCTGAGCACTGCGCCCCATCGCATTGCCCAGGTCGGCGCGCAGCGGCGTCGATCCCCGGATCGGCTGGCCCCGCGCACACGATGTGGGAGGCCGGCGCGTCCTGGTCAGCAACCCAGTCCTGTCCGGTCCGGACGCTGCCCTCGAGGGCAGCGTCCCGGCGCCTCCCGGATCCGGCGTCCGCGCATTTCGCGGGCACGTGATCAGCCGCTGTCTGGCTCCTACCGTGCGCAGCATCGCCGAACGCCGACGAGCCCACCGAAGACGAAGGAGCCGACATGGCCTGCCTGACCCTCTGCTACAGCGCCCCGTGGACCGGGCTTTCGGCAGCGCTGACGGGTGCCCTGATCGCTGCTGGAGCCACCAGCAGCGCAAGCGACGGCAGGCCCACCTCCTTCTACGACTACGAGTGCGTGCTGAACGACCTGGCTGCCATCCAGGGGCACTGCGAGAAGACCAAGGACCCCGTCACCCTCTCCGCCATCGAGGAAGACGTCGCCGACCTGCTCGCCGAACAGGCCGACATCATCACCGCGTTGGCGGCGTACCTCTGAACCGCAGCGACACAGCGCTGAGACCCGCGACCCGAAAGCTCTGCACCTATGCCCGACACCCTCACACGTCCCCACGGGGCCCCCACCGACTGGCCCGAGTTCCCTGCCGTTCCTCCGCTGGTCACCGACCATCCGCTGCCGCCTGAGCGGTGGCCCGCCCTCGCCCTGTCGTGGCGGCTGGTCACCGCGCACGTGCTCCACCCCGACCGCGGTGACATCATCAGCGCGTGGCTCACCCAGCCTGGCGCTCCCGGGCCGCTGGCAGTCGCCTACCGGCACCGTTTCAACCACTCCCACCCATACGGGTGGGCATGCGGCATCCACGTATTCAGCGTGCCGATCCCCAACGGGAACCGCACCGACGCCCGGCTGTCCTACGACTGCACACGAAGCGGCATCACACGCACTCCAGAGGAAGCCCGGGCCCAAGCGCTGCGCCACGTCGCCGAGCTGCACCAGGACGCGGCTGTGCCGTACGCCGCCCGCTCACTGAGGGCCCGACGCTTCTACTGCTGACGACCCCGTGCCGGTCCCGGCATCTGCTTATCTGCTTGAGCGCTGGCCACCTGCCAGGCCGGGGGCCACCCCCCCCGGCCTGGGAGTGTGCCTCATATCCGCATGGGTGGACGCCCAGCCGCCGGCCGCGTGCTCACCGGGCGGCTCCATGAAGCGGACATGAGTCCTGTCCACCATGCGCCCGCGCCCTCACCTCGGCCCGCCCCCCTGCCGGACAGGTCCGCGGCCGCACTCCCTCAGTTGGTTTCGCGGCAGCTCGGCACGTGCCTGGCGAGCTCGTAACTTCCTCACCGCCAGCTCGCACCGGCCACCGAGTCACCAACACCTTCCAGGAGCGGACCAATGAAGCGCAGCCTTCGCCGTCGCATCGAACGGACGATCAACCAGTCGTGGAAGACCACCGACCGAGATGATCGCGGCACGGTCGGAGTGGCGCTCATCTTCCCGCCCAACGCATTCGGTGACGCGCCGACCTGGACGCCCGGCCCTGGCTTCCGGGCGCTGAACGACGAAGGAGCGACCAACACCGCGTTCGTCCGCGACAACGGGGACGGCACGGAGACCGTCGTCGTCGGTGGCATCGGCCCCGCCCAGCGCCCGGGCATGGACGGCGGCCCCTGGACGGAAGAGGAGGTATGGACGGTCACCGCCCCGGTCGACGACTTCGACGGTTGCGGGCTCGGCAACAACACCCAGGGCATCACCTGGATGCTCGACCGGCCCCGCGCGGTCATCCACCGCGAGCGGTACGCAACCCACCCTCTGGCGACCGTTGAGGCGTACTGGGAGAACTTCAAGGAGGTCTGGGGGTTCCTGCCCTCCGGTGAGCTGCGCTGGTACGGAGGGTGGCCGTTCGGCGAGGGGCGGGAATGGGCCTACCTGGTCTGCCGTCCCGCGTGGGCGTCGGAAGAGGAGAACGAGGCCGCGCTCCTGGACGACGTCGTCACTCTGGCCCGCCTGTTCAGCGCGGAGGTCCGCGTCTACCCGTACGACCTCCAGAAGCGTGAGATATCCGGGCCTCTCGGCAGCTCGCGCTGGGAAACCCACCTCTCGGACGTGACGCGTCGCCTGCGGAAGTGACGCGTCGCCTGCGGAAGTGACCTGCACCGGCTCCGGGCGTACCTCGGTACGCCCGGAGCCTCCGCCACTCACTGTGCCGCACGGGTGGGAGGCTCGGTGACTCACCTCCCGCCGGTCGACCTGTCCAGACATCGGCGCCCACGGCACGAGGCACAGGCCGGCTAAGACCGAAGCGCCAAGGGTGCGGTGCGGCTCTCTGCGATGCGACGTCTGCACACGCTGGCAAGCCGCACGCAGGGCACCGGTCAGCCGATCACCTGGAGCTGACGGCAGACCCGGGGGCCGTCGCCTGACGGCCCCCGGGTCTGCCGTCTCGCTCTCCCGAGCGCCCTTCGGGCAGCCCCAATCCCTTACGAGGAGCCCCACACCATGCCTTCGCAGCCCGCTCCACTCGACACAGATGCCCTCCTTGCCGCGGTGGAGCAGGACGCCGAGCAGGTCCGGCAGGCTCGGGCACGTCTTGCTCTGGCCAGCCTCGGCCTCATCACCGCCCGCATCCGCGCTGACCATCCCGCAGCTCGATACCTCCAGCTGGGCTTCACCGTCAGCATGAAGACCTACACGGGCCGGACAGAGGCCGGGCGGATCTGGCTTCAGGAATCCGAGCAGGCAGGCCGCTGGCGGGCGTGTCTGGACGACGACGCCCGATCGGACCTCGAAGGCTGGTGCACTCACCTCGGCCAGGACATCGAGGAACTGCTGCCGACGCTCTGGGCGCGAGACCCAACAACCGGACTGCAAGTCGTCGATCTGGATGCCGTGGTGGCCGCCCTATCGTGACGACGTGATGCCCGGCGCCGGCAGGAAACCTCCCGCTGGCGCCGGGCATCGTTGTGCACCTGCAGAGGGTCCGTACAGGGGCCCACTACCGCCCCGCCACCTGTCCTGCCTTGTATCCGCAGGTGAGTGACACCCGGGGCTGGCCGCCTCCACAGGGCTGGCCGGCCTGGGGGCCCTTGAGCGAAGCGCACTACATCGTCCATCCGGAAGCCCCTGTAACCACGGTGGTTACATACAGTCTGTCCATGCTGCCTAGCCGTACTCGGCGCTGACGCGTCTTGGAGGTGCCGCCCGCGCGCTGAGCCCACCTGGTCACCTTGCATCGGGCCACGTCCTGATCACGACCGCGCAGCGAGGCAACCGTCACCGCGTCCCGACCGAGCTGCCTTCCACCCGGACACCGAGTACCGAAGACCACCAGAAAACAGGCCGGCCGGGGCACAGCGGTGCCCCAACAGATTCGGATAGGTCCGGCCGGGGGCTTGCCGCTGCTGAGGCTGGGGCGGCCTAGATCCTCGGGGCCGTAGAGGTGCGCTGGTCATCCCCTGGTTGGGTCGTTACGGTAAGGCCAGCAGGAAGCGCTCCGTCATGGCCTGATCGAGCGGCGTAGAGGATTGACGCCGGTATCGAGAGCGCTCTGGGTACCGGCGTCAGCCATGTCTGAGCCCCGGCTGGTCATGGTCCGCTCCTCCTCGGTCATGGCTGCCCAGCGAGCAAGGGCGCGCCCTCCTCGCCGAAGGGGTGCCCACCGAGAGCGGGGCCACCGTATTGAGGAGTGGCGCACCCCATGCGCCCAAGTGCTGGTGCTGTCCGGCGGCCGGCCTGGAACCAACCCGCTGTTGCGGGCCCCGCTTGAACGGGGCCCGCAACAGCGGGTTGGTTCCACGATCAGACCTGGCCTCCCAGAGCCAGGGCCTTGACGGTCACACCGAAGACCTTCGAGGCCACATCGGTCACCGTCGGCACGTCCTCCGGCCGGGGGCACTGACCCACGATGACCGATGCCGCGAACATCACGCCCGCCGTCTTGGCCACCGTCGAGGCGAGCAGCAGCTCACGCATCTGGGGAACCCACACCCCAGTACCACCGTCCTCACGGTCCTTGGCATCCTTCGTGCGCAGGTTCTCCGCGAGCCTGATGAACTTCGCCGGGACGCCCAGAGCCTTGGCCGCGTCGAGATCGGTGGTGACCTCCACCGGGACCGCGAAGCGGGACACCAGGGCGTCATCGAGCTGCCGCACGCCGATGCCCTCGGGGTTGTAGCCGCACAGCGCATAGAACCCCGGCGCGGCCGTCACCACCGGCGCGTCCGGCTTGTCATCGAGGCTGAGCGTCCCGCGCCCGTCGAGAACCGAATACAGCACGGCCAGAACCTCAGACGGGATACGGGTGATCTCGTCGACGAACAGCGGACGCCCCTCCTTCATCGCGCGGGTCAGCGGGCCGTCGGACCACTTGAACGTGCCATCGTTCTGCGGCAGGTAGGAGCCCACGAAGTGGGAGACGGTCATGTCACCGTGACCGTTGATCGTGATCAGGTCCCGGCCGAAAGCAGCCTCCGCCAGTGCGGACTTGCCGGTACCGGGCAGGCCGTACAGCCGCACCGGGATACCGGCAGTGCGCAGGTGCTTGAGCAGCGCCACGTCGTGGTGGCCGCCCAGGTCACGCGGCCGGTAGATCTGGCCGTTGGGCCGGTAGTACTCCCGCTCACCCTTGATCATGGCGTCGCGCTGGTCGGCAACCTGAGCACGGGGGGCCGCCGTGGCAGGCTGCGCAGCCTGGGAGAGCTGACGCTTCACGAACATCTGCGCGAGGGTGCGCGGCTCATCGGCGCGAACGTGGGCACCGGACGGGCTCTTCGACTCCACCTCGAAGTACTCGATGGTCTTGCGGGGGTCCTTGGAGTCTTCCTCGCTCAGGCCCGAGTCCTCGATGACGATCGGCTGAATCAGAATGTTGGTGTAGTTCTTGCGGCCGTGCTTGTCGGCCCACTTGCTCCGGAGCGCCCCCCAGGCAAGCTTGGCCAGCTCGTTCGGGTTGCTCGTGCCGGTTTCACCGTAGGCACCGGCCCGCCGGTACACCGGCTGGGTGTGCCCAGCGCTCGCCGTGTGGCAGTAGCCGTTGGACGTCGCAACGGCGACGTACGTCTTCTGCTGCGCGCTGGTGAGGTCCTGGACCTTGAAACCGAGAAGGAACATGGGGATCTCCGGGTGTCTCGTTCGGGAAGGGATCTTGCGATGCCCTGAACTTATGAGAACCCCGGCAAACGCCCAACTTCGGGCTGTCCGGCGCAAGTTGGGTCCTTTCAGGCGCTCGTTGTAAGCCCGTCAACGGCCTGCCGACTTCCGAGCTTCAGCGGCTTTGGGCAGCTCAGCGGGCTGTGAGTCACGCGTCGTTCTTCAGGCACGATCCACGATCCACGTCGGTGGCCAGACGCCACCGACGGCAGCCGGCGGGAGGGTTCCGCCGAGCTTGCGGCGGTGCTGTCCGCGGCGCATCCCAGGCGCCACAAGGCCTTTTCCACCTTCAGAATCTTGGATTCGCGGCGAGTCGTTCCGAGGCCGTGGGCGGTGGCCCAATCAGGGCGCAACGAACCGCCGACTGAAAGGCCCCGCGATGACCGCCCGCACCAAAGCGCCCGTGACCTCCCCCTGGGACGACGTGACGCACCCGGCATGGCTTGGCCTGTCGGCTCGTACCGGCGAATGGCTCTCGGCCGTCTCGGAACGTGACGACGTGATCGCTGTCGTTCACCCTGGCGCTCCGGAGAGCAAGTACGCGGAGTTCTACCCGGCGCTCGCCGAGGGCCGCTTCGCCCCGGACCAGCTCCTTGAGGGCCAGCCGAACCCGGCGCTGATCGACCCGAACGCGTGGGCCGACCGCTGTGCACACCCGGCGTTCGCCGGTGCCATCGCCCACGAGGCCGCGCACGCCAAGCACACCAAGTTCGCTCCCACCCGGCAGCACAGCGCGTCGGCCGTCCGCTGGGCCACGATCCTGGAAGAGCCCCGCATCGAGCACCGGCTGATTCAGGACCGGCCGGGCGACCGGGCGTGGCTGCGGGCTTCTACCCGCCACGTTCTTCTGACCGGTGTCAGCGGCGGGCACGATGACAAGTCGGTGCCGGGCGCAGTGCACCAGGCAGTGCTCATCCTGGGCCGCGCGGCCGGTGGGGTGCTGGACGACGATGAGGTGCAGCCGGTCACCGATCAGGTGACGGGAATCCTCGGTGACGCTGTGATGGCGGAGCTGAACGGCATCTTCCGTGAGCTGTTCGACCTGGACGACGACGACCAGGACGGGCTTCTCGCCCTGGGAGCACGCGTTGCCCGCCTCGCGCAGGACGACACGGACGACGACCAGCAGAACGGCGAAGAGGGCGGCAGCGGCCAGGGCCAGGGAGGGCAGGGCCAGGGAGGGCAGGGCACCGGCTCCCCGTCGGGAGGCACTGGGCAGGGAGGCTCGGGCGACGCCGAGGACGGGCAGAACGATAGCGATCCGATCACCGTCATGATGCCGTGCGGCGCAGTCACCTGGGGCGACCCCTCCCAGGCCGAGAACGGCAGCGGCGGCAGTGGCGGCAACGGCGACGGCAACGGCGACCAGCAGAGCACCCCGTCTGTGGCGGAGCGCGTTGTCGACCAGATCACTCGCGCCGCTGTGGAATCGGCGCACGCGAAGATCGCGGTTGTTGCCCTCCCGAAGCGGCCGGACTACAGCGGCCACCAGGCTGCGCAGAAGGCTGCGCAGAACGTGTTTACCGACGGCGGCGTCGGCTTCCGGCAGATCAGGGTTCAGCAGGTTAAGCCCGACGAGAGCCAGCAGCGCCAGGCCCGCGCGCTGCTCAACGCTCTGGGCAAGGCCCAGTACCGGGATGTGAACCGCACGACACGCGCCGTCAGCGCCCCGCCCGGACGCATGGTCATGCGGGAGGTCGTACGCCGCGAGGCGCAGATCCGGGCTCGCACGGAGGTGTCGGCCCTGCCGTGGCAGCGCACCTCTCGCCGTCAGGAGGAGAACCCGCCTCTCACGGTCGGCATCAGCCTGGACGTGTCGGGCTCGATGGGCCCCTGGATCGGGCCGGTTGCCTCGACCGGATGGGCTCTTGCCCACGCCGTGGCGTCTCCGCGTCTGGCGGGCACCGTTGCCTCCGTCGCCTGGAACGGGTACAACCGCTCCGACATAGCCACAGCCCTGATCAAGCCGGGTAAGCGGCCCCTCACCGTCCCCGTGCCGGTCATGGGCGGCGGCTCTGACGGCTGCGGCCAGTCCCTCTACGCGCTGGACGGTGCGCTGAACCTCACCGGCAAGTCCGGCGCGCGTGTCGCGGTGGTCATCACCGATGGGGACCTGCCCAACACGCCGGATGTGCAGCGGGCGGCCGACCACCTCACCCGCGCGGGCGTGCTGCTGCTGTGGCTGAGCGTCAAGGACGGCGGCTGGGCTCCCAACGGCGCTCACGTCGAGTACCTGAGCGACCCCACGAACTTCGGGCCCATCGTGGGCCGTGCGCTCGCCCGCGCGCTGACCAACGCCTGACCACCCCGAGGGGGCCGCACGAGCGGCCCCCTCGCTTTTCCGCGCCCGTCCAGCCAGTCAGCCGGCGCGGGCTGCGCTGTCCGCTGCGGCCGCGACAGTCGGCGGACGGACGCCACGAACAGGAGTAGCCACCGTGACCCCACCCAAGGACCCAGACGTTCCCCGAACTCATGCCCGGCACCACCCCAGACTTCTGCGGGGTCAGGGCCGGCACCTGATGAACGCCGGCTACCTCAGCTTCATCGTGTTCGGCGTAGGCGCCCTGACGCTCACGGACTGGGTGCGCGGAGCCGACGGGTGGATCTGGCTGCCCGCCGTGGTGCCCGTGACCTTCGTGATCGTCGGAGCAGCGGTCCAGACCCGCGACGAACACACCAGCTGACGGCGGCGGACGGACGCCTTGAGCAGCGCCCGGCCTGTCCTGACACAGGCCGGTGACCAGCTCCAGCCCGCCCTCCGCCGCCCGGCATTCGCGACCAGATGAGCTTCTACCGCCGCGTTCGTAGCTTTCGGCCACGGTCCCGCCTCCGGGCGGCTCCGTGGACCCCCGCCGCCGACGACCAGGTAGAGCCATGCCGAACTCTCACGCACGAGCACTGCGCACCCACGACATCAACGAGGTCTTCGTTCAGGAGCTGAAGGCCCGCGAGGACCAGCTCCGCTCGAACCACGTGTGGATCGCTCCCGTTCTCGACCAGCTCTCCGGCGGCCGCGTGGTCACCCCGCCGCGTTACGTTCCGGCTCGCTTCACCCTTGCGGACCAGGCCGACCTGATCGACGAGGCCTCTCACGTCGGCATCTACCGGATGTGGGCCCGGCGCGGTCGGGTGACGTTCGATGTGAACGAGCACCTGGCCGCCGAGCTGTATCGGTCGACGTACAAGGAACTGCCCGGCAGGATCTTCGACCACCTGCCCTACATCAATCCGCTGGTCGTCCTCCCGGACCCGTGGCCGATCCGCTACCAGAAGTCGGACGGGCTGGTGCGAGGCTTCTTCGTCCACGGGTACAACCAACTGCCCGAGCGGCAGACGTACACCGACGAAGACATCGAGGGCCTCGGTCTGCTCTTCGTCATCGACCTGCTCGACGACGACACCGGAGAGGTGCGGCACCAGACGTACATACGCCTCCACATCCCCACCGGACTGCGACAGTTCACCTTGAAGCAGGCGGTCGGCTTCGCCGCAGCGCGAGCGGAAGCCCGATGGGCGCGCACCCCTGAAGAGAAGCCGGTCCTTGCCCTGTTCGAGGCCCTGTTGAAGCCCGCTCTCAGCATCTTGGTGTACCTGTGCTGCGACAACCGGGACGTCGTCGAACCTCTCGTCGTCAAGCCCACCCGCAAGAAGCGCAAGAGGCCTGCGCCGCGCGACCGGGACCCCTTCTTCGTTGAGGTCGGCTGGCGCGTGGGTCCTCGCCTCCACGCGGCCAGGCGTGCTGCTGGAAGGGTTACGGAAGGCGATGGTGTGCCCTCCGGAGTGCAGCGAGCGCCGCACCAGCGGGCCGGGCACTTCCACCGCTACTGGACCGGCCCGAAGCGGACTCAGGAGGTCACGATGTTCGTCGAACCGCACTGGGTCAACTTCCATCTGCTGCCAGAAGACGTAGACCCGATCACCATGGTCGTCCCGGTGGACCCGCAACGGCACGATCCGCTCCGCAGGCGCGGTCTGCGCAGCCACACCGGGAAACCGTCGAAGGCGTTGGCGTACGCGGCGTGACCGGCTTACGCCGCCAGCCCCGGGAGGAACACCGGGGCTGGCGGCCGTCGAGGACCTGATCTGGGACGGACAGGCCTGTCCGTCCCCGCCTCCTCGTGCCGTCCCTGCACCCCGCTGGCTCCGCGAACCGGCGGCGCCCAGTTGTACCGATCAGAAGGTGAGAGCCGCCCGGAAGGGCGCCCCGTCCGCGGGCTGTGGACGGCCCGCCTTCTGTGATCGCAGGCGCTGATTCGCCGTGCCGTGCGCACCTGAGGTCCTCCTCGTACCTTCGCTCCCGCCCCGAGGCCGGCCGCGCAGATCGCGGTGGCGCCCGAGGGCGCTGAACCCACTCGATCCGCCTTGGAGCCTTGACCATGTCTGTGCCGACACATACGCCCCGCACGGTTGGCGTGCCTGGCATCGGCACGCTGACCATCCTCGACACCGTTCTGCCCCACGGGCGGGTCCGATTCAAGGTCACCGGACCGCACATCAAGGGCACCTTCATCGTGGCCCCGGAGGCCAAGCGAGGTGGCACCGTGCTGCCCACGACGGTCCAGGTGCAGTACGGCGACGGACTCGAGCCGCAGACGTACTACACACCGCGGCCCGACGAGCCCGTCGTCTACCGGGTCGGCGTCCATGGCCACACCGCCGGGCTCGACCCGGATACCATCCCGACGCGCTACTTCCTGGGCCCGTACGCCGTAGCCTCCGGCCGGACGTTCCTCACCGAACGACTGCCGGACGGCACCCGCCGACGTACCGAAGCCGTGGTCCGCTGCCTCCTGGAGATGTGGCGCGGCCGCGACGATGTCGCCGAGCTGAAGCTGGCGGCTGCGGTCGCCCGAGCAGACGAGCACGCAAGGTACGAGGAGCAGCAGGCCGACCAGCTCGAGGCCGAAATCCAGAAAGTGACCGCCCAGCGAGTCTCGGCCCGCCGAACGGTCAACCAGCTCACCGGCATCCTGCGCCGGCGGGCCGGCGCTGTCCTTCCAGCAGACCCGACCCCGGTGAAGGTGCCGTTCTTCGACCGTCACGGTCACCAGATGGGCATCCTGACCGTACGAGAGACCCCCGCCCCGGCCGGCACACGGCCTGGCAGCGTGGTCTACAACGTCCAGGGCGCCAGGGTCGCCGGATCGTTCACCGTGGAGCGCTACCGGTACAACAACACCCCCTGGCCGGAAGGGATCAACATCACGTACGGGATCCCGACCAGCCGCTACGGCCATGAAGCACGCGACGAACCGACCATCAACACCATCCGACTGAGCGGCGGCTGGAGCAGCAGCGGCGACACGGGACGCATCACCCTGACCACCCCCGAGCGACTGCCGGCCCGCATACGGCTCTCTCCCACCACCGGCTGCTCCGCACCGGTGGCCACCGAACGACGGGCGTCCGGTGTGCTTCGAGCACTCGCGTTGCGGTATCTCGCGCGGCCGGACGCAGAGGCCCTGCACCTGGCCGCTGCCAAGGACCGCGCCCCGGCGCTTCTCACTGCCACACGGCAGCAGCTGAAGGAGCTGCGCGAACAACAGCAGAAGCTGACCCGGAAGGCGGCCGAGCACCGCAAGCGCGCCGCGCAGTACCGCGAGCTCCTCGCGCCTCTCCGCACGCTGCCGGATATCCAGTCGGACCCGTCGGTGACCATCGCCAAGCAGGAGGCGCGCGGCGGAGCTGGTCGAGCAGACGTGGGCAGACGAAGGCTGAGCTCTCCCAGGATGCTGAACGCCCGCGGCCGCGACTCAATAGGCCCGCGGGCAGCCCTCGGTGATCAGCGACGATCGACACCGGCCGTACGGCCAGGGTGAATCCTGCGGTGAGCCAGATGCAGATCATCTTCCCAGACGGCTCCCGCCTGCCCGGGCGGGAGCCAGCGCGCTCCAGTCGAGCGCGCTGTCCGGCAGTACGTGACACCGACGCGCAGCTGCGGACGTGTGCTGCCGGACATCCGGAAGGGGACTTTCGCGGGGCCGACGGGTCGTCCGCCGAGGCTGCCTACCTTCAGCTCCACAAGACAGCGGCTGATCAAGAGCAGCCCGGACCGAAGGAGCGCCACATGAGCACGGCGATACTGCAGCCCACTGACGAGGTCGTCATCTCCACCGTGCGGACCCCGGACCTTACCCGCCCGCACCGCGTGCTCCCCATCGGTCAGCAGCACATCGACGACCAGGCCCCCATGGGCCGGTGCACCGTGTGCGACGCCATCGGAGAGTGGAACGCACTCGTCGACCTGGCGCCTTCCGCGTACGGCTGCCCCGGCCGTCCGCCCTACGGCGCCTGAGTCACCGTCGGAGCGCGGCCCACGTGCACCGCGCTCCACAGGCCTGCCCTCCGCTGTCCGCTCTCCCCTGAACCATGGGCACCTGCCCACGCCGTCTGGCCCCGGCCGGAACGCCCACGGCCCAGCAAGGGCTTCGGCTCGAAACACCTCACCCCGCTCACCCGCCCTTCAAGCGGCTCTCCCCGGTTTCGCGCGCGCTGAGGAGATCAGGCCGTGCGGTGCGAATCTCCACCTCGTCAAAGCGACCCGACCCCGGAGGACACATCATGCGTAAGCTCGCCCTGATCCTGACACTCGGTCTCCTGTGGGCGGCGCTCCCGAGCCTGGGCATGGTCCTCTTCAGCATCGTCTGCTCCGTGATCAGCGCCGTGCTGGTCGTCGTAGCACTGGTCAAGGCTCACCTGGCCTTCATCTGCTGCATCGGCGCGGTCGCTGTGCTGGCCCGCACGAACCCCACCGCCATTCCCAGGGCGACCCGCTGGCTGGCCCGCGCGATTGCCGACTCCGTCGCGGCCGTCATGCCGCAGAAGACCGACAAGGCCTGACAGTCCCGGGCCCGGCAGGGACGACATCCCGTTCCTGCCGGGCCCGGGCTCCGCTGCTTCCCGATCGAACGGACCGGCCGAGGGAGAGATGTTGCAGGTCACCGCTACGGTCACGATGACCGATGTCACGCGGTACATGATCGTTTCCGGCGCTCCCGCGTATGTGGTGATGGACGGCGCCGACGTGGCATACGTCCTCGACCCGGAGGCGGTCGTCATCGAGTACCGCAAACGGACCGGTGAGGCGGCCTACATGCCGTTCAAGGCCGCTGTGACCGGCTATCGCCTCGGCCCGGAAGGCCGCATCGGTGACGATCGGGCGTCCGGCTGGCAGATGCTGGGAACCTACGAGCCCGACGAGACTCCGCAGTGGCTGCAAGACCTGGCTGAGCGGCACAGGCCCAGGCTCAGCGACCTCTAGACGTGAGAAGGCCGCATGGCACCGCTCGGCGTCAGTCCGCCCACACGATGCGGAGGATGATCACGAAACGCTGCTTGGCCTGCGTATTCCGCTCCGGATCATGGACCTGGTAGGGGATCACCAAGGAGCCCTCCGCCGCCACCCGGTCCCACTCAGGCCGGCTCGGCGAACGAGTCGACCCTGCCCGGTACGGATCGGCGATGATCCGTCGGATCATCGCGTCGACGGCATCCTGCGGCGTCGGGGCGGCGGGGTGATTGGTCAGCTCCTCGTACTGGGCGCGGGCCTGCTTGGACGGGGCCCACGGCCACGTTCCCGGCGGTTGTGAAGGACGGCCGTCGTTCTCGCTCACTGGCCACTCGCCAGCGACCACGGCTCCGCGAGGTCCAGGTCGCCAGCCATGCCGGCGTCGCTGTCCGAATCCAGCTGCGCATCGCGAGCGGTCACCGCCCGAGCCCACCACTTGTCCCTGAAGGCAGCGACGCGCGTGAGGTCGTCCAGGTCGAGGCCGTCGCGTTCGGTCTCGAACGCCGCCACCTGATCGGTAGGCAGAGCCTCCCGGATTCCGCGCAGCGTCTTGCGGGGGTGCCGCGGTGCCGGCTCTACGGGCTGCGCAGTCATGGAGACCCTCCTTGTCCGGGCGGTGGATCGGTTCGCTCCCCGCCAGCAGGCGCGCCTTCGAGGATATGGCCCGCTGGCCCACCCCTTCCAGTGAACGCCACCAGCCGCCCGAATTCGCCAGCTTTCCGAGGATGCGCCCTCTGACGTCTAGCTTCGGTGGCGCAACCCCGACCAGCCCCACCGACCACTGGGAGCACGCCACCCGCATGACCCTCACGATCTACGCCCCCGCCCTCCCTTGCGGCCGGTTTCCCGCTCAGTGCACGAACGACGGCACCACCGAGCACGCCGCCCACGACTGGAATCTTCCCGGTGCCACCCACGCCGGGTGGCACTGCTACGGCTACAGCACCACCCCCGACGGCACTCGTGTCGGCTGGGCCGGCGGCACCGAGGAACCCGGCGACGCCATGGACCTTTGCCAGAACAACCCCGCCACGCCTGCCGCCAGCTGACGCGGGAGCCCACTACGGAGAAGGGAGCTCATGAACGCACTGACCGGCGACGCCCTCCTCGTCCTCGCCTCTGCCACCCATGTCACCGAGCTGGGAGACACCTCCGCGCAGGACGCGTACATCCAAGACCGCCTTGGTCTGCCGACCGCCACGTACTGGAGCGTCCTCCAGGACGTGCTGGACGACCCTTCGGCCACGCACCATGCCCCGGCAACGATCACAGCCCTGCGGGAACGGCACGGGCGACACGCGTACCCCACCCCGTGATGACCGTGCTGGTGGTCTGCCTCGCGAAGCAGACCACCAGCACGGTCCGCCGCTGCTGACCGGTTCGCTTCGCAGCATGTCGCTGAGGCACCAAGCAGGACCCCGCGACCGGAGCGTCCCTGATTCGCGTGGGGGCGCTCCCTGAAAGTGGCTGCCCCTAACCTCGCCGACGTCCGTTTGCCCAGAGGGAAAGGCCTTCTCGGTTGAACACCATCACCTCCGCAGCATCCTCTGCCGATCTCGTCACTGTCCGCCTCATCCGCGCCTCAGGACAATGGAGCTTGGAGATCTACGACGATCAGCGCACCCGTTTCTCCGTCTGCAGCAGGGACGAGGCTTCGCCCGAGCCACCGACCGACACGGCAGCGACGCTGCTGCTGAACACACACAGCGTGCTGGTCCCCGATGGCGCCGTCTGGGCGCACCGGGCACCAGGCATCTTGGAGGTCCGCGCGCGCCGGATCTGAAGCGAGCCCGCCCGGGAGCCTGGCAGAAGCCAGGCTCCCGGGCTCGCAGGTGCTGCCCGTTTCGCCGACCGCGGGACCTGTCCGGCCTTCCCCAAGCTGAAGGAGCGGGCGGCGCCCGGGCCTATGCGGATCCGTCTGCCCGTGCGGCGCCGGATTCGCCGCAGCGGCCACCGCGGGGGTGCCCTCTGGTCAGCTCTGGCCACAGAACAGCCCTCCCCGCATCGGAAGAAGCCTTCCATGAGTACAGCCGCACCAGCAGCCGTCCCGCCCATGCCCGCATCAGTCACGCCGGCTGCTGAGCTCGACGACACGTCCATCACGGACGAGATCGCTGCTCTCCTCCAGTGGGACCGACGGCATCTCCTGGCCACTGGTGAAGGGCCCCACATACCCCGCGGTGAACCGAGCCGCATCGCCGTCTGTGCTCTCGTCGGTCGCCTCAGGGAGCTCGAGCGAGTTCAGAAGCAGCGCGCGGACGACGCCGCGCGGGCGGCGTTCCAGAACCAGGAGATCCAGCGCAAGGCTGACAACCAGGCCCGTGCGAAGTTCGGGCCTCTCATCCGCAGCAGCAGTGGCTCCTACACGTACGTGGTAGCAGCGGACGGCCTCGGTGAGCTCGGCATCGTCAGCCGGCGTGGCGGAGGCAGGAAGTGGCGGTACCAGCGGGCGGGCACGGGTTCTTCCGGCCCAGAGTTCGACACGCGCCGCGAAGCCGCCGGAGACCTCGTGTGGCTCGGAGACCTTGCCGCTGAATCCGCTGCACGTCAGCAACAGCAGGACGCCGCGCGCACTGCAGTGCCCGAAGGATGGACATGGGGCGACTGGGACGATCTCGGCGAGGACGACATCATCCGTACCCCGATGTACGGCCGGGCCGAAGACGGAACGCTGTACCCGCGAGCGTGGCGCCCGGCCGCGGAGGTGCTGGCCGTTACCCGGCTGGGTAACGGCTGCGTGGTCGTATCCCTGGCCGGCCCCGGAGGCTCGTACGCCGATCCGCTGTTCGTCAGCAGCCAGGACATGGAGGACGTCGGATTCCTCTGGCCCGCCGGTCGTACCCGGCCGACGCCGCGGCCTTACCGCCACAAGCTCCGGATCCGGATGGCCGACATCGCAGACGACATCGCGACTGTCCAGCGCCGGCTCGGCCCTACGCCCGAGATTCGGAGCCTGATGGAGTTGGTCGGCCGGCTGGAGCAAGCACGGACGCCCAACCTTTTCGCCGACCTTCGGCGGGTGGAGGTGGGCACTGCGAAGCTCCGGGCACAGGTCAGCGACCACGAACAGTCCTACGAGGTCCAAAGGATCAAGAGCTGGGCGGTAGCCGCCCACATCAAGGCTCAACAGGCCCTCGGAGCGTTCTCCGCAGACCCGGACTTTGCATCGGCGGTGCCGACCGCCTGACTGCCGGAATCCCCGAAAGGTGACATTCATGCGCTCGAAGCTCGGACTTCTCCTCGCACTCGGCCTCCTGGCCATCGCCTTCCCCAACGCGACGATGCTGCTCTTCGAGACTCTGTGCATGATCGTCAGTGCTGTGATGATCACGGTCGCGTGGGTGACCGCACACCTGTCGCTCGTGTGCTTCGTCGGCTCCGTGAGCGTGCTCCTCTACTTCTTCCCCGGCACCTTCCGGCGGGCCGCCCAGTGGCTGGGACGAGCCCTGGCCGATGCCGTGCGCACCGTGTTTCCCCAGCAGACGCAGAGCCCCACCGCCCGATGAAGAGGTCGCGCGGCCGTCAGTGCGACGGCCGCGCGGCTGCCGACGCCAGAAAGCCCTCTACCGTGAGCACCGACCACCCACCCCGACAGACGCTCAAGTCCGCCGCGCTCGCGGCCGCCGCCCGAGGTTGGCGGGTATTCCCACTCCGGCCCGGCACCACCACGCCCGCTGTCCAGAACTGGCAGCAGAAGGCGACCTCCGACACCGACAAGATCAACGCCGCCTGGGACCACGGGCCGTACAACGTCGGACTCGCTCCCTGCCCGTCCGGCCTCCTCGTCCTCGACCTGGTGCCGGCCAACGGGGAACTCCCGCCGCTGCGTCACCGCTCCCCAGGTATCCAGGACGGCGCGGACATCCTGGCCGACCTGACCGACAAAGAGGGAGCGCGGTTCCCCGTCGAGACGTTCTCGGTACTCACGCCCGGACGCGGCCTCCAGCTGTACTTCACCCATCCCCACGGCCGCTGCCCCCAAGCCAGCCTGGGGGCAGACAGCCCGCTGGGCTGGCACGTCGCGATCCGGTCGGCGGACTCGTTCGTTCCTCTGCCGGTCAGCACCACCGCCGAAGGCACGTACGAGATCGCCCATCCCGGGCCGGTCAGTGCCTGGCCCGACTACCTGGCCCGGAAACTCCCCGCCGCTGCCTCGTCTCGTACGTGCCCCGGACGAGCCGCCACGCAGCAGGAAGCTCTACCTCTCGGCTGATCCGGCACATCCTCCGGTTCCCCCGGCCCCGGCAGACACCTGCCGGGGCCTTTTCGTACCTACCGCCCCTCAGCCGCCCTGTCCGGCATCCCCCCTGTGAGCGCACACCCCCGAGGCGGGCCGACGGGCTGGTTTCGACCGCCTCCTGGCCTGTCGGGAGGTCGAATTCGCCGGACCTCTCGACCTCGCCGGCGCTCTGCGTAGCTTCCGGTCGGCACCCCGCGACCCACCAACCCCGACAGAGAAGGCAACCGCCATGGACACCGGCCCGGCAGCAGACGACCACCACGCGGAGACCCGGCAGGCGCTCCGCCGGTGCGGAGACGCCATCGGACTCGAGGCAGCCCGCCAGAACCTTCCGGCAGACCTGTACGTCGCCTTGTTCGGACGCATGCAGGAAGGGCTGCTGCGCGGCATGGTCCACCAGCTCGGAGACGGCGAGCACACCCTCAAGGTCTTCACCGACCTCCCGGGTGACACCCTCGTCATCACCGCGCCGACACCCGGTCACGACCGTCATCTGGGCCCGGACCTGGCCCGCGCGGCGTTCCTCCTCCTCGCAGCCCACGGCCCGAGCCACTCGGCAGGCATCACCGCCTGCACCGTCCACGCGGACGGACACAGCACCCTCCAGGGATGGGTCGTCCTGGACGGCGTCCCGAAGCCGCTGTCGGCCGACGTACTGCAGACCCTGTGTTCCGTGGGAGGGCCGGTCGCCGAAGGCTCGGCGGCCGGCGGCCGGATCGACTACGTCAATGCCTTCACACCGGTCCCCCTGCCCGCAAAGAAGGGGGCCTGAGTGCCTCCCTGCGGCTTCACCCCGCATTGCGGCGACTGCGGGGAAACCGACATCACCCTCAACAGCAGCGGCAGGACCACCTGCTGCGACGCCCCCATATGCGAAGGCGCCTCTGAGACCGCCTACCGCAACGACCGGACCACAAGGAAGAACTGACATGCCCGCCCGTTCCAACGACAACGGCAGGTACACGGAGCCGCGAAGCGTTCACGCTCCCACCCTTGCAGCCGACGCCCGGCATCTCGTGAAGGGCCGTCACCGCGCCGGCATTAAGCCCGTGCACGCCAACGGCGAGCCTTGTCCTCACCGGAAGGGCGAGGACTGCCCCGGACGTGAGTACCGGGCCCAGTGCAAGAACGCGGGATGCCACTTCGACCAACAGCTGGATGCCCGCGTCCAGCTCGAGTTCGTGCGCGACACCAACGCCTGCCCGACGCACCCCTCCTCGGCTGACACGGACGCCGCCGACGCGGCGAACGAAGAGGACGGCGCAGATCCGGTCGACGAGAAGTCACAGCAGGCGGCGCCACAACTTCCGCTGCAACCGCAGATCCGTAAGACCGGGCCCGCATCCCAGCCCTACCGGCTGACATGCCCCGAGCAGGGCTGTGGCCGTCTTGGTGACTACGTCACCCGGCGGATGGCGTCGGATGCCTTCGGAGAGCACGTCGACCTCGTACATCCTGCACTCACCCCGCTGGACCTGATCCGCAGCGTCGTACAGCTTGAGGGGGACGGCGACGGCCGGTGGACTGTGAGCGACCTGTCCGGTCACCGCTATACGGTGCGGCGCATCGGCGAGAAGACCTTCCGGGTCGACGTGGATGGTCGGGCGGTCACCGTCGTGGCCCCCCTGGCGACCCTGGAGCGAGCCCGGCTCTGTATCGCTCAGCTCGCCCGAATCGTCCACGGCCCCCGGGCGGAAGCCGCCCGCATCCAGCTTCTGCGTGAGGAAAGGGCAGCGGCGACAAGCTGAGCAACAGCCGACTGCTCGGATTCGCGCGCGCTCCGTAGGCACCCAGCCTCCGGCATACGTTCCCCGGCGTCACCACAGACCGGCCAACGAGCGCCGAGCCAGGCGCCGTCCCCACCAACCGAGAGAAGACCACATCCATGCGCACGATCGACACCAACGACGAGCTTCTCATCAGCCGCCTGAGCGAACGGCTCACCGACGTCCGCTACTACG
Organism: Streptomyces sp. NPDC001787; assembly: GCF_040297465.1. Classification (NCBI taxonomy): domain Bacteria; kingdom Bacillati; phylum Actinomycetota; class Actinomycetes; order Kitasatosporales; family Streptomycetaceae; genus Streptomyces; species Streptomyces sp. NPDC001787. The sequence continues at coordinate 35,018 of NZ_JBEOZE010000008.1, forward strand.
GCCTCGACAACGAGTACGCCGGAAAGACGGTGCTCTCGGGCACGGCCTGGAAGGCTCTGGAGGAGCCCGGCGCGCGCCTCGTGGAGGTGAACGCGCTGCTCGGCATCTACAAGATCGTCCTCGACGACCACCGCTGGTATCAGCTCCGTACCGCTGCCGAGTTCGAGCCTCTGCCGCAGCCGCCGGTCGTCCAGGCCGCCTGATCCACGCCGGGCGGGCCCGCACCTACGCGCGGGCCCGCCGAGGAGAAAGCCCCACCTTCATGAGCCTCGTTGCCCTCGCCGCGATGATGGTCACAGCCCTGATCGGCATCGTGGCGGTCGCCTACGCCGTCAGCCCCACCCGGCACACCTGCCTGGACAGACGCTGATGCCCATCCCGCCCCGCCGTCGCATCGTGATCATCAGCTGCGGTGCCCGTAAGTCCAAGCCCGACGGCAACCTGCAAGAAGTGCCGGCCGGGAAGCTCTACATCGGGCACTACCACCGTTCGCTGCGCGCAGCCGCAGAAGCACTCACCAGCAGCCCCTCCCAGATCCTGATCGCCTCAGCGTTGCACGGGCTTGTCACGGTCAGCCAGCCCCTCGTCCCATACGAGATGACGATCGATCACCCTTCCTCAGTAACCAGCGACCACCTCCGCCAGCAGGCCGACACGTTCGGCCTGCACAGCGCTGAGGTCATCTTCCTCGGCGGCAAGCGCTACGCCCACAGGCTCCTTCCCGCGATCCCGCAGTGCCTGCGGCCGCTCACCGGCGGCATGGGAACGCAGCGCGGACAGTGCCGGGCGGTAGCCGAACAACCGGAGCTTCGGCGCCAGTGGTGGGAGGAAGCCGCAGCCCTCCTGCGCGATCACCGTCGCCAGGACTGACCACACGGACGCCGACCGGCCAGAGAGAACCCTGCCGCGCGCCGGCTCCACAGGAGGTGTCCGCTTCGCTTCCTACCGTGCGCCGCATGACCACCCGTACTGATCACCGCGGCGATCTCGGCACCTGCGGCCTTACCCCACGCGAGACAGCCAGGGCCACAGAACCGTTGGGAGTCCGCCAGTGACCCCGCCCGACGTAGAGCAGCCGCAGCCCACCCGGGCCCCACGCGCTCACGCTCTTCTCGTCGCTGTGATCACCGGCGGCGGCCTGATCATCGCTCTGATCGGCTTCATCGGCTCCTACGCGGCTGTCCAAGACCTAGCGGAGGCCAAGGGGTTCGGCGACTTCGCGCGCCTGTACCCGATCGGCGTCGACGCGGGGATCGTGGTCTTGCTCGCGCTCGATCTGCTGCTGAGCTGGATCAGAATCCCGTTCCCGCTGCTCCGGCAGACGGCGTGGCTCCTGACCGCCGCCACCATCGCCTTCAACGCCGCGGCGGCGTGGCCGGACCCGCTCGGCACAGCCATGCACGCCGTCATCCCCGTCCTGTTCGTCGTGACAGTCGAAGCCGCCCGACATGCGGTCGGGCGCATCGCGGACATCACGGCCGACCGGCACATGGAAGGCGTCCGGCTGACCCGGTGGATCCTGTCGCCGGTGCCCACGTTCCGGATGTGGCGTCGGATGAAGCTCTGGGAGCTTCGCTCCTACGACCAGGTCATCAAGCTCGAGCAAGACCGACTGATCTACGAAGCAGGGCTGGAAGTGCGGTACGGGCCCGCCTGGCGGCGCACAGCACCCATCGAGGCCCTGATGCCGTTGCGGCTGGCGAAGTACGGCGTTCCTGTGCAGGCCGATGCCCCACCGGTCCTGCAGCGATCCAACGCACCCGAACTTCCGGCCCCGCCCCCCGACCGGTCCGAAGGCGCCCCGACCACCTCGCAGGCCGATCCGCCGCCGGCCGCCCCGCCGAGCGCCACCCCGCAGGAGGAACCACCACCCCCCGACCGGCCTGAAGGCACCCTGACCGCCGCGCAGGGAGACCCGCCGTCGTCCCCCCAGGAGGAAGAACCCCCTGCTCCACCCGCAGACGGTCGCGCCGCTGTAAAGACGGCTTACGACGCCCTGACCTCGCCAGATGCGGACCTGTCCGCCCGGAAGCTGGCCCAGCGTCTCGCGCCCAGCCTCGGGCTGACCGAGAACACCGTGCGGGTCTACATCACCGCGCTCCGCAAAGAGCGCAGCCGCTTGAAAGTCGTCCCCGACCCCACCGAGGAGGGCGAGTTCCAAGCCTCCGAAACGATCGACACCGCTACTGGCACTCCCGCTGACGCCGCCCCCTCACCCGCACCGCATGAGAAGAGCCCCCATGAGTTCCATCGCACCCAATCCGTACAGCCCCCACGCTGACGCAGATCCCCGGTACCGGCACATCCTCCCCACGCCGGCATCTCTCGGTGCCCCGCCTCCCGGCGCCCTGCTCCCCACCTCCTGCGGACGCCTGGCCGTCGTCCCCGACGAGGCTCTCCGCCTGGCCGCCGGCACCGATCTCCCCGACGGGCTCTGTCCGGCATGTCTCGCTGCGCTGCGTGGCGAGGAGCTGCCGGTCGACGTACGACCGATCAGCAACTGCGCCTGCGGGATGACCACCGAACACGACGGCCGCTGTGCCCTGTGCCGGCAGGAAGACCACGACGAGTGGTGGCCCACCCGTGGAGCCGCAGCAGCCTGAGAACACTGCCTGAAGCAGCTGCCGCACGAGCTCCCCAGGAGGTGTCCGGTTTGCTCCCTACGGTCGCGGGCGTCAACGCCCCCGACCGTCCCAGGGAGTCCCCGTGGAACGACGCCGCGCCGTCATCATCGCCGCCGCCCTAATCGCCCTGGCCGCCTTCGTCGGCCTGGCGGTCGCCCTCAACCGCAGCAGCCCCGAGGGGGAGAAGAAGGACACCACCGCTCCCGCGCCGGACACCACGAGCGAACCCAGTACGCCGGCCGGGACGGTCGACTCCGTCCCAGCCGTCATCGAACCCCAAGAACTCGCGGCCGCCCACACGGTGATGCGCGAGTACCTGACCACCCTCGGCACATACACCTACCGCACGGACGCCGCCGCCTGGACGGCCAAGGCCCGCGAGCTCACCGACGGTTCACCGGCCATCGTCGACCAGACCACCCTGCCCACCGGGCGGGCGTGGGCCGAGTGCGAGCGGACGAAGTGCTCCTCCACCGCCACAGCCGACCTCAAGCGCGACACCGTGATCAGCAACGCGCCCGTCGACGGCGCCGGCCGGTCGGTGACCACCCTCGCCTCCACCACTGTCCGCCTCCACCAGGAAGAGCAGACCAGCCAGAGCACCGACTTCCAGATCACCGCGACCTACACCAAGGGCGAGTGGAAGATCTCCGGCCTGCAGCTCGCCGGCGTCGGCGACGCGGGCACCACGGAGAACAGCTGATGGCCGCCCCCATCGCCGCGCTCGCCGCCCGGAAGATAGCGGCGGCCGCCGCCCGGCGGGCGGCGGCGCGTGCCGCAGGCAGGAACGGGGGAGGCAAGCGCTGGAAGTGGTGGCTGCTCGTTGGGATCGCCGCCTTCTGCGCTGTCGCCGTCGCATTCCTCACCGCGTTCGGCGCGATCGTCGGAGTCCTGGGATCGAAGTCCGCGGAGGCCGCATGCCTGGACGACGCCTCAGCACAGCAGGGCTCGACCGGAGTCCCCGGTGGCGGTGCCTACAACCCGATCATGCCCGGCAAAGGCATGTACCTCCCCTCCGACACCGCACGGGCGGAGATACCCCCGCGGATGATGCTCGCCTCGATCCGGGCCGCCGCCCGGTACCCAGGACTCGACTGGACGCTGATCGCCGGCCAGATGTACCAGGAGACCCGCTACGGGCAGGACCCCTCCGCCGCTCCCGGCGGAGACAACGGCGCGGGCTACAAGGGAATCGTTCAGTTCGGCGACCCAGCGTGGGCCGCATACGGCGGCGACGGCAACGGGGACGGCGTCAAGGACCGCTATAACGTGGAGGATGCGGCCTTCGCCGCAGCCAACTACATCCACGCCCTCAAGGCCGAGACCGACTCCTGGAACGCGCTGCGCCGGTACTCCGGCTCCACGGTGTCCAACACCACCTACATGCGGGTCGTCACCACCCAGTCCGCCCGCTACCGGGGCGTCTTCTCCAGCGACACCACCATGATCGAGCGTTGGCAGAAGCACCTCGCCGACACGATCAAGAAGAACCCGTCCTTCCCGACGCTCGGTAAGCCCTCCGGCATCCCCGAGCCGGTCAACGACTTCAACGCCAAGGTCACCAACGCGGCACAGATCAAGTCCGCTCCGGCCAAGAGCTGGTCAACGCCTCCGCTCGATTCTGCCCCCGGGACATCCACCACCCCGGCAACGCAGGCCTCCACCCCCACGCCGGGCAGCGGCACCCCGTCCAGCGGCGGGCCCTCCGGCGTCAATTCGGCCGGGTGGCAGTGGCCCATGAAGCAGGGCACCTTCACCTTCACCGCAGAGTTCGGACAGAGCGGCGGGCGGTGGTCGGCCGGCCACACCGGCATAGACCTCGCTGCCCCGAGTGGTGTCCGCTTCTACGCTCCGGCCGACGGCAAGGTGATCTTCGTCGGGGACGGGGGCGCTTACGGCAACCTCACCAAGATCGAACACGCGGGCGGAGTCCAGACCTGGTACGCCCACCAGTCGACGTTCGGCACCCGCGTCGGCATGGAAGTGAAGCGCGGGGAGCACATCGGCAACGTCGGCGCCACCGGCAACGTGACCGGTGCCCACCTGCACTGGGAAGTCCGCCTGCCCGGTGTCCGCGATCCCCACAGGCCCGGCCAGAACAACGGCCCGGGCCCGGTCAACCCCAAGGACTGGATGAGCGGCAAGACGACGGCCTCGCCCACCTACGGCAATGATCAGTACGCCGAGGCCCAGGACCAGGCCCAGGCCTGCGCCGCCGACTCGGGCGGTGCGATCGTCATCCCCGACGGCGCCGGCGCCACCGGGCCCCTGCCGGCAGCAGACTCCGAGGTCGTACGCGCGGCTCTCGCCTGGGCACAGACCGGTCTCGGCAAGACCTACCTGTACGGTGCCCGCCGTCTCCAGGGCGACCACCCGGCAGACTTCGACTGCAGCTCCTTCACCCAGTGGGCCTACTACCAGGCCACCGGCGGCAAGCTCAACATCGGAGGGGACACCACCGCCCAGCTCCCCAAGCTGTCCAAACACAAGGTCCCGGCCGACCAGGTGCAGGCGGGCGACCTCGTCTTCTTCGGCACAGAGGCCAACCCCATCCACGTCGCCATGGTCTGGGACCCGGCCACCAAGAAGGTCATCCACGCCGCCAACAGCAAGTCCCCCGTGAAATTCGGGTCCTGGGCCGAGCAGAAGGACCCGCTGATCGGGTTCTACCGCGTCGAGATCCCCTCCGGCACCACGGCAGTCGGGCCGAACGGCGGTACCAGCGAAGCTCACTGATGCAGCCACAGGAGACCGCGGACTACGCGGACCGATGCGTCGGCTCACCCGAGGTGAGCCGACGTGCTGGCAGCAGCCGCCGGCCCAGGAGGGCCGGCGGCAGACCTCACATCCCCCACGACGGATGCCGATTCGCTGCACTTCGCGTTGCCGAGGCACAGCTGGTGACCTTCGGTCGAACACGGCAGCCCGACACTGGAGAGACCATGAGCCTGGCGGTATCCGAACCCTTGCCTCTCAACGACCCCATGCACCTGAGCCGCCCCGTCCTGTGCCAGGACGACCGTGCGCCGTGGGTCGGACAGAAGGCCACCGGCCCGCACCGGGCCACCGGATTCGTTCACCGGGTCTACTCCACCCCCTTCGGCGTCCAGGTGGCCCTGCTCCAGACTGACAACCGAGGCCTCAGGCTTCAGGTGACGGAACTGCTCTCTACCGCCACCCTGCCTGCCACACACCGGGCCGCGTACCTTCGCAACCAGCGCACGCTGCTGAGCATGCCTGTACCGGGCACCGGGGCGGACGCCCGGTCTGTCGCGGCCTGGCACCGCCGGGCCAATCTCTACATGCACTACGACTTCGCCCTGAAGTACGTCGAGGCCGCGCTCCTTGAGCACGTCAAGGCGGGCGACGAACTCGTCTACAGCCTCGGAACGCGCCTGATGGTTCTCGGCCCCGACCTCGAGCGAGACCGTCTGTTCGGCTGGCGACGGCGGATCCAGGTGCGAGCCACCGACGAACACCGGGACACTGTCCGCTGCTGGGGGTGGGCCGACGGTGAACAAGCCCTTCTCCTACGCCATGACGGCCTTGGCCCGCTGCCCACACTCGGCCTCCTGTGATGGACGAGATCGTGTGCAAGTGCGGTGCGCGCACCTATGAGCAGCACTTGGCAAGCGGAGGGCCCGCACATACCTACAAGCGTGACAAGGCGTCGAGTCAGGTGCGCAAGTAACGAATCACTCCGCGAAGCGCACCCCTGGCCTTCTCTGTTTTCGCCCTGGATGGGAAACGGCGCTGAACGGCGGCACGCTGCACCACATCACCCCAGCGACGAACGGAGCCGAAGATGACCACCGCTTCCCACACCAACCTCGTGGCGATGCGCTTCACCGACGGCGACATCGTCAGCTCCAGCGGGACAACGTGGCGCCGGGGCCTGCGCCACGCAGGACAGTGGGGCACTCTGGACGACCAGCACATCAGCCGCTCCGACGACGCGATCCGAGCAGCCCTCGCGTCGGAGGACGGCACATACGCTCCCGCGTTCCCGACCGTTTACCGGCCGCTGCCGGGCACCAGCTGCGCCACACGCGAAGCCCTCGACGCGCTGGTTTTCCGCCCGGCCACCGGAGCGGTGCTGTACACCGCCTCCCTCAACGGCGTGCAGTCGTTCCTGGGGAACGATCACGGCGTCCTGCGGGGCAACCCGACTCCGCTCAATCTGGCCTCCGTACGCGCATCCCTGCAGGGCACCCTGGCCAGGCATCAGCGAGCGTCCATCACCTACCACCGGGCCACCGGCCGTCTCTTCGCCCGCTACGCCGTCGCTGACGCCGCCCTTCACACGCACATCTACGTGCTCACCGCCAGCTGACCACCCCGAAGCTGTCTCTTGCAGAGCAGGTGAGAGGCAGCAGACCAGGAAACCCAGGCTGTCGCGTGGCCGCGCGACAGCCTGGGTTCTCCGTGACGGCCATACATACGCTCCGCCTCCTGCCGGGTTCGACCGGGAAGCCACCCTGAACGAGCCGATGCATCATGCATCACCGGAGCCACGGCGCCTCGAAGGGGTTGTCCGGATCGGGAGGCAGAGTAGGCGCCGCCTCGGGGTCACCCGACGGCGTCTACTCCGACGGTTAGGACCTGTCTCATGCCTCAGCCCGTACAGCTCGTCCAGTTCGACCCGACAGAGCGGGACGCGCTCCTCGCGGCTGGTCAGCCCAAGGCCATCGAAGCTGCCCTGCGCGCGGTCACCGCCCGCATCAAGCGGAACCTCAAGACAGTGACCGATCTGGCTTCCGACAAGAGCGTGGGTGCCAGCCCCGAAAGGCTGACGGAAGCCCGCGCCGGCATCGAAGCCAGCCTGGCTGTCCTCACGGTGTGCCCGGCTGGTGAGATCGCAGACCTGCGCAAGAACCTGGAGGCCGTCCGGGACTTGGTGGACGAGGCGCTGCAGATATCCGCCGTCGGCGTCCCGGCGGCCGCAGCGGACCCGCGCACCGCAGATTCGCCGGCGCAGGCGTACGACGGGGAGAACGCCGCAGAGTACGGGCTCTCAGCCCCCCAGTAGGAGGAAGACCGCGGTGCTAGCCCCTCTGATCGACTCGACGCCAGTCTGCTACCTCGGCAACGACAACCAGCTCGTGTGGCGTCCGTGCCGCATATGGCAGCTGGACGAGCAGCAGATCCTCGCTGTGGTCACCGAGACCACCGAACCCACGATGAGCATCGAGACGGCCGCTGCCGCGATCCGCCTCACCCTGGAAGGGCTGCGCCAGCCCTTCCAGGTGACCATCGTGGAGCACTGGCCGGCGGGCACCGGAGCGGGCGGCGAGCACTACGCCGAGCAGTACCGGCACGACAGCGGCCGCATCCACTGGAAGCACGTGGAGAAGGACGAGCTCCGGGCCAAGCTGGCCAACTTCGACTCCACCCAGCCATCCGGGAGTCCCCTCACAGCCAGGGCGCGCCAGCTCGAAGAACCGGCACGGTGAAAAACGGGCACGCCACTCCGCCGACTCTGCTCGCCGAGACCGCACTGCGTGAGCTCCTGGCCCTGTCCCGGAAGAAGGGCACCACCGTTGCCCAGATCACCGAGGCTGTCGAACTGAGCCTGCTGGAGATCGACATCGATCGTCGACAGCGCCGCCCCCGTGGAGGCGGGCGTCCCTGGCTCGCCAAGGTGACGAGCTTCGCCTTCCCCCGCGCGTTCGCCACCCAGGTATCTGCCGCCTCCCGTGCATCGGCCCCCGAGCAGATGACCGAAGAGGAACTGCTGCGCCATGCCGCGGCGGAGGGACAGGCACACAATCACATCTGCTTCACCGTCGAAATCACGGACGGTCCGAAGACGGCGGCATGCCGCCAGATCGAAGTGCAGTTGCCGGATGCCGAAGCCGAAAAGCTGGCCAACCAGATCCTGAGACTCATCACCTGGCGCCAGCGTTCCGCTTCCGGAGACACAACGGCGCGCCCGGCGTAAGAGCCCCATCGGCAGCGGCCCTCACCGCCAAGGCGCCGCCGGGAGAAGTTTCGCGGCCGCGTGCCCAGATGTCCGGCACGGTGCACTGTCACGGGCACGAACCGCCCGGTTCATGCCCCGCCACAGCGCAGGCGGGACCCACACCAGAAAGGGCACCCACTGTGGCCTACACCCTGGGAATCCGAGGCTGCCAGCACCTCGGCTACCACAACCCCCGGATGCGACTGCACCCTCAGACACGCTGGAACCAGCGCGTTGTCGACGGGCATCTCGCCCACGACCTGACCATGCGCGCCATGCTCGACGCCGGGGTGCAGGGCATCATCGACGGGGGCGACCTCACCCACCGGGCCCGGCCCCTGCCGCGCGACGTCGAACACGCCAACCGCGTTGACGACCTGCGGGCCCGAGCCAACATCTGGGGCCTGGGCAACAGCGGCAACCACTGCGCCGGCGCGGGAACCGACATCTCCGCCATGGGCACGATGCACCGACCCGATCTCGGCATGCACGCGGTCTACCCCGACCCCCGCCGTGGCCCGGGCGACGGCACCGGCCCCTATCCGGGCCTGTACGAGATCCACCAGCCGACCGACGGCCTCGCCATCCACGCAGTGTCCCATTACGGCCTGGACCGCTCCCTGGCCGACGCCGGTATCCACATCGACCCCGTCCCGCTGCCCGGCCACGTGAACCTCTTCGTCTGCCACGGCACGTTCGAAGCCGACGGCCGTCTCTACCACTGCATCAACCCCGAGGGGCAAGAGCGCCCCATCCCCCTGGAGTGGGCCCACCGCGGATGGGACGCGCTGCTGCTCTCGCACTACCACTCCCTCGGCGCTGTACCCGGTCATGACCACGACGGTCCCGGGCAGGTCTGGTACACCGGCTCCTCCCTGACCCGGGGCTTCTCCGACGACCTCGGCCCGCGCGGCTGGCTTCACGTCACCATCGAGGACACCGGCCGCGTCCACGTCGAAGCCCGCACCATCTGGCAGCGGCCTCAGCACGATCTTCCCGTCATCGACGCCGCCGAGCTGACCACCGAGGACATCGACCAGCTCATCACCGACCGCATCGCCGCGCTGGAACTGGAAGACGCCGAAAGCGCGAAGCTCACCGGGGACGCCGGGGCGATCGTCCGCCAGCGCATCAGCGGCACCACCCCCGGCCAGCGAGCGGCTCTGCGAGCGCTCCAGCCGCGATGGAGCCGCCTCGCCTCTGCCGCCGCGTCCTGGCAGATCGACTACCCCCACCCCACCCAGGCGCAGGACGCGGACAGCACAGCGGGAAGGCAGCGCCTGATCACAGGGCGGATCACGGACTACGGCACGGAATTCGAAACCCGCAGTGCCGAGCTGACCCGGCGCATGGGCATCCCCGACGTCATCGCCGAGCCGGTCCGCACCAAGGCCCTGCAATGGGCCAAGGAGATCACCCCCACCTCCGCCTCGTCGAGCGAGGCTGCGATCACCGACTGAACCCGTCCCGGGCGGAGGTGTCCGCTTTGCCGACGATGCTGCGCAGCAGACGGGGCTGAACTGCGGCCCCACTGGCAAGGAGAAGCGCCTTGACCCTGAACACACGCCGCCCGGCGCCGGGCCGGACGCTGCGCCGCTCGACCGTTCTCGCCACAGCCCTCCTGGTCGGCGCGACCGCCCTGTGCGCCGCCCCCAGCGCGGTCGCAGCGGACAAATGGGGCCCCGGCTTTGCCATCCCCGATGACCTCAACAAGCCGGACGCCTCCCACCTCGGTGCGTACGGAGCGCCGGGGGCCCCGGTCAGCGGCATCACCGGCCGGGCCTACTGCGCCGACCCGACCCTCGCCGGTCCAGCAGCCGGCGGCCAGTACGGCAAGGCCACCGAGGTCACCACCTGGACCTCGAAGGCCACCGGTCGGCAGGTCTCCAAGGAGAACACCGCCCGCGCGGCGTACGTGCTGTCCAAGTACGGGGACACCGCCAGCGACAGCCAGGCCGCGGCCGTCGACGCGGCCGTGTACAGCTTCCTCGAGCAGGGCAGCACGTACGCCCTGCCCAACGGCAAGCGGGCGCTGGAGCGGGTCTCGTACCCCAACGTTCCGAAGGAGGTGAAGACCAAGGCAGAGGGGTTCATCACCGAGGCGGGCAAGCTGGCCGGACCGTACAAGGTCAACGTGCACACCCCCGCCGCCTTCAAGCCCGGCGAGAAGACCACCATCACGCTGGACGTCACCGCCGCGTCCGGGCAGAAGGTCCCCGGCGTCCAGATCCAGCTCAACGGGGCGGGCGCCGTCGCCGGCGCGGGCACCGTCACCACGAACGACGAAGGCGTCGCCACAGCCACCATCACACCCGCCAAGGCAGGGACCGTCGAGCTGAAGGCGGTGGCCAAGAACCTGCCCGCTTCGACGCTGATCGCCCATCTGCCCGCCAACGACAAGGCACAGCGGATGCTCGTCGCTGGCGGCACCACGAGCGCCGAAGCCCAGCTCAAGATCACCGTCAACGCGCTGAAGGGGAGCATCAAGCTCCTCAAGACCGCCAGCGACACCAAGAAGCCGCTGTCCGGGGTCCAGTTCGAAGTCAAGGACGAGGCCAACAAGACGGTGGCCAAGGGAACCACCAACAGCCAGGGCCTCTGGCAGGTCGACAATCTCCCGCCGGGCACCTACACCATCCACGAGGTCCAGGCCGTGGAGGGCTACCAGCTGGCCGTGGACCAGAACGTGACCGTCGTGGACGGCAAGACCTCCGACGTCAGCGTCATCGACGTCAAGATCCCCCAGCCCGAGAAGCCGAAGCCGCGGCCCGTGGACATCACCGAGCTGCCGAAGACCGGCGCGTGACCACAACCTGACGGCTCTCACTCGCCGACGCTGCGGGCCGGGACGTCCACGTCCCGGCCCGCGCCCCCACTGACCCGTCCTTGGAGCGCACGTGTCCGACGCACCACACAGCCCCGGCAGCCTTCCCACAGCACAGCCGACCACCCGACCGCGCCGAACCCGACGAGCACTGGCCGCGGGCATCGCCGCCGTCACCGTCGCAGGCCTCGCAACCACCGCACTCCTGGTGACCCGCGGGGACGATGAGCCGTCCACCCGCGCACACCAGCCTGCCGCTACCCAGAAGATCGCCCCCACCGAGCCGGCATCGACCGTCCCGGATCCGCTCACTTCCTCTGCCGCTTCCGCCACCCCCGACGAACCTGCGGTCGACGAGCCCGTCGGTGGCGACCCGAAGGTGCCGGACCGGACGGTCAAGGCCCAGTCCGACGCATCCGCCGTACTGGACACCTGGTCCTCCTCCAACCCGAAAGGCAGCGGCCCCCACAGCGTCGGCGGAAACCCCACCACAGGGGGCGGTGGTGAAGTCACCGAAGTCCTGCGCATCCCGGCGCTCGGCAACGACTGGGCCCAGCCCGTCTACGAGGGTGTGACCAGCCGACAGCTACGAGCTGGCGTCGGGCACTTCCCCGGGACAGAACGTCCCGGGCAGATCGGGAACTACGCCATAGCCGGCCACCGCTCAGGCGTGGCAAGCCCCGCCTTCAAGAACATCGACCGCATCGCGCCCGGTGCGGCCATCTCCGTCACGACGGCGAACCGCGTCACCTACACGTACAAGGTGGCCTCCGTTCAGACCGTAGACCCGAGCAACGTGAACGTCATCGCCCAGGTACCGGGCAAGCCCGCTGCCACTCCCACCAAGCCGGTGCTGACGCTCGTCACGTGCTGGCCGGCCAACGGCTCGTCCAAGCGTGTCGTCGTCACCGCCGACCTCGTCCGATCAAGCGGAGGAACCTCCGTCCGATGACGGTGTCCGATTGCCCCGCGCGGTCCCGACGCCCTGGCCGGCCCTCTGCTGGACGGCCAGGGCCGGCTTCGGCACCGGGGCCATGGTCGGTCTCGGCCTCATTGTCGTGCTGACCACTCACTTCCCGGTCCGCAGCGAGAGGTGAGGCGGACGGTTCGACGACGATGGTGCCGGAGACCACAGAGCCAGATTCGCGGATTCTCGCGCCGCACCTCGCCAAATGGTGATCTTCGGGCATCACCTCGCGACCCTGCCCCGAAGGACCCGGCATGTCTCCCAGCCTGACGATCACCAGCAACTTCTTCGAGCCGTTCCGCACCTACACCGACGCCGCCGCCCACCAGGCGCTCGGGCAGGCTCGGGTCTTCGAAGTAGAGCTCGTCACCCGGCACCCCGACCGGGGGCAGCTGCGCGCCGTCGGCTGGATGAGCAACGCTGCCCCGGGCTCGAAGCGGCACATGCAGGCGGTGGACGAGGACGAGTACCAGAGCGGTGTGTGGAAGCCGCACGCGCAGACAACCACTTTGCTGGGCCACGCCAGCGTGGACGACCCGACTCCGATCCTTCTGGTGTGCACTTACGCCTGGTCCTGCCCGTGCAACGCCCCTGCCCTGATCGTGTACGCCAACGGTCCCGACGCGGAGACCACCCGGGTCGCCGCCGACGACGCGGCCTGGGCTCACGCCGGGAGCCTCGCGCTCGCGGACGGCGAGTACGTGGACGGTTCCGAGCACCACCAGTGCGACGCCCCGCAGCTGAAGCTGGTGTCGGCGCTGCGCACCCTCCACTTCGCCGCACCCCGGATCCAGACGCCTCCCGGGCAGGACTCCAGCACCGTTCTGCGCGTCAACATCCGCCCCACAGACGGAGCAGTCGCATGATCACCCCCATCCGGATACGCGTCCGCAACATCCGCTCGGTCCGGCACGGCGAGATCACCATCCCCGACACCGGCATCACCGCCCTGCACGGGCCGGTCGGCTCGGGGAAGTCGACCTTCCTGTCCGCCATGGTGTGGGCGCTGTACGGCGAGGTCCCCGGAGGACTGAAGCAGGCCGACATGCGCCGCTCCGGCGCGGACGGTGAGCCGTGCGAAGCCGAAGTCGACTTCATCTTCAACGGGCAGCGGTACACGGCCCTTCGGGGTCTGCGGCAGCGCAACCACCGGGGCGGCGTACGAGAGGAGGCGTACGCCCGCTGGTGGACCAACGGAGCCACCGGCCCTGGCCAGGACGAACCGCAGATCAGCCCGAGCAAGCTCACCATGAAGATCTACGAGCTGACCGGACTGACCGGCCGGGCCTACTGCGGGGCCTTCTTCATCGCACAGGGCGAACTGACCGGGCTGGCCGAAGGCACTCCCGCCCAGGTCCAGCAGCTGTTTGAAGAGCAGACCGGGCTTGGCGACCTTACGAAGAAGGTCGATATCGCGAACGCCGAGGCCCGCCGGGCCGAGGAACTGGCGGCCGCCATGCCCGGTTCACGTGAGGAGACCGATGAGGCCCGCCGCGCGCTCGACGAGGCCCAGCAGCAGGCGGCTGAGGCTCACGAGACGCATGAGCAGCTTGCTGAGGCAGCGCGCCAAGCCGCTGACCGGGTGCGCAGCGCCGAGTCGCAGGCCCAGGATGTACAGCAGCGGCACCGGCTGGCGGAGCAGGAGCGGATCAACCGGGCACGTGCTGATGAGCGGGTCCAGCAGTGCGAGCGGCGGGTGGCCTCTCTGACCGGGGAGCTGCGCCAGGCCGGCCGTACTACTCCCACGCCGGAGGCCCTCACTCGACAGTTGGACGTCCTGCGGGATGCTGTCCACTCGGCCGAGCGAGCTGTCGAACAGACCGATGCCGCCGAAAAGCATGCCGCCGCAATCGACGGCCGAGTGCGGCAGACGCGAGCCGAGGTCGACAGGCTCGCCGACCCGGAACTGGACCGGCGCATCGAATCGGCGAAGCAGCAGCACACCGAGTACGAGCAGCGGCGCGGGGCGCTCAAGGGCGAGTACACCCGCCTCAGCCGGGCACTACAGGCGCTGACCACGGCCGAGTCCGCCTGCTGCCCCACCTGCGTTCAGCCGCTGCGGAACGTGGGGGTCTTGGTCGCTGATCTGCGTGTCCAGTGGGAGCGCTGCATCAGGGACGGCAAGAACGCGAAGGCGAAGGCGGAGGCGGCGGTCCAGCTTCACGATGCGCTGCTCTCTCGGCGCCAGGAACTCACGCAACTGTCCACTCGTCTGGACGCGGTGCACGCTGAGGCGGCTGCCGCCCGGCAGCAGGCCGAGGTGGCACGACGCGCGGCCGACGAGGCCGTGAGCGCTGTGGTGGTTCACCTCCCGGGGTTCGCCGGCCCGGCGAACCCTGAGCGGGCACTCCAAGCCGGTCGGGCCGCCATCGAGCAGCTCGGCACCGAACTCGTCCAGGCTCGGCACACACACGGTCTGCGTACTCAGCTGGCCAACGCCGAATCTGAGCTGGAGGCTGCGCGCGCCGACCTGGCCGCGCGGGAAACCACACACCCCGACGTCACGGCCAACGAGCTGGCCGAGGCAACGGGCGCGCTGACCGCAGCCCGCGCCGAACACAATCAGGCAGCCGCCGAGGCGTCCGAGGCGAACACCCGCTTCCTGGTGGCGGCCGAACGCGCGACCGTGCTGGCCAAGGCACATGAGGCTGCCGAAGCCCGGATGCGTGCGAAAGCCGACAAGCTCCATACGGCGCACATCCTGCACGAGGCCGCCGCGGCGTTTGCTCAGTTCCGACGCGACCTCTTGGCCGAGTACACCGCAGCGGTGTCTCAGGCGGCCACTGACGTGCTGACCCAGATCACCGACCGGCACGTGCGTTTCGAGATCGATGACGCCTTCGTCCCGCGCGTGCACACCGCCGAGGGCACGGTACGCCCCACCCGGGTCCTCTCAGGAGGAGAGAAGGCCACGGCCGCACTCGCCTTCCGGCTGGGCATCACCGAGCAGATCACAGGTGGCAACGCGATCGGAATGATCATCGCGGACGAGATCACCGCAGCTCACGACGCAGACACCCGTCGAGCCGTCCTCACATGCCTCTCCGAACTCGGTTGGCCCGCCCTGGTCGTCTCGCACGGCGAGGAGATCACGGAAGTGGCTCAGCAGGTCATCAGCCTCAGCCAGCCGGACGAGAACACCGGAACCATGATCGCCCCAGCGGCCTGAGTAGGACCCTCGGCTCTGCCCGTCCCCGAGGACGAGGAGACGGACCCCTGCGCCGCGGAACTGTCCATCAGCAAGGCCGCCAGGTGGCGTTGCCACCTGGCGGGGCGGTCCCCTGCCGTGTTCGCATCTCGCGCCGAGGAGGACCCGAGGACGTGGGGGGTGCCTAATCACAGCCGAATCGACCAGCGCGCCTGCATGGCCCCGTCCGTTCAGTGCCAGGCAGGACACCACACCGCAAGGAGCCACGCCCCATGGCGATCAGGAACAAGAGACTGCCGTTCAGCGAGACCAACGGGCACCAGTTCGTGAACAACGAAGCGGAGGTGCATGTGTTCCGCGGGGAGATGTTCCCCGCAGGCTTCCCGTTCGGCGGCTGCCGTATCTGCGGTCAGCACGCCACCTACGAGGTCATCGAAGAAGCCGCCCACGTGCAGGAACCCTGTCCCCACCCGGACGGAATCACTACGACGATCACCCTGAGCGTGCCCTCCGGCAAGCTCCTCGTCTCCGACAACCTGCGCCCCGTCTACAACTGGGGGGACGACGCCCTGGTCGACTACAACTGCGTACTTGGCCGGGACAGAGCCATCAAGGCGATGGCCGCCATCGGATGTGCCTTCGGGCCCGCGAGCGATCGCAGTCTGGGTCTCTACCGCACGGAGCAGGACCGCTACATCATCGCGACTCCGTGGATCGACTTCGACAACGACGAGACTCCATCGATCCCTGAGGAGACATGCCTGGCCCAGATCTGCACGGACATCTGGTCCTATGCCCTCGCCGATTACGAGCACTGGCTCTCGATGGGCGGGGACCCTGAAACGCTCGACTCGGGCGACACCGTCGTAAACGTCACCCCAGGGACGTACCAGTTCGTCCACCACTCTGGCGAACGTGGCTTCGACGTCGACTCCGAAGGAACTGTGATCTTCGCTCACGTCGATCGGGTCGCGTAGCTCACGCGGAGACGCCCTCCCGGACCAGGGTCTCGGCCCCGGGTGCCCGCGCCAAGGCGCCTGCCGAAGCGGGGTGCGCCGCCGGCGCGCGGACCCTCCGTGCGTGGAAGAGCGGCAAACAGCTCGACCTCATCAGAAGCTGGACCGCTTACAGGACCTCCAGCGGACCGGGCTGCTTCACGCCGGCCAGATGAAGCAGCAGTGAGGCGACGGTCTGCGCCTGTCCGGCGAAGAGCGAACGACTTCACGGCCCGAGGCGCAGCGATCGCCCTCCTACTCGCGAGGGCTCGGCGAAATGCCTGTTCCCAGGCCCTAATGACGGCCCGCACCCACCGCTCATGCCGAACCGCTGGCCGACGAACGGTGCGCGTTGCCGACCCCAACCCCACTCACATGGCAAGGAGCCTGGTCCGTTGACCTCTTCGACCGCACCCGTTCACGTTCTGCGTGCCATCACCGACGCCTACATCGCCCACATCAAGCAGGGCAACCTCCACTCCGCCCTCGGTCACATGACACTTCTGGCCAACACGTACGGGCTGCCGGCGGTGCGCGACCTCGCTGCTGCACTCACCTGCAACCTCCACGCGCGCTGCCCGGCCCGCTTCCGCAACTCCCTCGGCGGCGTGAACATCTCCGCCCTCTCCCCCGCCCGCCCGGCTGATCCCTCCACCGTCCTCGACGTCGCATCCCGAGCCAACCAGATGATGGGCCGCGGTCAGGTGACGGCTGCGGACCTGTCGCACACCGAGGCCCACATGCACGTAACGGAAGACGTGCGCCGTGTGGTTCAGGCAGCACTCGACACAGCCTCGCACGGGCAGAAGTCGATCTCCGCCCACCTGGCCGTCCTCGTGACGCCCCAGCAGCTGTCTGCTGCCGTCGCCCTCCTGACCAACGGCCTCATCGTCCTGCCGTAACCCGCCCAGGCACCGGTGGGGCGGGCACTCAGCCGTCCCACCGGGCTGCGGGTTACGCGCCCTAGTATCCGCTCCCCGCGGAGACCAGCCCATCACCCCAGATACCTCTGGCGACCGTCCAGCGCCATGGACGCAATGGTGACGTGCCTCAAGATTCGCGGCCGCGCGGCGTCGAGTGCGCGGGTCGGGCTTAGTAGGGCCGACACCGACCACCTGTGCACAACCAGGAGATACACGTGACCGCTGGACGCAGCATCGTCGTCCGCACCGCTGGTGCCGTCTGGAACGTCACCGAGTCCGACGGCAACGAGCTCGAAGGGGCCTTCCTGCTCGATGTCGGCGACCGAACCTATTCGGTGCGGCGCACTGGCGCGGCGGCCGCCACCCGGCTCAGATCACACGAGTTGCTGGCCCTGCTCACCGCGATGGAGGACAGCGTCTAAAGCGCGGGCTCCCGAGGGAGACGCTGAGTGGCTCTCTGCAGATGCGCGCGTCACCTGCCGCGTCTGCTCCTACCAGGCGGATAAGCTCCAGCGCACCCTCGCCGCTGCCAACACTTCCAGGTGCTGAACGACACTCGTCGCCGAACGCACGTCAGCCCCGCTCCAAAACCGGAGCGGGGCTGACGTGCGTTCGGGATGACAAGTGAGTTGTCCGCCGGGCGGCCCCGCCCGGGCATAACTCCGCTGCGATGGACGGAGCCGTTCTCGCCGCAGCGCGCGCAAGGGGGAGCTACGAGGACCTAATCGGTGCCGCACACATACGAAACCGGCCTGGGAAAGCCAGGCCTGCGCACCGAGGGGCCCCGAATGACCACTGCACCGGCGATACCTGAGCGCTGCTCCGCCCGTCCACGCTCCGGCGGGCTCGTCGTCCCGTACGTCTCCCTGATCCACAATGGGCATGCCGTCTTCGGCAGCCTGGACCGCGCGCGGACGCACCAGGCCTTCCTGGACCGACTGTGCCAGCTGTGCGGCGATCCCCTGAATGAGCGCTTCATCGCTGTTGTCCGCCCCGCCGACGCCGCCCACGGCTACTCCCCTGAACCTGGCATCCACCCCGAGTGCCACCCGTACGCCGCAAGCAGCTGCCCCATGCTCAACGGCACCGCCAGCCGCTACCGCGCACGTTCTGTCATGGCCACACACCCGGCCGGACGGCCCTGCGCCGACCCCACCTGCCCATGCCCCTCCCAGACTGCTGCGGCCGACTCCTCTGCCCGGCTCGGCCGCCCCGCCGACCGGTACGAGGCGTGGATGATCGATAGTCGGAACTACCGGATCATCGCCGCAGAGGGCACCAAGAGGCCGGTCGGTATCGACGTGAACGTGCCCATCCTCCGCAAGCGGATCCTGCGCGAAGCGGCCCTCGGCGACGAGGAAACCAAGCTGCTCAACCTGCTGCAGGCCGCGCTCGGCCTCACCGATTGACGACACCGACCTCGGGCGGCCTACGCCCCGGGGCCGGGCTCTGCCAGCCCCCGCGAGCCCCAGACCGCCACACATCCGGAGACCTCGACATGACTCACTACGGGATACCGCCCGCCTCGATACGCCGCGCCATGGCACCAGACAACGGTCCCGACCACGCCCGTCGGATCATCGGAGACGCACTGGCCTGGTGGTTCGAGAACCGTGGGGGTACCAGCGAGCTGCCGATTGCCGTTGGCGCGCTCTCCGCCCTCGCTCTGGCAGCCCCCCACACCCCCGCCGGCCCTGACTACGGTCCGTTGCTCCTCCCGCTGGACGACCAGGAAGCCACCGACGTCCTGCGTTCGGTGTGGAACAACATGTGGGCCTACAGCCCTGTCCTGACCGAGGCAGCCCGCCCTCTCCACGAATGGCTCGCCCAGCCGGGTGACGGCGACATCCGCGGGCTCAGCGACTACATCCGCATCCTGGTCCGTGCCGGCTTGCTGGAGTACGCCAGCGATCTCACACGCTGCGAAGGCGAAGACCTGATCGGTCTTCTGGTCCAACGGATGCGGAGCTACGCCGACCGGCAGAAGGCCGGCCAGTTCTTCACTCCGGCGATCGCGGCCGACCACCACGCGGAGATCCTCCTCACCGATCCGGTCCCGCCTGGCGCCCGGCTGATCGAGCCGTGCGCCGGAACCGGAACCATGGTCCGTGCGGCAGCAGCCACGCTGCGGTTCCAAGGGAAGGATCCCGCCGACTACCGGTGGTGGATGAACGACATCGACGAAATCCACGTCGCGTGCTGTGCCGTCAACGCCGTGCTTTTCCGGCTCGGTCCGAACGTCACCGTGTCCCGCGGCGACGCTTTCCAGGACGTGGGCGAACTCGAGAAGGACGCCCAGGCGCGCGCCGACCGGGCTATCAGCGAGCAGCGGCGCAGACCGGTGCTGTACCCCACGCGAACCAGGCCGGTGCACTGGCCCGCGTGACCGACGGCAGGCGGCTGGCCGTCAGCTCCCTTCGTACCGCCGGCGAGGTTCTCCCGCCGACAGCGCTCAGCGGAAACTCGCCAGGAGGAGGAGGTGGCACCACCTCCTCCTAAGCTGCCCGGAACCATCCTTCGAACGGCTCACCACCCAGAAAGCACCGCAGACCTCACAGGAGCACCGCCACCATGACCTCTGACCACCACGTTGCACCTGAGCAGGTGTACTGGTCGTGCAGCCCTGACGGCGGCTCCCGCATTCGCATCACCGGCGTCGGCACCTCACACGCCGAGGCAGTGAACGCGACGACCATCCAGGAGCCGCAGCAGATCTCCCTCACCGACCTCCACCCGTCGGCGACCACCGCCGCAGGGGCCCGGAGGCGTACCGGCTACGTTCTCGACACCGGCGTGATCGACTCGCTGCCGGCCGCCAGACATGTGCAGGACCTGATCGTCCAGCGTCCGCACCTGCCCGTCACGGCCATGGCCCGGTATGCGCATGTGCCGCCCACGACCCTGAAAGACCTTCTGCGTGCTGCTGACCGAGGTCAGCAGCGCAATGTGAACGCCGACGTGGCCCACCGCCTGCTTCTGCTCAACGCCGCAGACCTTCCCAACGAAGCTCGCGGCTACGGCGGGCAGTCGACTGACGCTGCCCCAGTGGTGGAGCATGTGGACCGCATCCTCGTGGAACATCCCGAGGTCTCAGTAGCCACCGTCGCGCGCGCCGCGACGATGACGGTGAGCACGCTGGCTGCCACCCTCAAGGACGTGCGGGCGGGCCGGCCACGAACCATCAAGGTCCGCTTCGCCGAACGGCTGCTCGCCTTGAACGCCACCGACCTGGCGCCGGCCTTCCGGAAAGACGCCGTTGACGCCACCCCGGTCGTCGAGCACGTCCGGCAACTTCAGGAGGCGTACGAACTGGCCAGCATCGCCTTCATCGCGAAGACGGCCGGGGTGAATTCGTCCACGCTCACGAGCGTCATCGACGACCACGCCGCAGGACTTCGCAGAGGAATCCACCCGACGATGGCGCGCCAGGTTCTCGCGCTGACCGAGCTGCCTGCTCCTGCGTTCCAGCGTCGTCCCGGGGTCACGGATGTCGGCCTGATCCGCCGCCTCCGGGGACTGTGTGCGCTTGGCTGGACGCTGAACGCCATCGCCCACGCGGGCGGCACCACCGTCAAGTCCCTCACCGACTTCAACCAGACCGGCAGCGCCACCCCGTCGGCCAAAGCCGCCGTACTGGCGGCCTGGGGGCAACTGTCGCATCTGCCAGGCCCCTCCGAACTCGCCCGCCAGCGAGCCCTGGCCAAACGATGGGACCCGCCGCTGGCTTGGGAAGAGGAAACCATCGACCAGCCGGCCGCCGAGCCCCTCGGTACACGCACGGCAGGGCGCTCCGGCGAGTGGACACCTGACCTGCTTCGCCTCGAACTCGAATTCCTGCGGGACGAGGGCCTCAACTGGACCGAGTCCCTGGCCCGCCTCGGCCTGCGCAGCCAGCGTGCGCACGAACTCCTCGCCGAGGGCGAGGAGGCGGTCGAGCCCGGGTGTCCGCCCCTTCGTCTACCGTCCCGCTCACAACCCAGCCACGAGCTGGCCGCCTAGCCCTGCGGGAACCGAGGAACGAGCAACTGCCTGAAGTCCCACACCACGACCACCTCTCGCCCGTCGGGAAGCCTCGACGCAACCTCCGCGACCACGTCCAGGTCGTCGATGACGACCTGGACGACACACCCCGAACATTCGTCCCAGACCAGGAGCCACCACATGAACGCCATCAGCAACCCCGAGATCCCCGACTTCGGCGTCGAGCAGTGCGACCCCGCCCGGCCCGCGCCGGCCGTCGTCGTCACCAACACCGCCGACATGAAGTCCCCCGGGCACGGCTACACCCTCCCCCTCATCGGCCGGGAGCGGCCGCACACCTTCGAAGCCGTCCTGCGGGACCAGGCCCTGCGCGTGTTCGCCGACCGGCCGGCCGACATCCTCGCCCAGCTCATCCCGGACTACGCCGGACTGGAGTCCGCCCTCGAGCAGGCCATAACCAGCGGCAACCAGGACGCGATCGACCAGGCCGAGCTCGCAGCGTTCGACGCCCGGTCGGCGCACGCCACCACGATCCGGCACACGCTGCAGCAGCGCATCAACGCCACCGCCCACGACGACGGAAGCTGGAACACCCTCGACGAGGAGGAGCAGCAGCTGCTGGCCGCCGCGGCCGCCGGCACGGTGCCCACCGGAGTGATCTACCTGGCGCCGGCCGAGGACGACCTGGGCAACCCGGCGGAGGAAGAGCTCGGCGAGTGGTCGGCGACCGTGCCCCTCGTCCTCAACCGCGGCGAGTACGTCGACGGGGACGTCAACGAGCCCTCCTCAGGCCTGGAGACCGAGATGCCCGACGGCCGCAAGGTCGTCGTGGTGGTCGAGCACCCGGAGAACCTCGTCATCCTCGATCCGATCGACCCCTTCACGTACCTGTCCTCTCTCGGACGCGCCGGCGTCATCGAGCTGCAGGAGCGCGAGTACGTGCCGATGGACGACCTGTACACCTCCGTCCTGGAGAGCAGCGCGGCCGCGGACGCCTGAGGTGACGGCCGCGCCGGCGGCGCGAGTTCCGACGGCGCCTACACGTGAAGAAGGAGGCCTCCAGCGGTGAGGGAGCTGATCGCCTTCATCACCATGCACCTGCTGCCGCCGACCGCCGCCTTCGCCGCCTGGAACGAGTACCGAAAACGGCGCCGGGCCATGCTGGTGCTCACCTTCGCCGGCTCAGTGACCGCTGGCCTTGGCCTGCTGCTCGACAAGCCGGGACTCGGTCTCATCGGTCTGCTGCTGCTGTGCCCCCCGGTCATCGCCATGCGCCGTGACTTCCGCGACGACAACCAGTGACAGCCCCCGTTCGGCCCCCAGGCAGCCCGAACGGGGGCTGTCCGCTTTGAGTCGCAAGATCGCCCTTCAGTAAGACATCCACTGGAGGGGCACAACGTGGTTTGCCGCGAGAACAAGGGCCGCTCGGCGGTCATCGGCTATCAGAAGCACCTGCTCAGGCAGCTCGGGTACACGGATTACGACGACTTCGAGCTGCAGTCGGGCGTGCACGAGTTCGGTCACCAGTACGAGGGCTTCCCGGCTCCCACCGAGAAGGAGCAGCTGGCCTTCCTCAAGGGCCTCAAGCAGCAGATCGAGAGCGACCCGCGGATCTCGCAGGCCGACAAGTACCGGGACAGCGACCGGCAGCCGGGGATGGTCACCCGGATCGATCAGGAGATCGCCCGGCTGAAGACGGGCAAGGACGAGCACGGCCGGCCGCTGCAGCCCAAGCACAAGATGCGCGGCCAGGACCTGGCGGCGATGCAGCGCCTCGGTGTGCTTCTTCAGCGCAACCAGGAGGCGAAGGACGGGTACTTCGACGTCTACGCCCGCACGATGGGCATCTCGGCCGCAGCGGCCCGAAGCCGCTGGAAGTCGCTCGTCCGCCGGCAGAAGTCGGAGCGGGAGAACACGCGTATCTCCCTGACGGACAAGTGGCGGGACCAGCTGGCCGTCTCAGGCTTTACCGCCCGGCAGCAGGCCGACATCGGTCAGAGCAACGTCTCCCGTGAGGCTCTGCGCATCATGGAGGAGGAACGGCGCGCTCAGCTGGCCTCGCTTCCCACCCGCCCGGCCCTGACCTCGGCGCAGCGGGTACGGCTTGCCGAGCCGGGCACCGGCAACGTGCAGTGCACCGGAGAGGGCGGCTGCGGCCAGTTCGGTCACGAGCGGAGCGCCTGCCCCAACCAGTTCCTCGTCACACAGCGGGACGATGCCCGGGCGCGGTGGAAGAAGCTGGACAAGGAGATCCGTGGCCACCAGGAGCGGGCGGATGAAGCCGCCCGCAACAACTGGGCGCACATCGGCCCGGGGCTCACCAAGATGGAGGAGATGCGCAGGGAACGTGACACGGCTCTGCAGCATGATCAGCAGATCACGAACTCCCTCGTCGGCGGTGTCGGCCAGGGCACCGTGAAGTGCGAGCAGTGCGCACAGTTCGGGCACCTGAAGGACGAGTGCCCGAACGCCCGTCGCGTCGAGGAGCTGGAAGACCTGCGCCAGCGGGTCAACGAGCGCCAGAGGGCGATGGAGAAGATCTACTCCAAGATGGACGATCTGGAGGCTCAGGGCAGCTACGACGAGGAGGAATTCGAGAAGCTCCGCAGCCAGGCCAAGACGGAGGAGGCCTACCGCGATCACGCCGGCATCCAGTTCAAGGACAAGAAGGCCGAGATCGCGGGTGCGGCAATCCGCTGCATCGGTGGCTGCGGCCAGTTCGGGCACGCACGCGACGAATGCCCGAACGCGGCCCTGTTCGACGAGGTCGAAGAGCACGCTCGCGAGGCCGACCGAATCCGGGAGAAGATCCGCAGCCGCGCCGAGCTCCGCGGGCAGAACCCCGACACCGCGCCGCTCACCGACGCCGACAACGCCCTGTACGACGACTGGTACGCCAAGAGCATCGATATCGACAAGCGGCTCCTGGACGCGGGGATCGACCCTGCGCAGATATCCACGGCCACAGCTCTGTCGAAGGCCCGCACGTCGAACGCTCCGGCTTCTGCACGCATCCAGCAGGTTGGCTACAACCCGGACACCGGCTACCTCGAGGTCACGACCCGGCCGTACACGCGCAAGCGCGACGGACAGGTGATGCCGGCCAAGACGTACGCCTACCGGATGTCACCCGGCCAGTACCAGCAGATGATGGCGGCCTCGTCCCTGACCAGCTACGTCAGCCAGTCGGTCTGGGCGAAGAACGGTAACAACGTCGCCTACCAGTTCGAGAACGTGGCCGAAGCGACCGAGGCGTCGGTGCAGCGCAAGTGCGCCACCTGCGGTCAGTGGGCCTCCATGACCTCCGCGCACTCCTGCCCTGTGTCCGGCTCCCGGGCCGGGCAGGACGACACCGCTCGCCGTGCCCGGATCAAGGCGGAGAAGCAGGCCGCCCGTGCCGCCGGCCGGCCGGTCCAGATGCCTCCGGCGGTCGCAACGGTCCCGCCGAGCGCGGCACTGCGCTTCGGCAACGAAGGGTCGCTCCTCTACGCCGACCGTCGACGGATCGACACGGAGCTCTCCTCGGGGAAGGTCGCGGTCGCACAGGCGCGAGCGAAGTTCCTGGACGCGAGCGTGACCGGTCAGGCGGTCGCCTGGAACGACGCGGACGGGCAGATGAAGCTGTCCACGGACCGCGATGACGGCGCCACCCTGCAGTGCACCTGCCGGGACTTCAAGAAGAACCACACCTGCCGGCACGTTCGGGTGGTCGGTCTGGCCATGGCCAAGCGGTATGCCGCCGACCACCCGGCCGTCGGCTCGCCGCTGCGTAGCGCGCCGCTGCCCGCGGCCGCCCCGGTTCGGGAGGAGACGGCCAAGGACGCCCCGGAGGAAGGGTTCACCCGCAAGTCGTACGCGCAGATCAGGGAGGTCCGGGCAGCATGGCGCGGCAGCGAGCGCAGCCGAGCGGACCAGTTCGCGAAGGCGCAGGACGGCCGCTGGCTGTACGCGGCCGGCGCCGTCGACGGGCAGACCGGCAAGCCGGTCAAGACGCCGAAGGTGTGGTCGGAAGGCGGCATCAGCGTGGACCCGGCGGACGCCGCCGGGCGGGACTCGGTAAGGCTCGACCGTGAGAAGGACGTCCAGGACGGGCTCCGCGCGGGTCTGCGCAAGCAGACCGGCAAGCACTGGTCGGTGACGCGGAAGCCCGACGGGTGGCTGCACATCACCACCGCGCTTCAGCGCCGGACCGGAAGCAAGGAGATCACCACCGCCGAGCGGCGTGAGCTGGCAGCAGCGCTGAAGCTCCCCATCGACGCCGTCTCCCCGCACGGCGTTCCCGTCCCTCCCGGCAATGGATGGCGCGCTGAGATGCTCGACCGCGCCTCCGGCCGCGCACCTCGGGTACTCGGAGAGCGGTACGTGGCCCGAGCCGACCAGCGGCCCGAGGTCGTGCACAGCGTCTGATCCGCCCCTGCTGGCCGTGCCATCCGTGACTGACACGGCCAGCAGGGGGTGTCCGGATTGCGGGCGATGATGCTTTCACCCCATCCGCACATGAAGGGGACCGCCCGTCGTGTCCACCACCGAGCTGCGCCACCACATCCTCGACCAAGGACTGGCCGCGTTGCGCCGCACCGAGACAGAACGCCAGTACCTCGACCCTGACGTCCAGCTACTGGCCTACACCGCCATGACCACCACCCTGGCCGGCATCAGCACACGGCTGCTGGAGGCTCTGTCCTGGCATCAGCCAGACCTGGCGCGGCGCCTCGCCGACGAACTCCTCGACCTCCGCGACGACCCGCAGGAGATGGCCGACTACCTGCGTGCGCAGGCAGCGGCCGCCACCCATCGACGTAACACCCACGAAGTGCAGGCGGCCTGAGATTCGCGAGATCTCGCAGCCGCCGCCCTCTCCCGACACCATTCGTTCGTCACCACCCCACGGCGGCCGGCACACACCGAGCCACCCCCCCCGGCACGTGCACGTCGGCCGCCACCCACTCACACCAGGAGAAGCTGCATGGCAGGAGAGACCGTTATCACCGTCATCGGAAACCTCGTCGACGACCCGGAGCTGCGCTTCACTCCCTCCGGCGCGGCGGTCGCGAAGTTCCGTGTGGCTTCCACCCCGCGCACCTTCGACCGGCAGACCAACGAGTGGAAGGACGGGGAGAGCCTGTTCCTGACCTGCTCGGTCTGGCGGCAGGCGGCGGAGAACGCCGCGGAATCGCTCCAGCGCGGCACGCGCGTCATCGTGCAGGGCCGACTGAAGCAGCGGTCGTACGAGGACCGGGACGGCACCAAGCGCACGGTCTACGAACTGGACGTTGACGAGGTCGGGCCGAGCCTCAAGAACGCCACGGCCAAGATCGCCAAGACCACCGGCAACGGCACGGGCCGCGAGGAATTCGGCAACGCCCGCCAGGCGACCAAGGCGGCGGGAGGCCCGCCCGCCGATGACCCGTGGGCCACCAACTCGGCGCCCCCGAGCGACGAGCCGCCGTTCTAGCACGGGTGAATCCGACCGACCGGCGGGCCAGGCGAACTCCGCCTGGCCCGCCGGAGGTACGTAGGGGACAGGACAGGGAGAAAACACGTGGCGGCCTTGATGACCCGCCTGGGTAAGCGTCGCGACTGGTGCTGCCCGGGACACAGCCTCAAGTCTCTCGACCACGGCACCGAGCGCGCTCGTGAACACCGTGAATGGCACCGAGAGATCACCCAAGAACTCACAGACCGAGAGGACCCCGCTCCGTGCCCGCCCCTCTGATGATCTCCCCGCTGCTCACCTACGAGCACATCGCCGCTCTGCGGCGCGACGCCGCCCGCGACGTCATCACGTTGATCGCCTCCACCCTCCGGGAGCAGATCCCAGGAGCCGCCTATCTCACCTTCGGCCAGGAGGGCGACCTGTGGTGGCTGGAAGCAGTCCTCGCAGCCGACGGCCGTCGGCTGCACACCATCGGCCACCCCCGGCCGGAACGCCTTCCGTCTCTGCCGGCCGGTTCTCCGCACCAATCCGCCTGGCAGGTGGCGGATGCCGACCCCACCAGCCCGCAGCAGCTCCTGTTCCGCATCATCGAGTTGCTCAACGACGGAATGGAGCCTGATCTCCTCCCTGCCGACCTGCCCCACGGGCCCGGCCGCCGAGACATCCCTTGCATCCTCCTGGCGCCTGACGCCCGGCCGGATGACGAAGACCCCCTCAACGCGAACCGGCTGCTGCGCCCCCACACAATCCCCACCCCTGATCTTGCTGGGCCCGAGTCGCCGATCACCGAGCTGCTGCGAACGGCACACCCCGAACAGGTCCGAACAGCAGCGGCAGCCGGACGCGCCACCGCACCGGCAGCGCCGGAACGGAAGCGCACCCGCCACTTCCATATCAGCGAGGAGTGCATCCATGGCGAGGTCAAGCGCCGCCTGTGCGACCACATCCCGAGGAACGGCAACTGGCGCGTCCGAGAGGTCCCATGTGCCGAGACGTCCTGCAGCGACGGCCGCCCGCAGCATGCGCAGGGGTGACGGAGCGCCTCACCCCCAGACCCTGCGCCACGCGAGGGGGCATAACGGCTGAGGCGGGACGACGGGGGAACATCCCGCCTCAGCCATGAGCCCACCGTACTTCGCTCGCCAGCATCTGAACGGCGGATCGCTACCGAACTGTCCGAAACTCAGCCCGGCACTTCCCCCCTTGCCGCTCTCCCATCCGGCGTCGCCGGTTCTTCGCACAGTTCGACTGTGAGCACCGCGGCGGTACCCGCAGGCGGAAAGCCGGGGTAGGGGACGGAGCAGCTCTTATCGCAGGACACCACCAGCCACAGATGCAGCGAAGGCCATCCCAATGGCAGGCGGTCTTCCCCAGGTGTCGGCGGCAGCCGGTATCGTGTCGGCACGGCATGACGCGAACCGCCGTTTCCGCTGCCGCCCCGCGCCCACGCCGCACAGGGGCGGCGTCGACGGACAAGGACCGAGACTGGGTCCCGCGCAGCACCACCATGGAATACCTGTCCGTCCGGCTGCGCCCATTCACGCAACGTCCGGCGGGAGGCGTGGGGTCCCGCTGTGGAGACGACCGTGACCAAGACAGGCAGCGACCATCTCAAGCGCCGGGCCCGGCAGATCGCCCGGGACACGAACCGCCGCTTCCCCGACGTTCTTGCCGAGCTGCGCGGCCGCCGTCCTGCCTCGCCCCTCACCCCGTCGACGGAGCTCGTCCCCATCTGCTCCGGCCTCGCTGCTCCCTTCGGCGAGGCCGGACGATGCGCTCGCCCGGCCGGGCACCACACACTCGACCTGCTCACGCGCCACTCCCAGTGCGAAACGGACCCGCACTACCCCGCGCACATCTGGAACGGCTACTTCGAGGCCCGTTCGGCAGCAAGCCAGGTCGAGCATGAGGCATGGCTCGCCGGGCTCACCCCGGCCGAAAGGGAGGAGTACGAGCGCCAGGCCGAGGAGGACCACTGGGCGCAGATGGCCGCGGACGCCGCCGAGCCGTACGACCCGTACGAGGACAAGTACCGGTTCGAGGAGTACGAGGACGAGGCGTCCATGCACGAGGGCGGCTACGGGCCGCAGGGAGAGCACGGCGAGGACGAGGACGGCGCCGACGAATACGAGGACGGCGACGACTTGGACGGAGATCGCTGGTGAACCCCTACTGGAGCCTCGTGCAGCAGCGCGCGGCCGAGTACTCACTCGCCCACTCCCGGCCCGACGCCCCCCTGACGGCTGGCCTGCCCGTCCTGGCCGCGCACGCTGCGGACTTCTCGCCCTTCCACACACTCCACGTCGCGCAGATGTGCCTGGCAGTCATCGTCTCCGAGGATTGCCCCGACCACCTGCGTACCCCGGCCGGCATCCCGGACATGACCCGGCTGGTGCCCGCCGACACGGATGCCCTGACCGTTCTGACCGCCGCCGAGGAGCAGCGGGCCCTGTTCGGCCGCGGCCTGGCCACCGAACTGAGAAACGTCGAGGACCAGGTGGCCGCCACCCGCCGTGCCCAGGCCGTGGTGCAACGTCTGCTCGACCAGGTGCCCTACGGCGCGGGCGGCCGGCAGCGGATGCTCGACATTGTCTGGGAGCTCCGGGACGACCCGCGGGCGATCGCCGGCGTCATCGCGCTCACCGCCGCGGCGCTCCGCGAACTCGCCGCTCAGCAGGGACCGGCCGACGTATCACCCCAGGAGGGACAGCGGTGACCGCCCGGGAAGAGCGTCCGCCACAGGGCGGGATACGAGTACGCCGTGACCGTATGGGCGCTCGGCCGTCTCCAACCCCCGGTCACCTACATGCCGGAGACCCGGTCGTCGACTACACCAGCAGGACGCTCACGCTCTGGTGAGCAGTCCAGGCCCGCGGGGTCGCATGCCTCCGTTCAGGGCACGAGCGGTCTCGGACTGGCACGCGGCTGGCCGAACACAGCGGGCAGTGACAGTGGGGGCCGCCATGCTGTTGGACAACACAAGCAAGGACGACGAACTGCCAGGAGGGATACCGATGACGGACACCGCCGTGGAGACCGCGTCGAGGGAGACCACGGCGCCCGAGGAGACACTGCCCGAAGCCTTGGGCGTGCATCGCACCGCAGCGTTGCTCGCCGAGCGACTTGGTGTGCCGGTCGTGGCCGACGACATCGACCAGCTCATCGAGCTGAAGCACCTCGAGATCTACGACTGGTACAAGCGCTGGCCGCTCTACAGCACCAAGGACGCACTCGCCCTCGACGCGGACCTGGTGAAGCAGCTTGTTGCCGAGCGCACCGCCTGGCTGGAGGTCAGCATTACCCGCGACGAGGCCGTGGAACGCATCGGATGGCACTGGCGGGACATCGCCCGCATGGGAGACGAGGGCCGGGTGAAGGTCGGCCGGTTCGGCCGCTACCTGACCGCAGACGTCGACCGCCTTCCCCGCGAGGCCGAGGGTGAACAGCACATCACCGGTCAGGCCGCCGCCAAGGAGCTGGGGATCCGGTACCCCACGGACCTGCGGTACGTCGAAGCGGCCGGGTGGCTCGCCCCGGTGACCACTATGGAGATGCCCGCCGGCACGAGCCGGTACCGAACGGTCACCGTGCCGCTGTATCGGCTCGCCGACGTCCGCGCGGTAGAGGAGGTCCCCGGCGTGGACTGGAACTCCGTACGAGGCCTGCCCAAGGGTGCGCCGAGTCCGCTGCGCACATACGCGCGGAAGGCCCCCACCCGGGGCGACGTTGTCCGCGGCTTCGCGCAGGCCCTCGCCGACCGGCACGGCGTGACTGTGTGGGCCTGGTGCTCCCCGTACACCGGCAGCTGGGAGCTGGACTGGGTGCGCCGCGACGGTGCTCCGACGAAGAAGGACGTCGCTGCCGAGCTCGCCAAGGACCCGGCGGCCGGGCCGTACGCCGGCGAGATCACCCTGTGCCCGAAGTGGGGCCGGATCACCCGCAGGGCCCGGGCGCTGCTGGAGCCGGGCGCGGCCGTCGTCCTGGACACCGAGACCACGGACCTGTACGGGCGCACCGTGGAGGTGGCCGTCATCGATGCCGCGAGCGGTAAGAAGCTGATGAACACCCTGGTGCAGCCCGAGGCGCCCATCGCGCCCGAGGCGTATGGGGTGCACGGCATCAGCGACGAGGACCTGTTGGCTGCCAATGCCCGGACCTTCGACAGGATCCTCCCTCGACTGCGGAAGGTGACACGGGGCAGGGTGATCTGCGCGTACAAGGAGGAATTCGACCGCACCGTGGTCACCAACGACGCCCATCGCGTCGGGAAGCGGCCGATGCACCTGGCCGATCCCGACAACTGGTGGTGCCTCATGGAGTCCTACGCGGTGTGGCTTGGCTCCAACCGGTGGACCGCTCTGGGCGGGAATCACCGCGCCCTAGGCGACGCACAGGCCGCCCGCGAGGTCCTGCTGGAAATGTCCAAAGGCCGCGGCACCATGTTCGAGCCCCGCCTCGCCCCGGCCGGCGAGCCCGAGCCCAACCCGCCCACGCCGACCGACGTGCCAGCGACCGTCCCTGAGCAAGGGGTACCCGTCGCCGCCTCTGCGTAGCCGCGAACCGGTGTCCCACAACCTGCGGTGAACAGACCAGGGCCGCCAGGTGCGCGAACGCGAGAGCTCTGCCGGCAGGGGAGGCAGAGGCGGAGCCGTACGACTGGCCGCGCCGTACGCGAGCGTCCGGCGTCACCAAGGAGCCGGTTTCCTGCCGGGACCTCGCCCACACCCCTATCTCGGCCTGGGCGCCCGAGCCCACCTTCCGGGCTCGGGCGCAGGTGTCCGCTTTCCTCGGCAGAGTGCTAGCTGCATCGGCTTCAGCGGCGGACCTCCGGAGATCATCATGGACCACACTTCCGACACCAGCCTTGAGAAGGCGACCGAGCCTGAGACGGGCGTCATCACCGGCGTCGTCGTCGACGACCCGGGAACACCCTGCACTCCGGAGTACGCACGGACTCTGACGGAACGCGCCCTGCATTTGGCCGACGAGCTGGACGGCACGATGACGGAGATCGTCCGTGTGAGGGCATGGGAGCCCTTGGGCTACCGAGACCCGCGCGAGTACGTACTCAAGGAGTTCACCAACTCCTCCCGAGCGCACCGCTACCGGCTGGCGCGCTTCGCCGCCTTCGCTCACCAGCTGACCGAACGGCTCGGCGACGACGCCTTGGAGCTGCAGCTGACCGAGCGCGCCCTGCGCCAGGTCGCTCCGAGCCGTGACGCCGAAGTGATCAATGCCCTCGAGAGCCGCCTGTCCGATGCCGACAGCCCGGAGGAAATGGATGAGGCGGTGAACGAGACGCTCCGTGCGCACTCTCGAAACGCGCCGCCGGAGGAGGACATGTGGGCCGGCGAGGACGAGCCCCAGGCCCGGAAGGGCGGTGCAGCCCCCGCCTCGCGCCGCGACGACAGCGAGGGCTGGGGCGCTGATACCGACTTCGACGCTGACGGCTTCGGAGACGAGCCGCAGGAGCCTGTCCAGCCTGCCGTCGCGCCCCCGAGCAAGGCGGCTCTGGCGGAGGCTGACCGCTACGAGGAGTTCTTGCGCGCGATGCGTGTGATCGCCGCGACGGGCGGCGAGCTCCCCGGCATCCTCGACAACGCCGATGAGCCTGAGGAGAAGGAGCTGATGGAGCTGGCGCAGAAGGTGGGCGGGGTCGCCGCAGCTACGGAGGAAGCACTCAGCGCCCTGTGACCGAGGGCGAGCACCAGACCCCGCGGACGGTGACAGGCGCCGAGGCGGATTTCGCGGGAGATTCGCTTCTGCCAGCTACCGCCCGAAGCTGTGGCCCTCACCCCGCCTCAGCCTCGGAGGACCTCGTGTTCACGGCCCGCCACGCTCGCCCCCGCCGCATCACGGCTCAGCAGTTCACCCACGCTCTGGCGTCGAGCGACGTCGTGCGGGAGATCCAGGCGGCCACGGGCCTGGTGTACCGCTACGAGGCATACGGCCTGAGCCGAAGCAGCGCTGGCTGGGTAGCAGAGGACCACCTGCGCCGGGCGCTGTTGCGGTTCCAGCAGTTGGTGGACGCTTACGTTGCCGGAGCGCGAACGTGGGCGGGCCGAGCGTGGCGACGGCGCCAGACGCGCGACGTGCTGGAGAGCATGCGTGAGGCGCTGTGGTTCACCATGCGGATGCAGGAGCCGATTGAGCTGTTCTGGCCGCCCGCCCTCTTCTACCGCAACGTCAGGCCCACCGTGCTCGATCAGGCCATGCTGCTGCTCGATGAAGCGGAGCTCACAGCCGCATGACGGCACCTACGGCAAGGCCGAACCGGCGAGATCCGAACCAGAAGAGGGACTGTGCTTCAAGACCGAGCTCGACTCGGCGCTGATGGGATCACTCAACCGGTGCCAGCTCCTCTCTACCAGGCTGACTACCTGAAGCTGCTCGGCGCTGGCATCCTCATCGACCGCCGCGGTCTCGCCCTGGGCGCCGCGGAGTGCGACTGGGCGTGCGGTGGTCTCACCGACGGCTTCACGTGTCCGCTGAGCCTGAGCTGCCCTCTGTGCCACGCCCAGCCGTCCCAGCGATGCCGCAGACCGAGCGGACATGATGCAGACCCACACGTCGGCCGGCTTCATGAGGCCGGAGCGATCGACCGGCAGCGCGAGGAACGTGGTGACCTAACGCTGCCAGCCCCTTGGCCTGCGGAATGATTCAGCAGGCGCCACCGCCCGGGCTTGCAGGTCAGACCAATGACCTCGCCTCGTTCAGGCCGTCTGGCGAATGCAGCGCCCGGTAGAGAGCGCGTTCGGCACGACCTTGGTTCCAGGCGTGCGTACGCGCATCGAACTCCGCCTGATCGCGGTAACTTGCGTCGGCTGTCCACTGGTCCTCATGATCGCGCCGATGGTAGACGACCGCGGGCAGCAGTTCCCCGGCACTGCGGCCCGTGACCCCCATGACGTAGGTGTAGTCCTCACCCTTGTGCAGCCCGCCATGGCCTACGGCCCGAGCGAGCTGGGTGTCGGTGAGGAGCATGCAGTGCCCCACCGGGGGCTTGCTACCAGTGGCCGTCGGCCAGTACGTCCAGACGTCTCCGGGCTCGTGCCTTCCGACCGGGGTCGGGCACATCCACGTCTCCAGACTTCCGTCGGACCGCCAGTCGGCGGACCAGCCGGCGACCCACCGGAGCCCACTGTCCATGGCGCGGTCGTACCGCACAGCGAGCGAACGCTCAGGCAGCCGATCGTCATCGTCGGCGAAGGCGACGAAGCGTGCGGACACGTAGTTCAGGGCCGTATTCCGAGCCGGCGCGGGACCCGGATCGGGCCGGGCGCAAACCCTCACTCGATGGTCCTTGGCGATCAGCTCGGGGATACGATCCGGATCCGCGTGCGGGCCATTCGGCGCGATGATCCATTCCCACGTCACCTCTTTCTGCAGGCGGAGACTCTCATAGAGCTCCTCCAGGTAGGCGAGACGGCGGTTGCTCAGGCCGGTCGGGGTGATGACGGCGACAGCCGGTTCGTCGGTGTAGGGCATGTGCGACTCCGATGTGATGCAGGTCGGGCGGTAAGAGAGGGGCTATGCGACGCG
Organism: Streptomyces sp. NPDC001787; assembly: GCF_040297465.1. Lineage (NCBI taxonomy): Bacteria > Bacillati > Actinomycetota > Actinomycetes > Kitasatosporales > Streptomycetaceae > Streptomyces > Streptomyces sp. NPDC001787. The sequence continues at coordinate 69,421 of NZ_JBEOZE010000008.1, forward strand.
GCGGGCCGGCTGCTGCTGTCCGGGGCGCTCTGCCCAGCTGCCAATCAGTGCGGAAGGTCGTAGCGCGATCAGACGTGCGGAGCGGGGCAACTGCTCGGCATACGCCGCCAGCGCTGATTCGTCGTCGAGCGGGTCGGGTGCGAGTCGGGCGAGGGCGACCAGCAGCTGTACCGACTCGTCCTCGTCTTGGTCCGAACCGGACCAGCGCAGGACCAGGAGGTCATCGCGATCTGTGGTCCGCTGGGGGCGGGCCCAGGGCGCCGCCTGCTTCCATCCGCTGCTGTCCAATACGACAACGGGGAAGATCACACCGAGGCCGTAGTGGGCGGCCAAGGGCGGTCGGTTCACGGAATGTGTCTCCTTCCGAGGCTCCGCAGGGAGGGCGTGGAGGGCTCAGGTGGCGTTTCAAGGGAATCGGTGGGACATGGCCGTGTTGGTCTGGGTGGCCCTGACGCGAGAGCGTCAGGGCCACCCATGGCGTGACGGCCGGAACGGCACCTTCAGGGGCAGTTGCCGCGCCCGGTGGTGCGGTCAGTCCAGTTGCATCGGCACCGAGATGTAGTAGGCGCTGATCCATCCGGTCTTGCCCGAGTTGGCCCCGCTGCGGACCTTGATGTGGGCCCAGGTGCCGCTCTTTGCGTAGCAGGCCACCGTGATCTTGGTGTCGGTGCGCAGCAGGCCCAGGGACGTGTAGCTGGTGCTCGGGCCGTTGCGGAGGTGGACGGTGGTTGAGGTCCAGGCGGTGTAGTCGGCCACGTTCTTGGTGCACGCGGTGGAGCCGACTGCGGATGCGGGAGCGGCGAGGGCGGTGGCTCCACCGAGCATGAGGGCTGTGACCGCGGTGGCGGTCGCGGCCCGGCGGGTCAGAGGTCGCATGGATTACTTCCTTCGTTGTCGAGAGACGGCGTTCGGTTGGCGGCGCGAGGCGCCCTCGGCGGTGCGCGAGCCTCTGGACGGCGTCGAAGAGGCACCGGTGGGACCTGTGCCGGCACTGCGAGCCCCGCTGGGTGGGTCGGAAGCTGTGAACTACTCATGTCCTGAACGTATGAAGCAGAGCGGACAGGCTCGTCTGCGGCCGAATGCTGTGCCGAGGCGCTGACGACGGGGGCCCAACAGGACAGTGGTCACCACCTCGGCGCGTGGTCGAGGCCGCCGGTAATGCGCTTCGAGGGAGGTGTCCGCTTCCGTTCCTACTGTGCGTCTCGTTGGAGATCGTCGATCCGCGGCGGCCTGCCAACGTGCGATGAAGGGCAGCGAGACGCATGAGTAAAAGGAGTACGACGCCGCGCCGGCGCATGATGCGGGTGGCCTCGGCCGCCGTCATGGCAGTCGGTGTGCTGGGCGTCGCCACCACCGGTGCCTCGGCCGCAGAGGTGAGCGCCACGGCGCAGGTGAAGGCCGATGCGGCCGGGGACGAAGGGGCCAAGGCGGACGCGAAGACGGTCGTGACGCCCGCAGACGACCCGACCGACCCGGGCACCGACCCGGGCACGGACCCGGGCACGGACCCGGGCACCGACCCGGGCACGGACCCGGGCACGGACCCGGGCACGGACCCGGGCACCGACCCGGGCACCGACCCCGGTACGGACCCCGGTACGGACCCCGGCACGGACCCGGGCACCGACCCGGGCACCGATCCCGGTACGGACCCGAAGCCGGACCCGAAGCCGGACCCGAAGCCGGACCCGAAGCCCGACCCGAAGCCCGACCCGAAGCCCGACCCGAAGCCGGACCCGAAGCCCGACCCGAGCGTCGACCCCACCCCGGACCCGACCTCAAACCCTGGGGGTGGCGACGAGTCGACGCCGGGGTCCGGGTCGGGCGGGCCGGCGGGTGAGGCAGCTGGCAACGGCAAGTCCGAAGCGAGCAAGGTGTCCGACACCACGCAGAACGTGGCAGGCAGCAAGCCGAGCGGATCGCTCGCCCATACCGGAGCGGACGGCAACACCCAGCTCGGCCTGGCGGCAGGTGGGTTGCTCGCGGCCGGCGTTGCCGCCCTCGGAGTCGCCGGCATCAACAAGCGCCGCGCCGCTCGAGGCGCCGGCAAGCCCGACGCCGCGTAACGCCACGTCGTAACCGATCAGGCGGGGGTGAGAACACCCCTTACCCCCGCCTGCTCAGGCGAGTCGCATTTATGGCTTTTGTTCAGGAAGCGCCAGCGATCGAAGGAGCAGCACTCATGAAGTCCATCCGCCGTTTCACCACCGTCGCCCTGTCCGCGGCCCTCTTGGCCGGCGGGGCGGCCGCCCTGGCACCGGCAGCGTCAGCGGCCACCGCCTCCAGCTGCACCTACAACCTGGCGGACCACAACGCCCAGGTCGACGGGAACGGAATCAACTACCGATCGGGCCCGGGGACGTCGTACGCCTCCAAGGGATTCCTCTACGACGGCGACGACCTGCGCATCTACTGCGGCAAGGGTGACTGGTACTACGGCAAGTTGATCTACCGGTCCAAGAGCGGCATGGCCGCGAACACGTACGGCTGGATACGCAAGGACATGCTCCTCAGCCTCGCCGGCTAGCCGAACCTGCCAGGCGGTGCGAGCTGTCACCGCTGGGCCCTCCGTATACGCGATGCCCGCAACGCGGGCTCCCTGCGCACGTACAGGTGGTGCCCCGGCCCCAGTGCCGGGGCACCGCCCACCCCTCCAGACCGCTGATGCCCTCTGCGGCCCACTTGGTCATGCCACGAAGAGGAGACGCAGTGTCACCCGCTCAGCCAGCGCACCGGTCCCAACAGGTCCCGGGCGCACGCACCACCCTTCCCGGGCGAGCCCGTCGGCAGCCGCTGTCACCTCGACCGGTTTGGCAAGACGTCTTCCTCGAACCGCGGTACGACCCGGCGATTCAGCAGGAGATCGACGCCGACCTCGAGCTGGAACAAGAGATCGCACCTCCACGAAGACGAAGCGGTCGGGGCTGAGCATCGCGGCGCTCGAACTTGTCCGTCGGGTTCCAGAGACGGCCGACAGGTCCGGGCTCAATCCGGGCCACCCACCCCTCTCCCACCAGCACAACTGGGCGTTCGCCCCTTAAGTATCCGGAGCAGCTGCATGACCACCGCCCCCACCGTCATCACCCCGCCCGTCAGCCCAGCGATGCGAGCGGCGCGATCCGTCGTCTGGACCTTGCTTGCCTCCTCGCTGCTCATCAAGGCCGCCGGCTTCGCATGGGACTTCCTGGGCTACTACGTCGCTGACGGGCTCGGATACGGCACCACGGCCGCAGGCGCAGCACTGACCGCATTCGGACTCGGCTGGTGCGCTGGCCTCGCTTCAGCCGGGGCCCTCACAGACCGGCTGGGACAACGGGTCGGCCTCTCGCTCGTCATGGCGCTGTCCTCCCTCGCCTGCTTCGCCCTCGCGATCGCCGAGTCGTTTCCCGCCCTGCTCCTGGTCTCGTTCTTCCTCGGCATGACGATGGAGATCCACCGGCCGGCGGTCAGCGCGCAGATCAACGCCACCATCGACAGTGAAGCCGGCCGCACCCGTGCGCAGTCCTGGCTGTACTGGGCTTCCAACGTCGGCATAGCCATCTGCGCGGCAGCCGGCGGATACCTGGCCCATCACTACGGCTACAAAGCCCTTTTCGTCGTCAACGGACTCGCGTGCCTGGGATTCGCGGCCGTGGCCTACCGAGTCCTGACACCACGGACCGCGACTGACAGCGCCGACGTCCCGGCCGTCACCTACCGCCAGGTCTTCGCCGACCCCTCACTGCGCTGGATCGCCGTCGCGGCAGTCTGCGGCATGACCTGCGCCTGGGGACTGGTCTCTGTCCTGCCGCTACTCATGACCGACGACGGACTCCCGCCCACCAGCTACGGCCTGGCGATGCTCGCCAACACGATCACGGTCCTGGCGCTCACTCCACCCCTCACCCGGCTGCTCGTCGGCTCCGGGGACACCCCCAGATACCCGCTCGTCCCCATCCTCGCCTGCGGCTGCGCCATTCTCGGGCTTGGCATCAGCCTCGCCGCTTTGCAGCACACCACCATCGGGTACGCCGCCGCGGCCGCGCTCCTGGTCCCCGGTGAGATCGCCTTCTCCGTCGCGCTCGGTGCCTACATCTCCACCCACGCCCCTCGCAACGCCACCGGCCGCTACCAGGCAGTCCTCAGCGGAGCAACCGCCGTCGCCTCTCTTCCGCCGCTTGGCATAGCCCTGGCGCTGAACACCGGTGGCCGCCCCCTGGTCGCCGCCCTCCTGGTCGGCAGCGCACTCGTCGCCGTCGCCGCGTGCCGCCCCCTGGCCAGGGCACTCCGAGACGCGCAGCAGGAACAAACACATCCGCTTCCCACCCCCGCCCCGTAGTCCGGGCCTCCCGGGCCCGGCCGATCGCTCCCCCAAGGACCTTCCGTGCACGACATCACCCCCGCTGCGGCCCGTCTCACCGCCAGGCTGGCCCAGCCCGTACCCGTATTCGGTGCCTACCTGCCGGCCGGATTCCCGGCCCCCGGCCTGGACATCGAGACCCTGCAGATGCTCTCCGTGGCCGGAGCGGACGTTCTCGAAATCGGCCTGCCCCACCCGCATGCCCCCCTCGACGGACCGGCCATCACCGCGGCGAACCAGCGCTCCATCGAACACGGGACACAGATCCAGGACGTCTTCACCACGGTCCGGCGCACAGCCGAAACCACCCAAGCCTCCGTTCTCGTAATGACGTACTGGGAGCCCGTCCGAGCGCACGATCCGCGTCGATTTGCGTGTGAACTCGCCGACGCCGGCGCCGCAGGAGCGTTGATCCCGGACCTCCCCGCGGCTGCAGCTGCCGAGTGGGCCGTAGCCGCCCGGGCGGCAGGACTCCACAACCTGCAGTTCACCCCCCGACAGGCCACCGACACCGAACTCGGCCAGGTCACCGCAACTGCGAGCGGCTGGCTGTACGCCCCAGCCGTGACGGGCCGCACCGGCTACCAAGGACACCTCGACATAGCCGCCCTGAAGGCCTTCACCGACCGGCTGAAGCGACTGTCCGACGTCCCCATCGTCACCGGGGTCGGCATCTCCACCCCCGAGCTTGCCGAGCAGGTCGCCCCTCACGTCGCCGGCGTCGTAGTCGGCTCCCCCATCGTTCGCTGTCTCCTTCGGCGCCCCGACAGCACCGGCGCAGCAGCTGCCGCAGATACCGCCGCCCTGTTCGCGGACTCCATTCGCACCCCCGCGCTTACCTGACCGACCAGGCCTCGGCGCGAACACCCCCCGCACAAGGAACCTGACCCCTGGAGCAGCCGTGCCTTCTGCCGTCGTTTCGCCGCAGGCCACCACCACAAGATCAGCGGGGAACCGCCGATGGCCCCCGATCATCTGGGCAGCCCTGATCGGAACCTTCGCCATCCGTGCCCTCGGCTTCGCCTACCCCTTCCTGCCCTACCACGCCGACAGCCTCGGCTTCTCCGCACAGACGACCGGCTGGATCGTGGCAAGTTTCGGTGCCGGCTGGCTCATAGGACAGGTGGGCGGTGGCTGGCTGTCCGACCGGATCGGCCCGCGCGCAACACTTGCCTACGCCATGGCCACAGCCGCGGTCATCCTGCCGATCCTGGCGGAAGTGCGCTCCTCGACGGGGCTCATCACCGCCGCCCTCCTCACCGGCGTGGTCTATGACGCCGCCCGGCCGGTGATCACCACGCTCATCGACGACACCTTCCCCACCAAGGCGCAGCAGGTCCTGGTGAACGGCTGGCGACACTTCAGCGTCAACATCGGAGCCGCCCTCACCGGATCACTGGGCGGCTATCTTGCCGCCACAGCAGGACTGCCGACGCTGTTCTGGGTCAACGCGCTCGCCTGCGCAATGTTCGGAGTGGCCGCCGTACTCCTGCTCCCTCCGTACACCCGCCGCACCGACCCCGAGGAGACCAAGACGGGCTACACCCACGCGGTGCGCGACGCCCGTCTGTGGCTGCTCTCCCTCGCCAGCCTCTGCGCACTCATCTGCGCCGGCAGCGTCTTCACGGCCCTTCCGATGATGATGAGCTACGACAACTTGGACGCCACCGCATACGGCTGGACGCAGGTAGCGAACGCGGCCGCCGTACTGATCCTGTCCCCGTTCATGACCCCATGGCTCAGCAGACGCGCGGCGCACGGCGGGCCCATGACCGGTCTGCTGGCAACCAGCGCCCTCCTCCTGGGCGCCGGCATGGGCCTGGCCGGTCTGGCGGATTCCACCGCCGGATATTGCCTTGCCGCAGCCGCCGCCGTCCCAGGCGAGATCATCCTGTTCATCGCAGCAGGAGACCTCGTCGCCCGTCTTGCCCCGCCTGGAGCACACGGACGGTACGCCGGCGTGTGGGGCAGCAACCTCGCCCTGGCGGTCATCGCCGCGCCTCTCCTTGCCGCTTGGTCCCTCAGCCACGGCGGAGGAGTGACTGCAACGTGGACCATCTGCGGCGCTGGAGTACTCGGGGCTGTCCTGTGCTGGCCCCTGCACTCCAGCATCCGCACGGCCGACGCCCTCACGACCCCGGGACCCTGCTCGACGAACGATGAAGCGGAGCGCTCCGCGGAAACAGCGTGACTGTCGGTACCGCCAGATACGTTGCCCATCACCACCTTTCCCTACCAGCACCTCAGGACAACCATTGAGTGACCCCACCGTCTTCACCTGGTGCTTCTCCCACGGTCGACTGCACCACTTCGACGGCGAGCCGTGGTGCACTGCCACCTGGGCTCTCCTTCCAGGCGCAACAGAGGAAGAGGCCCTGGCCGCCAAGACGGAGCAGTACGGCGAGGCGACCTTTCTCGACCAGCTGCCCGATGAACAGCAACTCGCTCTCATTCGAGGAAGCAGCGACCGCACTGCCTGACAGCACACCCGTGGGCTGGAGAGGACGGCGCCTCGTCACGTTGGGTTCAGAACGTCACCAGCAGCCCGAGCACCATGACCGCCACGATGACGCCGACGACGATGATGCGCGTACTCGAATCGGCCGACCGCCACCAGTGGTCCGCGGTCGGCCAGCCAGAGGCGGCCACTGCCTTGGAACCGATCCGCCTCGTCAGGGGCTTCCGTTCAGCGTCGTCGGGCTCCAGATAGTCAAGATCGCCGTCGCCGTTCTCCTGGATCTGTGCAGCAAGCGCGCCAAGAAGCTCGTCCAGTCGCTCCGGGCCCAGCTCGAGATGCAACTCGGCCCTGTCGTTCCCCAGCACCAGGATGGGGAAGGGATGGTTCTCGTCCGCACTGGTCACCACACTCCAGTCGGCGTAGTCAGCGTGCACCTGATCTTCGGTCTCTGCAGGCGCGGCCTCCGCGGTCTCGGCCGGCGAAGGGATGTAGTCGGCGGGCAATGTCGTGACCTCCTTGCGGGCCACCGCGGTGGTGGCCCCGCCGCATGCTCACCGGTCAACCGGACACGGCCTGTTAGCGGCGGTGATCACAGACGTGAGCTCCGGGTGGTTGTCCGCCTCGCCTCGTAGGTTGCGTGCTCAGTCCCCGAAGGGACCAACGTCGACACCTGCTCATGGATGGCAAGAGATTCGCGACGGGACCACGCTGCAACGGCCTCAGCCAGAAACTCCTGCCATTCACTACCGAGGAGATCAGTTTCGATGAGCACTGATGTGCAGGAGCCGGTCAGCACCGCCTTTGCGATGAGGCTCCACATGCCGCAGCCGCACCCCTGCTTCGTCATCACAGCGTTTCTGCACTACACGCTGGAAGACCCATACGCCGTACGGATCGTCTTCCGCATGAGCATGGGTGACGAGCCTGTCGTCTGGCACGTGAACCGCGACCTCATCCGAGACGGTCTGGTCCGGCAGGTGGGAGAAGGGGATGTACAGATCGGTCCTGATCCGCGCAACGCAGACGACGTCGTCTTCCGCCTCCGTGTGGCCGACGCCAGCGCGCTTCTGACGGCCCCTCGGCCGCCGATCGAAGACTTCCTCCGCCGTACGACCAAAGTGGTTCCGTACGGCAGGGAGAGCTCTGTGCCCAGTGTGCGAGTGGCGCTGGACGCCGAGCTGGGTCGGATCCTCACTACCTCGTAGCCCTGCAACAGATCCCGCTGCCTTGCGCCGACGTCGTCGCGTTGCTTGCAACTTGGGACGCCATGGCCCTGACCGACGTCAGGGCCATGGCCATGTCCGCGCCGACTGGTCGTGCCGCAGGAGACCCTGACGCGCATGTTTCCGCAAGTCCCTGGTCCCGCCGTGCCTGGGCCTGTCAGGCTCGCGGCATGTCCGTACGCGTCTTCCGCCACGTCCACCAAGAGCGCAGCCACCGGACCCTCGGAGGCACCGTCGAACCGCCCGCGACCGAGACCGTCCGATGGGATGCCATGCTCGAAGCGGTCGCCATCAGCCGCGGGCTACCCATGCACAGAGGGAAGGAGCTTTACGAGGCCTGGCTCGCAGATGTGCAGCCGGCTGAATGCCCGTGCACGCTGTGCGGCGTTGTCCGCCAAGCCCTCGAGACCGAGAGGGCCCGGGAGGCCGCAGGCGCCTACCGGAGTGAGAACGGCTTCTGGATCTTCCCGAGCGGGCTCCCTGAGGGAGAGACGCTGACCGGGAGTTACCAGATCGCTGAGGGGGTCTGGGTGGACTCCGACGAGCCACGTTCGACCCCCGGAGACGACCCCACGGAACCGCAGCTCCACACCCCAGCCTCAAAGTGAGTCCTAGGCCACGGTCGTAGCGTTCGATCGTGGACGATAGCCCTTCCCTTCACTCGCCATGATTAGACCTTCACCCGCGACCAGGAGGGGGTCCCGCTGTGCCGGTCCTGCGCCAGATCACCACGTGCACCGAGCCGTCGACCGTCGTCATCGAACGGCGCGCCCGCGCACGCGACCGGTCTGTGGACTACCGGCTGGAGGTCTGCCGACGCCACCGATGGCTGGCGGAGAACTGGACCGGGCGCCGCAGCGCCGACGGTGCCGGCGGACGATGCGGCATCGTCACGGACCACCGCCCCTACGCCCGAATCGTGGAGTCCCATGCCGCCCTGTGGCTACGGCCGCTGACCGCGAACGGCCCCGAGGACTATGACGGCGACCTCGCGGCCGCGCTGCGCGCGGGATACGAGCTGCTGACCGCAGACCGGGAACCGACCGGGGTGGCGATCGCGCTGGGACACGCGGCGCGGATCGCCGAGGCGATCACCGCAGGCACCCTGCCCCTGGCCGAGGGCCAGGCCCAGGTTCTCGCGGCACTCAGCGCGGCGGAGACCCTCGACGCCGGAGCACGAGGTGCCTGACCGGCCACCGCACCACGACCACGGCCCCCCGGGGCGACGGCGGAGAAGGAAGGTCACGCCGGGGTCTTGGGTCGAAGCCGACCGGCCCGTCACAGGGAGGCCAGCCGTGAACGAGGAGTCCTATTGTCCGCCGTCGCTGTTGCCCTGACCACCGCCATCGGAGCCCTGGCTGGCGCTGCGGCACGCCCGTAGGAAGAAGCCACGTTCGAGAAATACCTAGGGCCGACCCCAGATCTACCAAGGTCGGCCCACGGAACTTACCCCTACTCTGCTCGCGTCACAGCTCGAGCAGGAAGTCGAACTCGCCGCCCTTCGCGCCCTCCAGCCACGCCTTGGCCTCTCCCGGTGTGTACACATGGGGCAGCCGATCGGGATTCTGCGAGTCTCCGATCAGTACGTGGCCGTTCTGCACGCCGACGCGAACGCAGTTGCCGCCGCCGCCGCTGTGGGAGGACACCGTCCATTCGACCGACGTCAGGTCGAACGAGGAAGGGTCCGGCTTCGCTGTCACTGTTCTAGCTCCTTGATCCTTTTCTTGAGACGCGAGCGCGTCTCATCGGGGTCCAGCGCTCGCTCCCACAGATCCGTGAAGGTCGCGGAGTAGCGCTGCATGTCGTCGTCGCCGTCGAAGTACAGCGAGCTGACCATCGTCTCGACCCACACGACTTGGCGAGCGGCCTCCGGAAAGGACATGAGTACGAAGGGGCCCGCTGACCCCGGATGCAGGCCGATGGTGTCCGGCAGGATCCGGATGGTGGTGCGAGGGTCCTCGGACTCCTCCAGGACTCGCTCCATCTGCAGTCTCGACACTGCCGGGTCGTCGCCAACGACGCGGAGCGCGCGCTCGTCCACGAGTGCGCGAAAGTCGGTGAGAGCGCCGGCTCGGACGTTCTGCTGGCGGTCCATGCGCACGTCGACGAGTGCTTTGACCTCTGAGTGCCGAAGATCGGGCCGCATCCGGGCGATGACGAGGTAGGCGTAGTCCTCGGTCTGACAGAGACCTGGCCAGAGTTCGCCTTCATAGTTCTTCAGCCCGGCGGCCCGGCGTTCCATGAGCAGGTAGCTCTCGAACTGCATGGGCCCGAGCAGGTGCGCGTTGCGCCGCCACAGGGCAGGGCGCGGTCGGCCGGCTGGCGTGGTGTCGGCTCCCAGCAGCGCCAGGATTTCTGAGCTCTCGGACTCGCTGGCCCTGTAGACCTCGAGAAGCGCCGCGACGAGATCGCGGGCCACGCGGCGGCGCTGACCGCGCTCGAGGCGGCTGATGGCGCTCGTGTCGATCTTGACGCCGCGTTGGCGCAGCACCTCGTGGCGAGCGACGTCGCCTTGCGTGAGGCCCCGGCGCTCGCGCAACTGTTCCAGCCGCAGGCCGACTTCACTGAGGGTCAGCGACCACGGCGTCTTCGCTTCTGGCATGGTGGCCAGTCTGACGGCTCGCCACGTCGCCTACAAGCAATATGGCCGAGCAATTTGCTCGACCATATTGCTAACGGCTTGCCTTTGGGCGCATCCTTGCCAGGGTCACGAAGTGTGCAGTCCCTGTCGCCATGCGTGGACGTAGGGTCGCTGCTCTGCTGCCCGTACACACCCAGGGGAAGGGCTGTCGCGATGAGTCCGACGCTGTTCAGCCTCCTGCTGAAGGAACAGAACCTGACCACCTGGGAAGTGTTCTGCGTGCCCTACACCGCAACCGGGCGAAGCCTCGCCCAGGAGACCAACAACCGTCGTCTCGCCACGGTTGGCCTGGGGCGCACCACCTTCGACCGGTGGTCATCCGGTACCTGGTTCGGCCGGCCCCGCGGTGAGGCAGCACAGATCCTGGAGCGGATGTTCGGACACCCAGTGGACGTGCTGTTTGCTCCCGCGCCCGACGCGGACGAGCCCCTGGTGGCCATGGGGTCTGTGGCGGAACAGGTCGGATCCCGCTGGCCCACCTCCAGCCTGCTGATCCCGGCCGGCGGCCCGGCCGGGACCTGGGAGATCAGCGGGCGCCACCGTCTGGACGGGACGAGTGCCGCAGTACATCTTCTGTCCGTCACCAAGCACGGCGACGAGGTGAACCCTGAGGCGCTGCACCAGGATGCCCAGCGTGACCTGGAGGGGTTCTTACGTCCGGCGCGCCGCGGGTTCCTCGTAGGGGTGGAGGAGCGTCTCGGCAACTTGGAGCTGTACGTCCGCGAAGCTGCATCCGCCCGCCGGGCGGGCCGCCCCGGGCCGCAGTCAACCGGGGCCCTGTCGATTCCCTCGGCCTATCTCCTGGACGACCTCACCTACGGCATCCTCTGGGCACTCACACAACTCGACGACGGTCTCCTGGCCGACGACCAGGTCCTCGACAGCGAGCGCCACATCATCAGCACCTACCTCTCCTTGCCGAGATCGGCCCCCAGCCAGTTCCTCGTCGACCTGAGCGCCGCGGGCAGCAGCTGGATGGGGTCTGCGTTCTGCGCCCAGCACATCGAACAGGAACTGGCCGAGGCTTCAGTGGTGCCGATGTTCTGGACGCGCGAACAGAGCGGCGAGGAAGCGGCCCCTTGGCTGTTCTTCAAGCACAAGCTCGACTACCTCCAGACGCTCACGCGCTTCCACAGCGGCTCAACGCAGACAGTGCGGGTCTTCTGCCTGCCGGAGAACGAGATCGCCCGATCAGAGCGGTACGAGAGGGTACTGCTGCTGTTGGCGATCGCTCTCATGGAGCGCCTCGGAATCCGGGTACGGGTGATACCGAAGCCGGAGTACGCCGAGGTGGACGGCGTGGCCCTCGTACCCGGCCAACGAGCCGTTGTGGCGAACTGGGTGCGAGCTCCCGGCGGTGCACTCTGGGCCGCCGGGAGCACATCGGCCCGGGGCGACCTGCGTACCTACGCCTCGGCGTTCGCCGACGCCCAGAGAAACGATGTCCTCGCTGGCGCCTCGGACCCGGCGGGCCGGCTGCGGATCCTCTCCGGCTACCTGGGCCTGGACTGGAGCTGGTTGACCTCCCGGTGCCGCTCGCTCGGCGAGTACGGTGTCGCAGGCCTCGTACGCCCGCGCAGTCGCCTGCTGACGGTGGAGGCCCTGGACGAGACCCTGCTCTTCCTCGGCAAGCTCACCTCCGACTGATGAGTCCTGTCCACGCTGTCCCCAGAGATGAAAGGCCCTTCGTGTCTCCCGCTGAGCAGCACCGTTCCGTCCTCGTCCTGGCCCTCGGTGGCACCATCGCCATGACCCCCACCGCCTCGGGGCCGGGCGTCGCGCCCACGCTGACCGGTTCCGATCTGGTTGCCGCAGTACCCGGTCTCCGTGGCTTCGAGGTCAGCACGGAGGACTTCCGCAAGCTGCCCGGCGCGTCCCTGACGATCGGCGACATCGTCGACCTGGTGCACAGGCTGGAGCAGGCCGATGGGGAGGGCGTCGACGGGATCGTGGTCACCCAGGGCACCGACACCCTGGAAGAGACCGCGTTCCTGACTGACCTCTACTACCGGGGCAGCACGCCGGTGGTCTTCACCGGCGCCATGCGAAGTGCCGCGGCAGCGGGCGCTGACGGGCCGGCGAACATCCTTGCCGCCGTGCAGGCCGCCACCAGTGCTGGGGTGCGTGATACCGGCGTCTTCGTCGTCATGGGCGACGAGATCCATGCCGCCCGGTACGTCCGGAAGATGCACACGACCAGCCCGGCCGCCTTCACCTCGCCCGCAACGGGCCCTGTCGGCAACTTGGTGGAGGGAACGGTCCGGCTCTGGCATCTGCTGAAGCGCACCGCCCCCGTGGCGCTGCCCCTCACTCCCGAGTCCACCCCGGTCGAGGTGGAGGTCGTCACCGCGTCCCTCGGCAGCAGCGGGATCCTGCTGGAGGGGCTGGAGGGCCGGGTCACCGGCTTGGTCGTGGCCGCCTTCGGCGTCGGCCACGTACCCCAGACGTGGGTCCCCCGGCTGGCTTCTCTGGCCGAGGCCATGCCTGTCGTCCTCGCATCGCGCATCGGAACGGGGCCCGTACTCACCTCGACCTACGCCTTCCCCGGCTCCGAGAGCGACCTGCTGGCCCACGGCCTGATCGCCGCAGGCCCGCTCGACCCGTACAAGGCCCGCCTCGTCCTGGCCGCCCACCTGGCCGCGGGAACTCCCCGCGAGGCGATCGCCAAGGCCTTCCTCGACTACGCCTGATCCCCCAGCAACGATCACGAAGGACGTCCTTGCCCATGCGCTTCTCCCAGGTCCGTCCCGGCCGGCAGTTCGTACTCGCCCTCGACCACGGAGAGGACTTCCTCGACGGGCTCACGAGATTCTGCGAGGAGCAGGACATCCGGTCCGGCTACATCCCCACCTTCGTCGGCGGGTTCAGCTCGGCGCGGCTCGTGGGCACCTGTGAGCCGCTCGCCGACCCCGAGGCCCCGCTGTGGGAGGAAGTCACGGTCGAGACGCTCGAGGCGCTCGGCGGCGGGACGCTCGCCTGGGACCTGGACAAGGACTGCCTGGCGCCCCACATCCATGTCGCGGCTGGCATCAAGGGTGCGGGGGCCGAGGGACGGGTCTCTCACCTGCTCGGCGCGACCGTGCAGTTCATCTCCGAGATCCCGATCATCGAAGTCCTCGGCGACGCGGCGGGCCCGGTCCTGACGCGGCGCCGGGACCCGTCCCTGTATAACGTCCCGCTCCTCGGCTTCGGCCCCGGCACCGGCCTCTGAGAGGGGGGTGGCGATGCGCAGGGCGATCCTCTTCCCGAAGGCGGTCGCGGAGCGGCGCATGCGCGTCTACGAGACGTTCACGGTGCACTTCCAGCGGGCGGCCAAGGAGGTGGCTCAGCTGGACGGTGACCCTTCTCTCGCCTCGGTGTACGTCTCCCGGTCCACCTGGGACCGGTGGATGGCCGGGGACATCAAAGGGCTCCCTCGCCACTCGACCTGCCGGGTCCTGGAGCACCTGCTCGACGAGTCGGCCGAGCGGCTGTTCGGTCCGGCCGAACCGGACGCCGGCGGTCGGACCGAACCCGAACCGGCGGCGAGAGGCGAGCGCCCGCCAGGAAGCGGCGAGGAGGGGCCGCACGTTGCTGCTCTGGAGTCGTTCAGGCTTGCCGACCGTCAGCTCGGTGGAGGCCATGTCTACCGATCCGTGGTGCACTACCTCACCACCGTCGTCGCCCCTGGCCTCTTCGGCTCGACGGAGTCCGGCGAGGACGGCGAGGGAGTTTTCGGGGCCGCGGTCGTACTCACGGAGATGGCGGCGTGGATGGCTCACGATGCCGGTCGGGACGACCTGGCCTCCGGGCACTTCGACCGCGCACTCCGGCTGGCTCAGAGCCTCACCGACGTGACCGCGGGCGCGAACGTACTGGCAGGCATGAGCCACCTGGCCCTGCAGACCCAGCAGGTGGACATCGCCGCCGACCTGGCGCGCAGCGGTTTGGCGCGGCTGTCCGTCGGCCCACGGGTCCCGGCCCTCTCGGCACGCCTCCACGCCATGGAGGCCCGGGCACTCGCCCGGCGCGACGAGGGACGCGGTGCGCGTCAGGCTCTCGACTCCGCACGCGATGCCTTATCCCTCGCGGCCTCCGTTCCGATGTCGCCGTGGGTCGCCCCGTTCGACGATGCGGCCCTGGCCAGTGAGGCGGCCTCCGCATTGCTGGATCTCGGCGCGCTTGACGCCGCGGCTGCGGAAGCGGCGCGTGCACTGGCACTGCGTGACGCGAGCCGGGTGCGGAGCCGGGCGTTCGGGCAGGTCACGCTCGCGCGGGTCTTGTTGGCTCAAGAGCAGGTCGATGCAGCCTGCCAGGTCGGCGTGGAGTTGCTGAGCGCCGGCCAGTCCGTGATGTCGTTGCGACTGAGCAGCCAACTTGCGGTTCTGCAGAGCGATTTCGATCACCATCGCCAGGTTCCGGAAGTCCGTGACCTCCTCTCGCGCATGGCCGCAGCTGCTCGGCACCGTAGATTGCTGCTCGGCAGTCTCGCGCTCCCGGAAGGTCCCCAGTGAACGATGTACCCAGGCCAGGAGAGCCGGGCCGCGACGCCTACCTGGCCGAAGGAAACGCCAAGCAGGCCCGGAAGCGGGCGGCCGCCGATGCCCTGGTGCGCGACGAGGAGGGCCGGCTGCTCTTGGTGAACCCGACCTACAAGGAAGGCTGGGACCTGCCCGGGGGCATGGCCGAGGCGAACGAACCCCCCGATGAAGCACTTCGCCGCGAGCTCCGTGAAGAGCTCGGCCTGAGCGTCACCAGCCTGCATTTCCTGTGCGTCGACTGGGTCGAACCGCATGGCCCGTGGGACGACTACCTCGGCTTCGTCTTCGACGCCGGGGTACTTCCGGCCGGACAGGCCGCAGAGCTGAAGCCCTGCGACGAGGAGATCTCCGAGCACGGTTTCTTCGACGTTCCCAAGGCGCTGCAACTACTGCCGGCTCGGCAGCGGGCCAGGGCGGAACAGGCTCTGCAGGCCCTGAACGACGGGATCCCGCGCTACCTCCGCAACGGCTTCTCCGGCTGAGCCGGAAGTACCTCGCGTTCAGCCGGGTCGGTCGTCTCTACGATCATCGCGCCAGTTTCGGGAAGGCGCATCGCATTCCGGATGAGCTGGAAGACCTCCTCGATCACCGCCAGGTCCGTGGCGCACAGAGGCCCGTCGAGACATTCGAAGTACCGGCTGACCTCTGTCCGGTCGCCCACGCCGACGGCCACCACCGCGTTCTGCGCCTGGTGGAGGATGAACCGTAGGGCGACTCGGAGGCGGGCATCGGCCGAGGGGCCGAACCGGTCGGCCAAGACGGCCAGGCCGTGGTCGATTGCCGCGATCTCCTTCGCCGCCTGGTCCGCCGCCCGGGATTCCATGCGTGGGCGCCTGCCGGCGAGGACGCCGTTGGCCAGCGGAGAGGCGATCAACAAGCCGACGCCGTGGCGGTCGGTGAAGGTTCCCAGGTCCTCGCCGTCACCGATGTCCGGCAGGGGGAGCAGCCCGTTCGCCCGTGTCCAGACGACGTCGGGGCGGATCTCGTCGAAGAGTTCCCGGAAGCGGCGAACGTCGCGGGGGGAGGAGCAGCCGTCCGGGCCTCGCAGGCCGATGGCTCGTATCTGGCCGAGATCCCGAAGGGTCCGCATTTGCTCAACGACGGGGGCGAGGTAGCGATCGCCGTTGCCGAAGTCGTACGACTCCAGTGTGTAGACGGCGAGTTCGGCGAGGTAGAGATTCTCCAGCGTCTGTTCGAGCTGATGGCGCACACGCGGGCCGGCGTACGGGTGAGGAGCAGAGCCCAGGACACGGCCCACGGTGCTGGACACCTGCACCCTGTGGCCCCGGTTCTCTTTGAGGATCTTGCCGACGAGCCGCTCGGCGTGCCCGTGGAGGTGACTGTCCGCCGTGTCGACGAGTTCCACGCCTGACTCCACTGCGCAGCGCAGGCCGTCGAGGAGCTTCTCATCGTCCGGCCGGCTGGTGCTCGTGGACCACCGTGAGGTGCCCGTCCCGACGCACAGGGGTTTCAGGAGCAAGCCCGGGGCCACGGGACGGCGGGGAAGATCGTGGGGCAGCATCAGTGCGTGCCACCCGCTCGGTAGAGGAAGATCGCGACGACTCGTTTCCCTGCCTCATCGCTCTGCACGCGCCAAGCACTGGCCAATTCGTTCACCAGAAACAGGCCTCTCCCGTTCACTTCCTCATCGCCGGCCGGTGCCGGCTTTCGGGGCACTGCGGCCGTGTCGCCATCGCTGTCGCGGACCTGGACCACCGTTCCCCACGGGTATAGGTCGAGGGAGACGTCGACAGCCTCCCCGGCGTGCGTAACCGCGTTGCCCACCAGTTCGTCGGCCACCAGGACCACGTCGTCCATGAACTCCGCCGGGGCCTGGGTGAGCGCACGACGGACTATGCCGCGAGCAGCGCTCTGCGGCGCGTCGAGGCCACGGAGGTCGAGCACGGCGTGCGTCAGCGGACGACCGAGGCTGCATTCCTGGTCTTCTTGCAAGGCGGTACTGGGACCAAGCACGGGGGTCACTCCTCGCTGCATTCACGATGCCCGGGGGGACGGACTGGCAAGTCCTGGTGAATACGGTCGCTGATGACGCGGCGCTGGCGACAGGGAAAGCCGACCCCACTTCTCCCCACTTCATCGCGGTGAAGGCGAACTTCCGGATACCAGCACGGACCGCGGAGGGTCGAATTCGCTCACGAGGTCGAGCTCCACATGGCCAATCCGGCACGACGAGCACCAGCGCAACGTCTCCCAAAGCCCGTCCCAGCCGAAGGGACCGTTCGAAGAAAGGTGCCGAAACCGGCTCCTACCTGGCAGAACACGGAGAACGGCTTCTCCATGCCCCCACAAACCCACCAAGCGGGCGCTTTACTGCAGCCCGTGGATCCGAGTCAAGCGGATCCGATGAAGTGGGGTGAAGTGGGGTGGCGTAGGCGGCGACGGCTGCCGAACCCGTCGCGCGCGTCTCGACACGCTGAAGAATGACCGCTTTTGCCCAGTTCGCCGATGTAGTCGGCAAGGGGGAGTCGGCAAGCAGAGAGCACTTGCCGGTCCCGAAGTGGGGAGAAGTGGGGGTGGCTTTTTGCTACCCGCAAGGCTCGCCAAGGGCAACGCTATTCACAGCTTCACGCGATACCAGGAACACGCACTTCGGCTGCGCAGCCCATGGGCGACCCGCAGGTTCACAGAGGTGAACCCCGCCCTGCGGTCAGTGACCCACCGTTGAGAAGGGGCAGCGCCGGCCACTGCCGTAACCCGCCTTGCACACCCCAGAAGGGAGTAGTTGATGATGGCCCGCCCCGCCGCCGAACGCCGCACGATCAAGGTCTTGGTCACCGCAGAGGCCACCGTCAACCACCCCAAGAACGGGGCGAGCGCCAGCGCACGGCACAGGCTCCCCGTGCACGCCCTGCGCTGCCTTGCCCTCAGGCTCCGTTCCTCAACCGGGAGTTGTCCGGTGCTGCCCCAGCACCGCGGCTCCCGCAAGGCCGGAGCGAGGCACACGGGCACGCCGCCCATGCCTCCCGGCTGCCGCGGCGAGGGACTCCCCCGCGGCAGCCGGTCATCCCTTTCATCGCCGCTCGAGCTCATGCCTCTCAAGCGCCGCTTCCCTCAAGGAATCGCCATGTGTCAGCACGCGCCCGCCTGCCCCTCCGCCGAGGCCCCCGACCACGAGGCCGCCGTCCTGGTCGCGGCGCATCCCGATCAGGGCTGGGCGCTCCGCTGCAACGGGGTACTGACGTTCGACGACACCGGTGAGCTGCTCCCCGACGGCACGATCATTGCCCCGCATCGGCCGGCCGCGATGGCGAGTGCAGCCGCATGACCGCTCGTCGGTACACACATGCTGGCCTCCCGGTGCCGTACGTGACCGCGTGGAGCGTGGAGACGGCACATGCGCCGGCCGTGGTTCGTCACCGAACCGGGCGCGGGATCGGCTTCACGGACGAGGGGCCGTACGACCGCGATGCGGACGGAGTGCTGTGGATCCGTCAGGCCATCGCCCGGGGATCCGGCCGCCCCCTGTTCCCCACCGTCCACGCCTTGCGCCAGCGTCGAACCGTCAGCCGGATGCTGTGCCAGGTCTGCGGCGCCGACACCCTCAAGCACGATCCGGAGCGACAGCTGTTCGTCCTCAAGGACGTGGGGCGGCCGATCGAAGAGGGAGAGCTGACCACCGCAGCCCCGGTCTGCCCCCCGTGTGCGCTGATCGCGGTCGAGCACTGCCCGCACCTGCGCGGGCACGTCGCGGCCTGGGTCGAACGGCCGCTGCCGTGGGGCGTCGCCGGGATCCTGTACGACAGGGACACCCTCTCGCCCGTCCCCGGCGACGACCTCACGAAGGTCGCCTACGGCGATCCCGCCCGCCACTGGCTTGTAGCCACCCGTCAGGTGCTGTCCCTCAACGGCTGTACCGCCGTGTTCAAGCACACCGGGTACCTCCTGCCAGCCGGTGCCATCGAACCTCAGCAGCCGCTGCCGCGCGAGGCGGTGACGACGTGAACCCCTTCCACCCGCCTGCCAAGCAGCTCCTGGGCGTGCAGCTTCTCGCCGCGACGGCCGCCCACGACTACGAGTACTGGAAGAGCCGGCTCGCGAACCCCGGCCTCCTGCTCGACGCGGTGGCCGTGGCTCTGTACCGGCTTCCGCTCCTGGCGGTCCCGGTGGGCACGGATCGCCGCAGCGGGCTCATGGACATGGGCCACCCGGTCTTCGCTGAAGCACTCGCCGACGCCCTGAGGGGACGCCCGGGCTTCGACCAGGTCACGGCCTCCGGGCAGGTCGTGCGCTGGGGCGAGCCGATGCCGGAAGACCTCGCCCCGGATGCCCGCCGCCGCTTCCAGGGACTACGGGAGGAGCCCAGGTACGGGCCCTACATGCGGCCCCCCGCCGGACACGGGGGGCGTGACGAAGGCACGAGGCGCTGGCCTCTCTTGCCCGAGTCACCGCCCGAACGACAGCCCACCCCTCCCCGGGCTGTCGTCGCGGCCGGCGCCGCGTACGCCTGACAGCCGCGGCGCCCTGTCCCCGCTCTGGTGCCGCGCCGGCCGCCCCCGCCACGGCGCGGCACCGGAGCCCCGATCACTCGCTGGAGAACACAACCTCATGACGTTACGCAGTGACCACCTGTGGCATATCGCTCTCGGTGAGCAACCGCCGATGGGGCTTCCTTCGGACCTGGCCTCGGTGCGGGTAGGCCTGGCGCTCGGCCTGCCCGCGCTCGACGCCCTCGTCGGGGAGGGCACGGGCGTCGGGCCGGTGAAGTACTGCCTGGCCCATCGCCAGCTCGTGGTGCCGGTGGAGGCCGAGACGGTGCACCGGTGGAGGGCCGCGCACTCCGACTGCGTTCCCGCAGCGGGATCCCGGAGCTGTGGTGCGGGCGGCTACCGCGGCTGCATGGGCCTGTGGGTGACCCGCCCCGGCCCGGTCCGGAACGCGGTTACCCCGGCCGGCGCGCTGCACGAGGCGCTCAGCCTCACCCGCGCCCGCCTGCGCACGGCACCCGGCACGCGCTACCCCCGTCACCAGGGGGCCCGCTGTGCGTAGACCCGTGTCCGAGAGCAGCGCTTGGTGGCCGTGGAGACCCGGCCGCGATCACCTCCGCGTCCTGCCGTTCACCCTCGCCGAATCCGTGCCGAGGCAGCGGTGACCGCCACCGGACTGGTCATCACCGTCCTGATCGTGCTGGCCATAGCCGCCCTGGTGCTCCTCGGCCCCCGGCTGACCGCTCGGCGGCCCCCGCCGGAAACGGATGACCCTGCTCCGATCCCGCCCCTCGACCTTCCCTGACCACCCGAACACCCAGGCAAGGACCTTTCGACATGCTTCACGCTGTTCCGTCGCCGCCGGCTGAGGTGCCGCAGGCGCCCGCCCGGATCATGACGGGCCTCTACCTGCGGTGCCGGCGCGAAGCGCAGCACATCAGGCTGGAGCAAGCCGCCCGCGTTGTCGGGGTGTCCGTGCCGTCGGTCAGCCGGTGGGAGCGGGCCAAGTCCTCCATTCCGTCGGACGCGCTCGGCACGCTGCTGCGGCTCTACGGGGTGGCGGGGGAGCACGCGAGATTCCTGGTGAGGAGTCTTCCGCCTCAGGGCTACAACCGCGGGATGCACCAGGAGCAGGGTGGGGGCCGACGCGCCCCGCACGACTGCTGGGTGGACGTGGCCCTCGACGAGGCGACGGCTCGTCACATCGCGGTGATGCGCTTGGCGAGCAAGGTCATCCAGTACTGCCGGCAGGTGCCCGCCGGTCTGCGCACCGAGGGCTACCAGCGGTTCGTGCTGGACCCGGAGGTGTGCATCGCCCCTGATGAGCCGGTGCTCGGGCTGCCGTCGTGGGTGCACGGCGTGGACTGGGCCGAGGGACAGCGGCGGACCGTGCTGCTGGACGAGACCGTGCTGGCCCAGGGACGTGGCGATCGCCCCGCGATGGTGGCCGACCAGTTGCGGCACCTGGCCCAGCTCGTGAGCCGAGAGCGCGAGGGGCAGGGCCTGGCCATCCGCGTCCTGCCTGCGGAACAGGTGCTTTTCATCCACACGGTGGGTGCGACCGCCGAGGTGACCCTCCATGAGCACCGGATGGTGGTGACCTTCGGTCTGTCCCCCACCTACGAGACCGGCTCCGGCACCGCGCGGATCATCGGCGCCGGACTACGCGAGGCCGCCGACGCCGCGTGGGGCCGTGAAGCGACACACAGGGCGCTCATGAGCGCGGCCGAGGACATGGAGCGGAGGGCCGCCTCATGATCGCCATCATTCGGCTCCTCACAGTCCTGCTCGGCACCCCACCGCCGGAGGAGCCCATGAGCAGGCTGCTCCTTCTCGACGAAGCCGCCTTCGCGAGCCGTATCCAGGCCCGGCACCCCCATGGCGCGGGTCGCAACGTCCCGGGCGTCGGGCACGCCCTTGCCCGTGTGGGGGTGAGCGCATGACCTCCGGATTCCCCGACGACTACTTCGCGAGACCCACCGTCGCGCGCCTGCAGGACCACCTCGCCGGCGGCACCGACAACTACCGCCCCGACCGGGACTTCGCTCGCGACCTGATCACGGTGGCGCCGTGGCTGCCGGCCAGCGTGCGCGTCAACCGCGCACACGGCCCACGAGTCCTGGCCTGCCTCGCACGGGAGTACGGCATCGACCAGGTCATCGACCTGGGATGCGGCCTGCCGCACGACGACAACCGCTACCTGCCCGACGAGGTGCGCCGCATGGTGTACGTCGACGCCGACCCCGGGGTGGAGGCCCACGCGCGGATGGTTCTGGCCGAGCGGCACGGCACGGCATCACTTCGGGCAGACCTCGGGGACATGCCGGCCCTCCTGGCCGCCGGACCGATCGTGCAGCTCGACCGCGGCCGTCCGATCGGGGTGCTGCTGCACCACGTCCTGCCGTGGATCGGCGACGAGACGGTGCACACCGTCCTGGCGGAGTTGAGGTCCTGGCTTCCGACCGGCTCGGTGCTGTCCGTCACCCACGCCACCACGGACATGGCTCCCGAGGCGATGACTGCCCTGACCCGTCTCTACGAAGGGGCGGGCATCGGCTTCCGGCCCCGGTCCGGGCAGCAGATCCGCGACCTGCTCACCTCCTGGGCGTCGTTGGAGGCGGGCGAGCTGCGAACCACCGCCGCCTGGCGCCGCCCCACGCACGTGCACTCGCGCTTCGACCACTCGCACGCCTACGCCATCATCGCTTCGCCTGGAGACCGCACCTCATGACCACCTCGCCGCCTCGCACTCACACCCCTGCCGTTCGCGCGCCGCGCATCGAGGACTACGCGCTCATCGGCGACATGCAGACCGCTGCTCTGGTCTGCCGGGACGGAAGCGTCGACTGGAACTGCCTGCCGCGCTTCGACTCGGCCGCGGTCTTCGCCGGCCTTCTCGGCACCGACGAGCACGGGTTCTGGCGGATAGCTCCCGCCGTCCCGGACGGTGTGCCCGCCCCGTACGCGAACCGGTGCCGCTACGTAGGCGACAGCCTCCTCGTCGAGTCCGAGTGGGACACCCAGACGGGCACGGTCCGCGTCCTCGATTTCATGCCGCCCCGTGACGGGCACGGCCCGCAGCTGATCCGGATCGTCGAGGGCGTCACCGGCACGGTGGACATGACCTCGGCGCTCGCCCCGCGCTTCGACTACGGCCGGTGGGTGCCGTGGATCTACGACCAGGACGGGCGGATGGCCGCGGTGTCCGGCCGGGACGCGCTGTGGCTCGACACGTCTGCGCAGGGTGAGGAGAAGGACGGCGCCGTCCACCACTCCTTCACCATCGCGGCCGGCGCCCGGGTGGCCTTCGCCATGAGTTGGGCGCCGTCCCACGCTCCCGCGCCCGAGGTCCCCGACGCCGAGGCGGCGCTGAAGGAGACCGCCGCCTTCTGGGAGACGTGGGCGGCCCAGCTCGTCTACGACGGCCCGCACCGTGATGCGGTCGTCCGGTCTCTGATCACGCTGAAGGCGCTCACTCATGCCCCCACCGGCGGGATCGTGGCCGCGCCGACGACCTCCCTGCCCGAGGACCTCGGGGGGGTACGCAACTTCGACTACCGCTACGTATGGCTGCGGGACACGGCGGTCACGCTGTCCGCGCTGCTGCGGACGGGATACCGAAACGAGGCCGTCGCGTGGCGGCAGTGGCTGCTGCGCACGATCGGCGGCGACCCGGAGAACCTGCAGATCATGTACCGCCTCGACGGCCGCCGCGAGATGCCCGAGCGGGAGCTCGACTGGCTTCCCGGATACGAGAACTCCAGCCCAGTCCGGATCGGCAACGGCGCGGTGGACCAGCTGCAGCTGGACGTGCCCGGCGAGGTCATCGAGATGCTGGCCCTGGCGCACGAGCTCGGCGTTGCCCGATGCGAGAACACCGAGCGGCTGCTCCTGCGGCTCGTCGACTACGTCCGCAGGCACTGGCGCATGCCGGACGACTCGATCTGGGAGGTCCGCGGCGGCCGCCAGCACTTCACCTACTCCAAGATCATGTGCTGGGTTGCCGTGGACCGCGTGGTCCGCCTCGTCGAGCAGGGCGTGCTCGACGCGGACCTGGAGGCCCTGGTGGCCCTGCGTGCAGAGATCCACGCCGAGGTGTGTGCACGGGCCTACGACCGCGAGCGCAACACCTTCACGCAGTCGTACGGCTCCAAGGAGCTGGACGCCTCGCTCCTGCTCCTGCCGCAGACCGGGTTCCTTCCGGCAGATGACCCGCGGGTGATCGGCACGGTTGACGCTGTCCGCAGGGAGCTCTCCCCCGACGGCGTCCTGGTCCACCGCTACCGCACGGACGGCCAGCAGGTGGGCATGGACGGCTTCTCGGGGGACGAGGGCGCGTTCCTTCTGTGCTCGTTCTGGCAAGTCGACGCTCTGGCCCTCACCGGCCGACTGGACGAAGCCGAGGCCCTGTTCGAGCGGCTGCTGACTCTGCGCAGTGACCTGGGCCTGCTCGCGGAGGAGTACGACCCGGCCACCGGGCGCCAGGTGGGGAACTTCCCGCAGGCGTACTCGATGCTCGGGC
This sequence comes from Streptomyces sp. NPDC001787, assembly GCF_040297465.1. Classification (NCBI taxonomy): domain Bacteria; kingdom Bacillati; phylum Actinomycetota; class Actinomycetes; order Kitasatosporales; family Streptomycetaceae; genus Streptomyces; species Streptomyces sp. NPDC001787. Next base: position 93,569 of record NZ_JBEOZE010000008.1, read on the forward strand.
TGGCCAACAGCGCCGTCCGGCTGTACGAGCTGCGCAAGGTGACGCCGGTGACGGTGATCGCCGCGTGAACGACGCCCCTGAGAGCACCGCCGCCGGTCCGGGCTACCGGCGGCTCCGTCCCGGCCCCATCCCCGGCCGCGCGGCGGGACGGGAACACCGCCTCTCCTCCCTCGCTCTCCGCCCGCTGCCGATCCCCATGTGTCAGGAGTCGTCGTGCTCGATCCCCAGGTAACCGCAGCCGTGCTCGGCGCGGGGTTTGCCGTCACGTCCGTGGGTCTCCTCGCGCAGACCCGCGCCAAGCGCGCTCTGGCCGCGCGCTGCACGCAGCTGGAGCAGCAGCACGAGGCCGACAGCACGCACATAGCCGCGCTCGAGGCCGAGGTGCGGCACTTCGCCGACGCGGTGATGCCCGCTCTGGTGGATGTCCTGGCGCGCGGGCACCGCGGTGTGCCGGTCCCCGGCCTCCGCCAGGAGCAGCTGGCCGGCACCGTCGTCGACCACGCGCACCAGGCCGTGACACGGCTGCTGCAGGAGGCTGTGACCGTCACCCGCGAGCAGATCGGGCGCGCGGCCAGGTCTTCGGTGCGCGACGTCATCGATGAGGCGCAGACCGGTCTGCACCGCTGCCAGTTGCGTGTCGTTGAGGAGATGGAGCGCCATCCCGACGGCACGGCGTATCACCAGAGCCTGATGGCCTTCGATCACCTGGTCACCCAGTCCTTGCACACGTTGCAGCGCATGCGGATCCTGACCGGGTCGTGGCCGGGGCTGCAGCGCGCGGACTGCACGGTTCGTGAGGTCGTGGAGTCGGCCCGCGGGCGGATCAGCGACTACCTGCGGGTCAGCTACACCTACGAGCCGCGTACCGGGGAGACCTGGTTGGAGGGGCGGGTCGTCGAGCCGGTCACCGTCGCGCTCACGGAGCTGCTGTCCAATGCGACGGCGTTCTCCGACGGCAAGGTGTTCGTCGAGGTACAGGCGTTCCAGACGGGGTACTGCATCGTCGTCGATGACGGCGGCCTGAACATGAACCACTTCCAGCGCGAGGCGGCGGCCAGGCAGCTGGGGCAGCGTGGAGTCCTGGACGTCACCACCGTGCAGGACACCGGCCAGCTCGGATTCGCGGTCATCGGCCGCCTCGCCGGCGAGTACGGATTCTCCGCGGACGTCACCAGTACCTCCCCGTTCGGCGGGGTGCGGGCCGTACTGCGCATCCCTCAGGAGCTGTTCGGGCACGGCCCGACCGACGAGGAGATTGAGGCCGACCGCCAGGCGGCAGCGTCCCTTGGCGGGCACACGCCCCTCTCCCTGGGACCTGCTGCGGCCGCCGGAGCGGCAGACGCAACTTCCGGAGAACTGACTTCTGGAGGTCTGCCTCAGCGGCGGCGGCGCCCGCCGGTTGCCCCTGCGCCGGTCCGGGACAGCGAGCCCGCGCCGTCGGACGACCCCGATGCGTTCTCCGCCAGCCTCGCCCAGCTGGGGCGGACCATCCACCACACCGAGAACACCCTTGAAGGAGACCAGCTTCATGACTGAGCAGCAGCCGACCGCCGACACCCACGACATGACCTGGGTGCTCAACCGCCTCGCCGAGTCGAAGGGCGTGGAGCACGTGGTTCTGTTCACCAGCGACGGCCTGGTGCTGGCGCACTCCGAAGGGCTGCACCGCGACGTGGCCGACCGGACCGCCGCCAGCTCCTCCAGCCTGTTCTCGCTGGGGCGCGGCGTCGGCGAGTTCGCGCCGTCGGCCGAAGACCCGACCCCGCGCAAGATCATCATCGATCTTCTCGGGGCGTGCGTCCTCGTCTTCGCCGCCGGGCACAACACCGTGATTGCCGTCTCGATCGGCGCGGAGATGACCGACGCCGAGGTCGCGGTCGCGTCCGCCGAGACGATCAAGGCCATCAAGGGCCTGGCCCCCGCGCTGTCCGCGCGCGCGAGGGCCCGGACCTCGTGACGCCCCGCGGCCGCCGGCGTGCCGGGATGGTGCGGCCCTACACCCCTACCGGGGGAAGGGCCGTCCCCACCCGCCGCACGCTGGACGTGGCCACGCTGCTGATCGCCGATCCGAACAAGCCGCTGGCCGGGCTGGACGCTCACTCCCACCGCCTGATGCAGCACTGCCTGCCGGGCGTGCTGTCGCTGGCCGAGGTGAGCGCCGACCTGCAGCTGCCGGCGGCCGTGACGAAGGTCTTGGTCGCCTCCCTCGTCGACAGCGGCCACCTCGTCAGCCGCAGCCCCGTCCCCGCCGCTCAGCAGACCGACCGTCATCTGCTGGAGAGGATTCTCGATGCGCTTGAAAAGCTCTGAGGGCGACTACCTGGCCCCCGGGGTCGAGCAGTCCGTGAAGGTCGTCGTGCTCGGGCCGTTCGCCGTCGGCAAGACCACCCTGGTCGGCGCCGTGTCCGAGATCCGGCCCGCCTCGACCGAAGAACGCCTGACGGAGGCCGGCAAGGCGGTCGACACTCTGCGCGGCCTGTCGGACAAGACCACCACCACCGTGGCGCTCGACTTCGGCCGGCTCACCCTGACCGACGACATCGTGCTCTACCTGTTCGGCGGCCCCGGCCAGCCCCGGTTCAGCTTCATGGTCGACGAGCTGATGCGGGGCGCGCTGGGCGGCGTGGTCCTGGTCGACACCGCGCGGATCACCGAGTCCTGGGACGCCATGGGCCGCATGGAGGAAGCCGGCCTGCCCTACGTAGTCGCCGTCAATACCTTCCACAGCTCGCCCCGCTACGGCGAGAGCGAACTGCGCCGCGCCCTGGACCTGGCCCCCTCCACGCCGCTGGTCGAGTGCGACGTCCGGCGCAGGGAGTCGGCGAAGAAGCCGCTGATCGCGCTCATATCCCACTTGCTTTCCCGCCCCAGCCTGGAGCCCGTCTCATGACCACGCCGCCCCCGCTCTCCACCAGCGGCTGCCCCATGCTGCACGGTGACGCGTTCGCCGCCCAACCGAACGCCGTCTACGAGCAACTGCGCGCCCAGGGCCCGGCCGGATGGGCGGAGATCGCCCCCCGCGTGCATGCACTGGTCGTCACCAACCACCGGGCCGCCGTCACCCTCGTCAACGACACGAACAGCTACTCCAAGGACTCGCGCCTGTGGGCCGACCTGGCGGCCGGCCACGTCCCCCAGGACAGCCCGGTGCTCGGCATGATGGCCTGGCGGCCCTCCGTCCTCTACACCGACGGCGACGAGCACGCCCGCCTGCGCTGGGCCATGGACGACTGCATCGCCCGGATCAGCCCCCACTGGCTTCGGGACATCACCCGGCGCAACGCACTGAAGCTGATCGCCCGGGTCATCACCCGCGGCCGGGCCGACCTGATGGCCGACTTCGCCGACATGGTGCCCATGCTCAACTTCGCCGAAATCCTCGGCTGCCCGCCCGAGAAGACCGACCAGATGGTGCGCGCCTGCCAGGACCTCATCAGCGCCGGCCCCGAAGCCGTCCAGGGCGCCGCGGACTTCGCCGGCCTGCTGTACGAACTCATCCAACTGCGCCGGACACGGCCCGGCCAGGACCTCACCTCCTGGATGATCAACCACGCCGCACAGCTCAGCGACGACGAGATCCTCAACCAGCTGTTCTGCGTCACCGGCGCCGGCCTCATCCCCACGGCCGCCGCCACCGCCTGGACCCTGCACCTGCTGCTGCAGGACGACGAATACGCAGGCAGCCTGGCCTCCGGCACGCTCACCGTGCGCCGGGCTCTGGACAAGGCGCTGTGGGAGCGCGCCCCCATGGCGAACTTCTCCGTCCACTTCGCCCGCCATGACACCTACCTCCACGGCGTTCCCGTACCGGGGGGTGTCCCGGTCCTGATCTCCCACGCCGCCGCGAACACCGACCCCGCACTGCCGAGCGGCCGCAGCTACGACAGCCAGGCCCACCTCGCCTGGTCGGCCGGGCCGCACCGCTGCCCCGCAATCTCCCAGGCCACCACGATCGTGCAGACCGCCGTCGAGACGATCCTCGACCAGCTGTGGGACATGACGCTGACCGGCCAGGGCGCCGAACCCCTTCTGCGGCACGGCCCCTTCCACCAGTGCCCGCAGACGATGCCCGTCACCTTCCGCCCCAAGTCCGCCGACCGCATCCCCGCCCTCGCAGGAGGAACCCCGTGACCAGCAGCACCTCCCCCACCGCGACCGTCACCCTCGACAGCAGCGGCGGCCGCGCCCTGTTCGCCCAAGCCGACACCCTCCGCGCCGCCGGGCCCGCCGTCCGCGTCCGCCTGCCCGGCGACATCACCGCCTGGGCCGTCACCCGCGGCGACGTCGCCAAGGTCCTCCTCACCCACGACGACGTCTCCAAGGACGCCCGCAAGTCCTGGCCGTCCCACACCCCCGGATCCATACCGTGGCTGTACCCGTGGGTGGACGTGGTGTCGATGTTCACCTCCGACGGTGGTGATCACCAGCGCCTGCGCCGGCTGGTCGACCGCGCGTTCACGCCCGCCCGCATCGAGGCGATGCGCCCCGCCATCCGCGCGATCGTCACCGACCTCCTCGACCAGCTGGAGACGCTCGCCCCCACCGGCCGCGTCGACCTTCGCGCGCACTTCTCCTACCCCGTCCCGACCCGGGTGATCTGCGACCTCTTCGGCGTGCCCGCCGAGCAGCGGCCCGAGATGCTCCGTGTGATCGACTCCGTGCTCGCCACGGACGTCACCCCCGAGGAAGCCGAGGCCATCAAGCGCGATCTCGGACAGGCCATGCAGGCCCTGATCGACACCAAGCGCAGCCACCCGGGCGAGGACATGACCAGCCTGCTGCTGGCCACCCACGAAGAGGACGGCGACCGCCTCAGCCACACCGAGCTCATCTCCACCCTCATCCTGATGATCGGCGCCGGCAGCGAGACCGCCGTCGCCCTCATCAACGCCCTCATCCGTGAACTCCTCGCCCACCCCGACCAGCTCGCCGTCGTGCTCGCCGACCCGGCGCGCTGGAGCGACGCCATCGATGAAGCTCTCCGCCTGCACCCTCCGATCATGTACATGCCCCTGCGGTACGCCACGGCGGACATCGATCTGGGCGAGGGCGTCGTCATCCGTCAGGGAGACGCGATCATCATCGGCTTCGGCGCCCACGGCCGCGACCCGGACATCCACGAGAGCCCCGAGGTCTTCCGCATCGACCGGGACGACAAGCAGCACCTGGCCTTCGGCTACGGCATCCACTACTGCCTGGGCGCCCGCCTCGCCAAGCTCGAAGCCGAAGAGGCCCTTCCCGCCCTGTTCCAGCGCTTCCCCCAGCTCGCCCTGACCGGCGACGTCAACGACCTCGAGCCGCAGCGGTCCTTCATCGGCACCGACGTCACCGCGCTCCCCGTCGCACTGCAGCCCACGCCGTAACCGCACCCGAGCGCGGGCCAGGGCAGCCCCCGGTGCCCTGGCCCGCGCCGACCGTCTTCCGCCACCCCCTCCTTCCTCGACCCAGGACCGACGATGCCCACCACCGACACCCCGCCCACCGTCCTCACCCCGGATCAGCACCGCGTCGCCGCACGACTCGTCTACGGCGCCTCCAACCAGCTGATCGCCCGCCAGGAGCACCTGGCCGTGTTCACAGTGGCCAGCCACCTCGCCGCTGTCCGGCGGAAGTTCAACCGCCCTGGCTCCTCGCGCGCTGTCCTCACCCACGCCCTGCTCACCGCCCGGGAAGTGCAGCCGCCCGCCACCACCGGGCCGACCCCGGAGTTCACCGCGCGCGACCGGCAGGTCATCCGGGCCGTCGCCGAGTACAACCTCAACGCCGCTATCGGTGAGGCGATCGGGGTACGGGCCGATGACGTGCGGGCGGAGATCGACGCGGTCGCCGTCAAGGCGGACGCCGACAACGCGGTCCACCTCGTCGGTCTGGGCCACGCCTGGGGGATCTTCGGGGAATCCGCACCGGCCAGCGCCCTCAGCCCGCCAGCGCTTGCCGCGTCCACGGCGGGAGCGGCGTGATGAGCGACGCCGGCACCCCGGTGTACGCGGTGCTCCCGGTCCGCACCGACGCGGCGAGAGCCGAGGCCGCCGCGCTCGCCCAGGAGGCCGCCCTCGGGCTCGCCGACCAGGGCATCGACCATCTTGTTGACGAGCTGGTCGAATTCATCCGGTCACAGGCCACCGTCACCGGCTTCTACGACGACGACACGCTCGTCGGATGCCTCGTCGCGCACCCCGGCGTCGACCTGCCGCACAGGAGCGGCGACAGCCCGGGCCCGGGGATCTGGGTGTCCCTCGTCCCACCGGTGCCGGGGCGCGATGACCAGGAGGCGCGGCTGCTGGCGCTGTGGCTCGCCGATCACGCGGCGCAGCACGGCCTGGAGTGGGTCGGATGGGAGCTTGCGGCCACCGGCCACACGCGCGGCGCGCTCCTGGCATTGCTGCGTGACCTCGGCTGGGAGGACCTGCCGCCGGTCCGGCGTGCCGTCGACGGTGTGCGCGTCACACCGCTGCGGCTGCGCGCCGAGCGGCGCCCCGCGCCCGCCGTGGCGATCTTCGCCTCCCCCGACGCTCTTCCCCTGCCGGCGGTGAGCGCCCGGTGAGCACCCCGGCACTCACCCCGTCGGCCGCCGTCGACCCGCCTCCGTACCTTCGGCTGCCTGCCGAGGTCCGGAGCCTTCTCCCACGGGCCCGCAGTCGGCGCCCCGCACCCGTTATCGCCGCTCTGTCGGGCGGGCTGTGGCTGGTGCGCGCCGGGACCGAAATCTGACAGCCGGACCGATCGAGAGGCAGGCACATCACGATGACTACGCCCGGGAGCCCACCCAACTGGGTCGCCATCGGCCGCGACCTGACCGCGCGGGCAGACACCGCCAGGGAGTCGTGGCGGACGCCAGCCCACCGCCGGGCCGCCGCACCTGCGGAGGTATTCGCGGCGGCCCGGAAATCCGACGCCGACAACGCCCTCTTCCTGGCGGACATCGTTACCCAGCACGGCTGGCCGGGGCGATCCCGGATCGGCGAGGACGGATGCCGGGCCGCGGTGGCCATCGCCATCCACGCCGACCAAGACCGTCAGCTTCAGAGCCGCCTCCTTGCGGCCTTGCGCGAGGCGGCACAGCAGGGTGAGGCGACGTCCGCCCAGTGGGCCCATGTGCAGGACCGGGTGCTCGTCACCAGCGGTCAGCCACAGCTCTACGGCACGCAGTACGTCTACCGGCCGGACGGACCGGGCGGGCTTCTGGAGCTGCTACCGGTCGCCGAGCCGGACGCGCTCGACCGCCGCCGCGCCCAGCTCGGCCTTCCCGTTCACAGCGAGCAGGACCGGCTTCTGCGCCGGCAGCACCTCGCCTCCTTATCCACCAGCCCGGTCGTCCGGCTCGTAGAGAGGCCCGCGGCATGAAACCGATCACCGTCGTGAACTGGAACCTGGAGAAGGGCATCAACCTGCGCTCCGGTGCCCGCTGGGTCCGCGAGCAGCGCCCCGACCTGTTCTTCCAGCAGGAGGTCCAGCCGGACCAGCTCGCCGAGCTGGAGGAACTGCTCGACATGGACGGCCACATCGCCGTTCCCAGGCCGGGCAGCTCCAACGACAACGCGATCTTCGTGCGCCGTGGTGGGCCGCTGGTGTGCACCGAGGAGTACCCCCAGGCATGGGCGCCCTGGCACGCGCCGGCGAACATCGCCGTCCGGCTCCGCGGCGCCGACGGCACCCTCAGCCCCCGCCAGATCAGCTGCGTCAGCATGCACACCTGCTACTGGTCCCCCGAGCACCGGCTGACCGAGGCTCGCTGGTGCACCACTCTCGCCAAGCCCGGCTGGCTGGCCATGTGCTTCGGCGACTGGAACAGCTACCGCGTCGGCACCGAGCACGCCTGGGATCCGTACGCGGACCAGGCCTTCGTCGCCAACCGGACCTACGAGGAAGCCGGCCACCGTCACACCGACGTCCGGCCCGACCGGGAGCTCTTGGCGGCCGGCTACGTCGAGATCGCCCGTCACGCCGCCGAGCACCTCGGCCGACCCGACGCCATGAACGCGACGGCCGGCTACCGCGACCACCCCGGCCGCCCCAGCGGCCCCGGGTACTGCATCGACCGCGGCTACCTGAGCGCCGAACTCGCTCCCGCCCTCGCGGAGTTCTCGGTCTGCGACACCCCGGACTTGCGCCGGATGTCCGACCATCTCCCCCTGATGGCTGCCTTCGACGCCGCCGACCTGCGAACGATCTTGCACCGGAAGGCCGAGGTGTACGTGCCGGACGGCCAGGACCTCGCCAATGCGGACCGGCAAGGAGGAGAGTACGCATGACCGACAGCAGACTCACCGAGCCCAGGTCCGGCGACGGTCAGGGCTCCACCCCCACGCCTCCTCCGACCGGTCCGGAGGCCGGGATCGACTTCATCGCCGGCCTGCACGCCGGCATGTGCGAAGAGCTCGCCGGCCTTGCCCAGCGGTGCATCGCCGGGCACAGCGACGACCGGCCGGTCAGTGCCTCCCTGGTGCGCTCGCGGCTGACGAACGCGCTGACCGGCGCGCCGCCGGTGCTCGCCGTGGCCCGGGACGGACGCGAGGTCGTCGGCTGGTGCGCCGTGCGCCGCCCGGAGCCCGGCGAGCAGAGGGCGCGGCTATGGGGTCCGGTCGTGGATCCGGCGGCGCGCCGGGCGGGTCTGGGCCGCAGGCTGCTGCAGACGGTGGTGGAGGCGGCGGAGTGGCCGCTGGTGACCACGGACGTGCCCGTCGACCGGGATGGTGCGACCGACTTCTTCGCCCGGTCCGGGTGGGAGGTACTGGACACCATCACGGTGCTGCACGGGACCCCCGCCGACGGCGTGTTCGGTGCCGTCACCGCCGCCGATATCGGGGAGCCGGAAGCGTACGTCGCCACAGCCGCCCGCCAGTTCGCCGGACGGGAGGTCTCGTTCGCCGCCTCGACGTGGCCGCGGTGGCGGGACGACGCGCGGTTCGCCCCGGAGACGCTGCTGCTCGACCCGCCGACCGGATCGCTGCTACTGGCCCTGGCCCAGAAGAACGCCACGAGCAGTGAGCTGCTGCTGGCTGAGGTGTGGGCTGCAGACGAGGAGGCCCGCAGGCGGCTGATCACCCAGGCGCACATCCTGGCCGGCGCCCGGCAGGTGACAACCGTGCGGGCAGTGACGCGGCTGGACCCGGCCGACTTCGTCGAATGCGGCATGCACGTTACCGGCCGCTGCCACACCTTCACCCTTCCCGGCGAGCGCTGAGCCCCGGGCTTCCGTTGAACCATCACCCCCTTTCCGACAGGAGGGCATCGATGCCCGCATCCGTGAAACCGCCGCTCGTCCACGCGGTCGACGTCATCGCCACACCGGACGAGGCCCGCCACCTGGCCGGTGAACTGGCCGCCCGGCTCGCCGTCAGCCCGGACGTGCAGAGCATGGACTGGGACGAGGCGACGGCGTCGTGGCGATGCGTGCTCGTCGACGGCGGCCGCGGCCGGCTGACGCTGGCCGCACCGGCGGACCCGGCCGCGGCCGCCGCGAACACCCACCGGATCGTCGCGACGTTCGAGCAGGGCAGCCCGGACGCGGCCGAGGCGTTCTTCGCCGCGGCACGGCATCTGCCGTTCACCGACACCGAGGTCGCCGCGGCCGTGGCCGAGCTGCCGCTGACGAGTCGCCTGGCCGACCGGTGGCCGGACAAGCCGCTGGCCGGCACCGGGGTGCTGCTGACGATCCACCACATGCGGGACTTCCTCGTCCTGGTCGACAGCCTCCTCGCCCTCGGCGTGGACCCGGCGCACATGACCGTGATCGACAAGGAGTACCCCTACGCGCACACCCACCGCGTGGACGCGCACCTGGTGCAGCGGCACGGCATCGCGGTGTGGCGCTACCGGGACCTGCGCGCGGGGATCGAGGACCACATCGGACGAGTCGCCGCCGCGGGCAAGCAGAGCGTAGTCATGGACGACGGCGGCTACGTCATGCCCACTGTCCTTCGCGAACTGCCGGAGCAGGCGGGGCATTTCACCGGGCTGGTGGAGCAGACCACCTCCGGCATCCGCAAGGTGGAGGAGCTCGATCTGCCGCTGCCGCTGTTCAGCGTCGCCGAGAGCGACATGAAGGGCATGATCGAGTCGTACGGGATCGCGGATGCGGCCGTCCGCAATACACTGCGGCTGCTGCCGGACGAGAAGCTCGAAGGCCAGGCCGCGCTCGTGCTCGGCTTCGGCCGCATCGGCCACGAGGTCGCCCGCGTCCTGGAGACGCGGCGCATGCGGGTCGCGGTGTTCGACTCCGACATCACCCGCCTGGTCGCCGCGCACGAGGAGGGATTCCTCACCGGCCGGTCGCTGGACCAGCTCGTGCGCACGCACCGGCCGCGGCTGGTCGTCGGCTGCGTCGGCAGCCGCAGTTTCGGCGCGCGCGAGGCCCGGCTCCTGCCGGACCGGTCGTTCCTGGTCAGCACCACCAGCAGGAACTTCGAGTTCGACCTCGACGAACTGCGCGCCGGCAGCAGCCAGGTCACCGACCGGGGCGTGCTCGGAACCGGCTACCAGCTCGCCGGCGACGGCCCGGAGATCGTCGTCCTCGGGCACGGCATGCCGATCAACTTCCACTACGCCGAGTCCCTGTCCAACCGGTACGTCGACCTGGTCCTGGCCGGGCTCGCGGTCGGGGCGGTGGCCCTGGCCCGCGGCGATGCACGGCTGCGGCCGGGCCACAACGTCGCGGCGACCAACCTGATCCTTGCCGAGGCGGGCATCGTCGACGACTACTACCGCCTCTACGGCCCGGCTGCCGGCGGCGGACGTGGCTGAGCGGATCTTCACCCTCGACGACCTCACGGGCACCCGTTCGGTATGCGGCTGCCTGGGGTGCGACCTCAGCGCCGTGTTCGCTGACCACCTCACCGCCCTGCGCACCGACTACCCCGGCACCATCACCACGCTCGGCCACCGCGGCGCCTCGCCCGGGACGACCGCGGTGCCGCACTTCCTCGCCGTACGCCTGGGCGACGGACTCGCGGACGTCGTGGTGTGGGAGGAGATGCGCCCTCAGCAGCTGACGGCCTGGCTTCCGGCCGCCGAGGCCCGGGCCCGGGTGCCGCAGCTGGCTGCCCGGATCCCGAGCCTGGTCCGTATCCGCCAGGCCCTGCGCGCAGGCACCTTCACCCCTTCCGGAGCAGTCGGCGAAGCCTTGTCCACCGGCGGCCGTTACCCCTCGTTCCGGTTCCTCGTCGAACACTGGCCCACCCTCAAGAAGGAGTTCACCCCATGACCACCACGCCCTCCTCCGACTTCGCGACCGTCGGTACCGGCTACGCCGCGTACTCCAGCGGCGGCCGCGGCCGGCTGCGCCACGACATCACCGCGCGCCGGGTCCTCACCGAGCTCGGCGAGCGCCCCGCCCGCGTGCTGGACGTCGGCTGCGGCGACGGGGAGATGGTGCTGCGCCTCGCGGCCGCCGGCCACCACGTGACCGGCGTGGAGAAGTCGTCCGGCATGCTCACCTCCGCAGCCGACCGGGTCGCAGCCGACCCGGAGATCGCCGAGCGGGTGACACTGACCGAGGGCGACATCTACAACCTCAAGTTCGAGGACGGCGCGTTCGACGCGGTGGTCTGCCACGGCGTCGTGATGTACCTGACCGACTCCGTCGCCCCGCTCGCCCACCTCGCCCGTCTCGTCGCCGACGGCGGCGTCCTCAGCGTGCTGACGAAGAACCAGCTGGCCGTGGGCGTGCGCGAGGCCCTGTCCGGCGACTACGCGTCGGCCCGTGCGCAGATCGAGAGCGGGCAGGCCGCCAGCGTGGGCAACCTCGGCATCACCACCCGGGGTGACACCCCCGGGCACCTGGACGACCTCGCCCGCGTGAACGGGCTCACGCCGCTGCCGTGGCAGGGCGTGCGGATCTTCCACGACCACCGCACCGACTGGAAGCCCACCGAGGAGGAGTACCGGGAGGCGCTCGAGACGGAGTGGGCGGCCTCCAGCCGCAGCCCGTACCGCGAGCTGGGCCGCCTGGTGCACGCCGTGGCCCGCCGCGAGGCCACCGCATGACCACGCCATCGGCCATCCCGCCGTTGACGATCGGCCACCTCGCCCGGGACCTCGCGTCCCGGGCGGGGCAGCCCATGCCGGCTTTGCGCTGCTACGAGTCGCTGGCCGCCCTGTGGATCCGCTCCTGCGACACCGGCCTGTCGGGAGCGGGGGTCCTGCGGGACATGACCCTGCGCGCGGGCCGACGGCTCGCGGCCGGCGAGGACAGCCTCATCGCGCCCGAGGTTGACCGCATCGCCACCCGGCTGGCCAGGGACGAGTCGTTCGTGCGTCTGCCGGCGTCCCTGGCCGTCCAGGGAGTGGAGTGGCAGGACGCGGTCCGGCTGGCCGGGGCGTGGCTGGAGGAACGGGAGTGGTCCGGCCCGGTCCTCGTGGCGGGTGTGCGGACCGGCGGGGCGTACCTGGCGCCGCTGGTCGCCGCCGGCCTGGAGGCCGCGGGCGTGGATGTGCGGGTGGCGAGCGTGCGGGCCGGGGAGAAGCTGGAGGTCGGCGACCGGCGGGTGCTGCTGGTGGACGACCCGCCGCTGACCGGCCGGACGCTGCTGGCTCTCGCCCGAGAGGTCCCGGGAGCAGCAGGGGCCGAGGTGCTGGTGCCGGTCTTCGACGCCGCAGACGTGGAGGGACTGCGCCAGGCGGAAATCGCGGTCACCGTGCTGCCGCGCGATCAGTGGCAGTCCACCCGCCGCCTGGAGCCCGCTGCCCTTTCCGCCTACCTGACGGCCGAAGCCGACTGGCCGAGGGCGGAGGGGGCGCCGGTTGTGGACGGCCTCGTCCCCGGGCGGGAGAACTCCGCCCTGACCCCGTGGCCGGGTCTCCGGCGCCGCTCGCCTGCCCGGGCCGCCATCCGGCTGCGCACCTTGGGCGGCATCCGGCACGCGGTCGCCGGGTGGGTGCCGCCGGGGATCTTCGGCGACGCGGCCCGCGCTGCGGCCACCGCACTGAGCAGTCCCCTTCCTCCGGCCACGCTCGCCGTGGCCCCCTCGCTGGTGGTCACCGAGGACCTCGTCCCCACGGCTGCACTGGGCCCGGAGCCCCCGCCGCACCTGCTGGAAGAGGCGGTGGACTACGTCCTCGCCCGCGCCCAGCAGCTCCCGGTGGAGCCCGCCCGGCCCGGCAGGCCGATCCCCACGGTCGTGCGGACGGTGGCCCAGGCCCTGACCGGATCGGACGAGGCAGCCTCCGCCGCGCTGCTGCACCGTCTGCTGTCCGTCCTCGCCCCGGCGCTGCCCGACAACCGGTGCGAGGCGGAGAAGTGGTTCCTCGACCACGGCGGACGCCTACGCAAGACCGGCCACCTCGCCCACCCCTACCGCCGCGACAACGAGCTGCTCACCCCGCTCGTCGACCTGGCGACGCTCGCCGTCGCGTTCGGCGGCGGCCTGGAAGCCGCCGCCCAGAGCCTCGGCCGACGCCTTCCAGGCCAGTTCTGGTACTCGGCGCTCGCGGTCGCGCTGCTGTGCTACGGCACGGCCCGCGGCGGCCAGCTCCCGCGCACCTACAACGCCCACCGCGCGACCGAGACCGCCGTGGAGGCGTACCGGCTTCAACGCGGCATGTCCCAGGCAGCCGCCGTCGTCCAGCACATGCTGACCGACGCCGTGGCCGACCATGCGGTGGCCGCCCCGGGTGTCGTCCACCGGTGGGCGCAGCAGCCCGGCGCGCTGGTGGAGCCGAGGCTGCCCTTCGGCGGAACCCCCGCCGCCGCACTCGAACCCGGGCCAACGGGTGAGGAGACGGAGTTGACGCTGAAGGCCGTCACGCGGTGGACCGAAGACGGCATCTTCCGCCCGGTCCGGGAGGGGAACACGCTGTTGCTCGCCCCGCTGGGCGCACCGCCGGTCTGGCCCCGCGCCGGGGAGGCGCTGGTGGAGCTCGCCCGGCTGCTGCCCCGTCCTGGGCTGCTGGGCTGGTGCGGCGTGCCCGTGGTGGCCCTGAGCGAGGTGGGCTGATGCTCACCTTCGACTTCGACGGAGTTCTGCACGACTCCCGCGCCCGGGCCTGGCGCTGTTACCGGGAAGCCCGACAGGAGATGGAGCTGCACAAGCTGCCCGACCTGGCCGGCCCGGACGACCTGCCCGTCGTGTATCAGGGCGTGCTGAGCGCCTCGCTGACCCGCTGGATCGACTTCGAGACCGCCGAGCGGTTCTGGAAGCGGCACGCCGAGCTGACGGCCCGGGCGGCCGACGACGAGCCGCACGGCGTCATCGGGGAGATGGTCGGCCCGCTGGCCGAACTGGCCGCCGGGCCCGGGTACGCCGTGGTCACCGGAAGCCACCACACCACCGTTCACGGCCTGCTCGCCCGTGACCTTCACGCCGAGGCGATGCCCCGCCTACTGCTCTCCCGGGACGAACCGGGCAGCAAGACCGACAAGCTCCGTCTCCTGCGCACCAGGCACGGAGCCAGCGCGTACGTCGGCGATACCGGCAGCGATGTCCTCCACGCCCACGCCGCCGGCCTCACGGCGATCGCCGTCGCCTACGGCTACGCGAGTCGCGAGGACCTCCACGCCGCCGCACCGGACCGGATCCTGTCCACCCCGGGCGACCTGGCCGCCTACTGCCAGGCCCGCACCACCTGACCCATACACCCCATAGCGTCCGCCAACCCCCGGGAGCGCCTGAGGCCCCGGGGCTGGTGGGCCCCACCCTGAAGGACCTTGCGCATGGCCGTCACAACCACCGCGGTGTTCAACCGCCCGGCCTGCCCGGTCACCGTGACGCCATCCGGCAGCCACCCGCTGACCCATGCGGTCGGCGCCACCCTGGCGCCCGTCGACTTCGCCGTGGGCTACGGCCCGGTACGGCGCCGCAACGACAAGCACGCGCCGGAACGCCAGCCCCTCCGGTCCGCCGCGACAAGCAGCCCCCCGACCTGGAGCTGAGCGCACCGGCTCACGATCCGCACTCTCCGAAGGGCACTCCTGATGAAAGACTCCCCGGTCCGGGAACAGGCCGTACGGCTGGCCACCGCCCTGGAGCACGCGTTCCCCGCGGCGCCGCCGATCGACCCCGGCGACACCCAGGAGATCGGTGCTCTGGAGCTCCTGCTCCTGACCCCCAACGACCTCCGCACCTTCATCGAGGACCGCTACGCCGAGCACGCCCTGCGGGTCCGTGTCACCGGCACCCTCGACCGCCGACTGGTGCTCCTGGAGACCGGAGGCGGCTGGTGGACGATGGCCGACCTGTCCGGCGAGCCGCACTCCGGCAGGGCCTGGCCCCAGTGGACCGGCTCCCGGCTCCTGATCGACGAGCCGGACTCCTGGCTCTCGGCCGCCGTGCTCGACGAGAGCGCGGTGGAACGCCTCAGCAAGCCCGACGTGCTGCTCGCGGCGCTCTACCACCCCGAGAACTTCCCCCTGCCCCGCTTCCCGCTCGGCATCAGCGACGTGGCCCGAGCCGCGCGGGCCACCATGACCGGCACCGTCACCCTGCTCGACATGCAGCTGGGCACCACCCTGGAGGACCTCCTCAAGCAGGTCACCACCGCGCCCCCGGACATCCTCGGCATCAGCGCCACCTTCGGCCAGCACGACCTCCTCGAAGAAGTCCTCGACGCGGCCTACGCGTTACCCGAGCCGCCTCTGGTGATCGCCGGGGGCAGTCTGGTGGCCCGCAACGAGGGCCTGCTCCTGGCGAAGTACCCCAAGCTCCTCATCGCCCGGTCGGCCGGCGAGCCCACCATGCAGGGCCTCCTGGCCTACTGGCACGGCGAGATCGCCCTCACCGACATACCCGGGCTCGGCTACAACGGCGCCCCCCGCGGAGGCGGAATCGGCATCGCCGCCCGCCGGACGGCCAAGCTCCGCGCCGCCGTCGCCGCCGCCGACATCCTTCCCGAGCTCGACCTCCTCCGCCTCACCCTCCAGATGCACGGGGTGGCCCAGCTGGAGATGAGCCGGGGCTGCACCAACACCTGCTCCTTCTGCCCGCGGGGGCACAAGGGCATCTGGAACGGCCCCGACCCGCTGGCCGGCTGCTGGATCCTGGCCTGGATCCGCCGCGTCTTCGACGAGTTCCCCCAGGTCTCGCGGACCGCATACCTGGTCGACGAGGAGATCATCGGCCGCGGCGAACAGGTCGTGCCCCGCATCCTGGCCCTGGCCGCCGCGTTCCACCGGGCAGGCTTCCGCTGGGAGTCGAGCTGCCGCATCGACCAGGTCACCCACCCCGACATGGACGAGACCTGGCACATCGAGCGGGTCGCCATGTGGCGCACCCTGATGGACCTGGGGCTGCGCCGGATGCTCTTCGGCGTGGAGTCGGGCGTGGACTCCATCCTGGACCGGTTCAACAAGGAGAACACCGCCGAGCAGAACGCGGTCGCGATCCGCACCCTGTCCGCGCTGAACGTGCCCACCCGCTACACCTACATCACCTTCGACCCGCTGATGACGCTGGAGGAGCTGAAGGCCACGCACGCCTTCCAGGGCCGCACCGATCTGCTGCTGCGGCCGCAGCCCGGACTGCCGGCTGCCGACATCGTGCGCGGAGTCCGCGACGAGGCGTGGGTCGCCGAGCACACCACCGGCCGGGCGCTGCACACCGGGATCAGCTACATGCTCGTCAGCATGGAGTCCCTCATCGGCGCCGCCTACACCCGGATGGCCGCCGCCGAGGGCCTCACCGGGGCGGAAGAGCCGCTGATGGGCCGGGTCGCCTGCCGGTACCTGGACTGGCGCATCGGCGTGGCCAGCAACTGGGCCCAGCGCTGGGTGGACCGCCACTTCTCCCTCGACTACACCTTCAAGAGCCTGGAGAAGGTCCTCGACGACGCACCGCGGCATGTCGTCCGCCAAGCCCGCGTCGTGCTGAAGGACGCCGCCTACCAGGTCCTGGGCGACCTGATCGCCGCGATCGAGCACCACGACCTGGAGCGACCGGAGCAGGAACAGGTGCTCGCCTCGCGGATCGAGGCGGCGCTGGAAGAGCGGGCGGTGAGTCTGCGCGGGCAGATGGCGTCCACGGTGCGCGAGGTCACGACCTACCTCACCGGCGAGCACGCGGCCACGCTGGCCCGGGTGTACAGCCGGTGGGAGGCAGCGGCCGGCTGGGAGCTGATCAACGCAGGGGACTCGTGCGCGGACTGAGCCGGCACCGAGCCTGGGTGACCCGACGCGTCGGGTCACCCAGGCTCGCGCGCTCACGTGCCGGCGGTCTTCTCCGGGATCGGCACCCAGTTGAACTCCGGGCAGAAGCGGGCGTACGTCGTCAGCTTCCAGGTCGCGTACGCCTCGGTCCGGCCCGAGCTGCGCAGCAGGTGCTTGACCCAGGTGTGCGCGATGCGCTCGTCGGGGGTCATGGTCACGTCGATCTGGTCGAGCATCCGGCAGGCGACGGCGAAGTCCTCGACCTCGAGCGCGCTCAGGTCGATCTCGATGCCATCCAGCGTGAAGGAGAAGACGAGCCGGGAGGTGGAGTAGCGGGTCTTGCGCTCGCCCAGGAACGCGGTGTGCGGCGCGAGAACCGCCCGCAGGCGGTCGCGGTCTTCGACCGGGTAGCCGATGCCCAGGTCCAGGTCCGAGGTCTCCAGGTTCAGGCGGGTGCCGAAGCTGCCGACGTCGCGCGGCTTGTGCCCGGTCCACTCGCTGATCATGGCGGCCGCCTCGGCGCGCACCTGCTCCAGGCGGTCGTCGTGGACGCGCATCTGCCCGTAGAAGGCGCGGGCGCGGTCGAACTCGGCGTCGGTGAAGTCGCCTCGGTCGACCCAGCGCCGCTCGGTGATCGCGTTCAAGTCAAGTTCGGTGAAGGGGGGTTGTGTCGTCACGCGAGGCACCATACTCACTCCCCGAAGCGATTCATCAGTGTTTGCTACTAATTGAGAGTTAAGAGGTACTTCCTGTGAGTGCTCCCTCCTCCATCGCGCGCCGCACGCTCGCCCGCGGCTTGTCCGTTCATCCGATCGGGATCGGTGCCTGGGCCGTGGGCGGCTCCGACGACAACCTCGGGCTGCCCATGGGCTGGTCCACGGCCGACGACACCGCCTCGCGCCGCGGCCTGGAGCGGGCCTACGAGCTCGGCGCCAACCTCATCGACACCGCCGACGTGTACGGGCACGGGCACTCCGAGCGGATCATCGGTGATCTCGTCGCCACCGTCCCCCGCGACACCGTGGTGCTGTCCTCCAAGGTCGGCTACCACCGGGGCACTGCCCGGCACGCCTACCTCCCCTCGGCCATGCGGCGCCAGCTCGAGACGAGCCTGGAGAACCTGCGCACCGACCGGCTGGACGTCTACTTCTTCCACAACGCCGACTTCGGCGACGACGACCGCTACCTGGAGGAGGCCGTCGCCCAGATGCGCGACTTCCAGCGCCAGGGCCTGGTCACCGCGGTCGGGATGCGCGGCCCGCACCGCCACGCCACCGAGCGGGTCACCGTCGCCAAGGAGAAGCGCGAGGACAAGTACGCCCGGTTCGCCTACCTCGCCGAGAAGATCCGCCCCGACTACCTCGCGGCCCGGTACAACGCCCTGACCCCGCCGCCCGCCGACGGCCGACCCGACATCTTCGCCCTCGCCGCCTCACTCGGCGCGAGCGTGCTGATCAACAAGCCGCTGGCCCAGGGCCTGCTCACCGGCAAGTACGACCCCGAGCACCCGCCCCTCTTCACACCCGGCGACCACCGGCTGCGCAAGGCATGGTTCACCCCGCAGGCTCTGCAGATCATCCAGGACGGTCTCGGCCCGCTCCGGGAGCGCTTCGGTGACAGCCCGGCCGCCCTGACGCGTGTCGCGCTCCAGGCGTGCCTGCAGCGGGCCGAGAACGCCGCGGTCCTCGTCGGCTTCACCCGCCCCGAGCAGGTCACCGAGAACCTGACGGCCGTCGGCACGCCGCTGACCAGCGACGAGCTCGCCTTCGCCCTCGACACCCTCGGCCGCCTCCAGAAGACCCTGGACGCGCACAGCGAGGTCTTCCTCGACGAGAAGGAAGCCGGCCGATGACCCCCGCCGCGGAGCAGCTGTCCCTGCTCGCCACCGACGAAAGCGCCCACCAGCCGGCCACCGACGCCGTGCGGCTGCTGCTGTTCAACGCCCAGCACGCCTCTCCGGAGCGCTCGCGCCGCCAGGCCGAATGGATCGCCGGCCAGGAGGACGCCGACATCGCCGTCCTCACCGAGGTGTCCTCCACTCAGGGCGGCGACGCCCTCGTCACCGCGCTCACCGAGCGCGGGTACGCCACCGTGATCGCTCCCCAGCCGTCCACCCCCGACTACCGCACGGTCATCGCCTGCCGTACCGGCGGCGTCCGGCCGGTCCCCAGCCCGGTCACCGTCACACCCCATCGCGCCCCGGCGGCCCGCGTCACCGTCGGCGGCCACGACATCGGAGTGCTGGGCCTGTATGTGCCCTCCCGCGGCCCGAAGGCACAGCGCAACGTTGCCAAGCGTGCCTTCCAGGAGGCGGTCACCGAGAGCCTGCCGCGACTGCTCGCCGCCTTCCCGGACATGCCCGTCATCGTGGCCGGGGACCTCAACGTCATCGAGCGCGGGCACCAGCCCCCGCACAAGGTGTTCGGCGAGTGGGAGTACGCCTTCTATGACTCGTTCCAGGCCTCTGGCCTCACCGACGCCTTCCGCCGTCTCCACCCCGACGAGGTCACCCACTCCTGGTTCGGGCTCACTGGTAACGGCTTCCGCTTCGACCACCTCTTCGTCTCGGCGCCCCACGCCGACCGCGTCCTGGCCTGCGACTACCACCAGGAAGCCCGCGAAGCGGGGCTGACCGACCACGCGGTCATGACGCTGCGCCTGGGCCTGCCGTACACGCCGGGCGAACACGGCGAAGCACCAGCGACGGGCGCCGGCTGACAGCCGACCGCCGCAGCGACCGAACGTCGGCGTTTCGGCCAATCACCCCCGAGCCGCGGGCCCTTGCGCGGCAAGGGTCGGTGCACTGCGCATCCTCGGAAAACCGCTGAATCACAGGGCGCACAACGCGTCCGAAAGGAACAGGTGCTCGAAATCCTGCGGCGTCGTTGAACACGGCGACGCCACCGCCACGTCCACGAGGGGGGAACACATTGACGCCAGTCGAACCAGACAGCGACAAGAGCGCGAGCGGCCCGAAGGCCGAAGCCACGGACAACATCTCGGACGCCGAGCGGGAGCTGTACGGGGGCCGGCTGCGCTACGACCAGTCCTACGTCCGGCACGAAGGCCCGCTGACGCGACTGAAGTTCGGGCACATGGCGGCCGCGCTCCCGCACATGGTGGGCATGGTGCTGCGCACCGGCTGGAAGGCGGACCGGCGCGCGCTGATGGGCGTGGTAGCGGCCGAGCTCGGGCAGGGCGTGACGGCCGCGTGGGGCCTGGTGGCGGTCAACGGCGTCCTCGCGCAGCTATTCGCCGACGGTCCGACCGTGGACAAGCTCCGCGACGCTCTGCCTTCCCTAGTCGTACTCGCGGTCGCGGCGGTGGCCGGCGCCGTGCTGTCGGCGTGGTCGACGGCGATGTCGGGGCGGCTGGAGCCGCAGGTGGAGCGGGCGGTCTCCGCCCGCTACTACAGGGCCGTCACCGGTGTGGAGGTGGAGGCGACCGAGCGGCCGGAGGTCCAGCGGGTCCTGGAGGCGGGGAAGTTCGGCACGGACTCGGCCCGCAGCATGCTGAGGCTGTCGGTCGGCGTCGGCAACGTGGTGATCGGCATGGCGGCGGCCGCGGTCGTGCTCGCGGCGCTGCACTGGACGCTGTTGCCGATGCTGCTGGCGATCGCCCTGCCCAAGGGGTGGGGCGCGGTCCGTTCCGCGCGCCGGGACTACCTCTCCCGGATGAACTGGGTCGACCACCGCCGGGCGATCGCGTCCCTGCTGGCCTACCTGACCCGCCCGCACGCCGCCGGGGAGCTGCGGGTGCACGCCGCCGGCACGAAGCTGCTGTCCAGCTACGAGGAGATGTCGCGGCAGACGGAGGCGGAGCAGCGGCGCCTGGCCCGGGCGCAGGCGTCGACGGACCTGGTCGCGGGCGGGTTCGCCGGTGTGGCGTCGCTGGCCTGCTACGGGGTGCTGTGGTGGCTGCTGTCGACCGGTGGTCTGCCGCTCGCCGTCGGCGGGACGGCGGTGATCGCCATCCGTACGTCGACGGCGCGGCTCACGTCGCTGGTTCAGCAGGTCAACCGGCTGTACGAGGAACTGCTGTTCCTCACCGACACCGAGGACGCCATCAAGGTGGCAGGCGAGAACGCGATCCCGCTCACCGGTACGCCGCTGCCCGCACCCGTGCGGGAGGTGAGGACGGAGGCGGTCTCCTTCACCTATCCGGGCGCCGACGGCCCCTCCCTGAAGGGCGTGAGCGTGCGCGTGCCGCGGGGGAAGGTGACGGCCCTGGTGGGTGCGAACGGCTCGGGGAAGACCACCCTCACGAAGGTGCTGGCCGGACTGCTGCTCCCTGCCGAGGGGGACGTGTGGTGGGTGGGCGAGTCGGGCGAGCGGGTCGAGCTGCGTGAGGCCGACCGCACCCAGATCTTCGCCGAAGTCGGTCTGCTGGCACAGGACTTCCCGCGCTGGGAGATGACGGCGGCCGCCAACGTGGCCATCGGTGCCGGCGACCGTCCCCGCGACATGGACCGCGTCCGCCTGGCAGCCGGCGAGGCGGGCGTGCTGGAGCTGGTCGAGGGCTTGCCGCACGGCTGGGACTCGATCGTGTTCAAGGGGTACGAGCGCGGTGTCCAGCTCTCTGGCGGGCAGTGGCAGAAGCTGGGGTCCGCTCGAACAAGGTACCGGCAGGCGCCGTTCCTGCTGGTCGACGAGCCGACCAGCGCCCTCGATCCCCATGCGGAGATCGCCGCGTTCGAGGGGCTGTGGTCCCTGGCCGAGGAGGGGTACGCGGTCGTGCTCGTCACCCACCGGCTCGCCGCGACCATGCACGCCGACCACATCTACGTCCTCGATCAGGGCAGCGTCGTCGAGGACGGCACCCACGAGGTCCTGATGTCCCGCACGGGCGGCTTGTACCAGGGGATGTTCACCGCCCAGGCCGCCCAGTACGGGATCGCGACCGCATCCGACGGCGTTCCCGGCCCCCGCAGCGCCCAGCCGTCCGGCCACGAGACGGCGCCCTGATCCACCCGAGCTCCACCCCCCAGCCTGCCCGCGACCCAGCCCCCACGACTTCGAAGGCGAGACGACGCCCATGTCCCCCAGCTCCACCGCGATCCGCAGGACCGTCGAGGCGTACCTCGGCCGGCACCCCGGCGAGCGTGACGCCCTGGCCGGGCTCCTCGCCTTGCTGGACCGGCCCGTCGACGCGACCGCCCGGACGACGCTGCCCGGGCACGTCACGTGCAGCGCCGTCATCATCGACCGGCAGGGCCGGGTCCTGCACATCCGGCACCGGGCCACCGGCGGTCTCATGCTCACCCCAGGAGGCCACACCGAGCCCGAGGACCGGACCCTGCTCACCTCGGCGCTGCGCGAGGCGGCGGAGGAGACCGGGATCGCGCCGGGCGCCCTGTGCCTGACCCGGCAGATGCTCGGCTCTCCGATCGACATCGACTTCCACGACATCGACGCCAGCCCCTCCAAGGGCGAACCGGCCCACCGCCACTACGACTTCCGCTACGTCTTCTACCTCGCCGGCGAGGAACCGCCCGCGATCGTGTTGCAGGACGAGGAGGTGTCCGGCGCCCAGTGGATCCCGCAGCCGGAGGTCACCTCGCCCACGCTGCGTGCGAAACTCCTCGCCGCGAACCTGGACGGCAGGCCGGAGCCGGTGAACGCGTCCGCTCTGATCCACGACGGGGCCGGCCGGTACCTGCTCCATCTGCGTGACCACAAGCCCGGCATCATCTGGCAGTCGGGGGCGTTCGCCCTCCTCGGCGGCGGCCGTACCCACGACGACCAGAGCCTTGAGGGCACGCTGCTGCGGGAGCTGTCCGAGGAGGTGCCCGACCTCCGCCTCGAGGACGTGAAGCCCTACGCCGTGGAGGCTGCCACCAGCGTCGACGGCCTCAGCGTCCCGGTCCGGGTCTTCACCGGCCGGTGGCGCGGCAACCCCGACCGTATCCGACTGCACGAAGGTGTGCTTCTGCGCTGGTTCGCGGTCGACGAACTGGACCGGCTGCGCCTGAGCCCGGCCACCCGGGACCTGATCCGTCGGCACGCGGCCGAGAATCCCCCGGGCAGCGAGCCGGCCGTGGCGCCCCCCGTGTGGGACGGCGGCAGCCGGGTGGTGCTGAACGGTGTCGGAGTCCACCTCCACCTCGAAGACGCCGAAGGCCGGGTGCTTCTCGGCCTGCGGCACCCCGAGTCGAAGTACGCGGGCGACACCTGGCACTACCTCGCCGGGCGGTGCGAGCAGGAGTCCGCGCTCTCCTGCCTGGTCCGCGAGGCGTGGGAGGAAGCAGGGCTGGTCATCGACCCCGCGGACGTGGAGCTCGCGCACGTCGTCCACGTCGTCGACACCCCGGGCAGCCTGCCCCTGATGCAGCTCATCTTCCGGGCTCGCCGGTGGGAGGGCACCCCCGAGGTACGCGAGTCCGACAAGTGCCTGACCTGGCGGTGGTGGCCGCGTGACGAGCTGCCGGACCCGATCGTCTCCTACACCCGCACGGCCATCACCGCGATCTCCGAAGGCCACCTCTATTCCCAGCTGGGCTGGTGAGCAGGGTGAGCACACCCGCCGGTAGCGCACCCAGCCGACGGGCCCAGACCGAGCCCTCGCACCTCAAGCGGGAGCGCCTGGCGGAGCCGAAGGAGGTACTGCGTGCCGCCCTCCACTGAGCCCCCCTCCGCCACCGGCACTTCGCTGTGGCGGCACCGGGACTTCCGCCGGTACCTGACCGGCCAGGCCGCGAGCGTGGCCGGCAGCTCGATCACGCAGATGGCGCTACCGGTGCTGGCCGTGCTCCACCTGGACGCGACCACCGCCCAGGTCGCCTGGCTGGCGTTCCTCGGACAACTCCCTCCCGCCCTGCTCGCCCTGCACGCCGGCGCGCTCGCCGACCGGCACTCCAAACGCCGGCAGATGATCACCGGCGACCTGGTCAGCGCCGCGGTACTCGCCACCGTGCCGGTGGCCGCCGCGCTGGGCACCCTGACCCTGACGCAGCTCATGATCGTCGCCGTGGTGCAAGGGGCGGCGAGCGTCCTCCACGACGCGGCGGCCATCAGCCTGCTGCCCAGCCTCGTCGACCCGTCCTTGATCCAGCGGAGCAACAGCCGCGTCGGCGCCCTGTTCGCGGTCGCCGCGACCGCCGGAAGCCACCTCGGCGCCGCGCTGACCGCGCTGCTCGGCCCCGCCCGGGCCCTGCTCGGCGACGTCGGCTCCTACCTGATCAGCGCCGTGTGCACCGCCAGAATCCAGACCGCCGAACCCACCGGCGCCCGCACGAAGTCCCGCCGGCTGCGCAGTGAGATCGGCGAAGGTCTGCGGTATGTGCGCGGCGATGACCGGCTGTGGACCCTGACCCTGGTCAACGCCACGACGTCGTTCGCACTCGGGCTGCTCAACACCCTGTGGGCCCTGTACCTACTGCGGTCCCTGACGATGAGCGCGACCGCGTTCGGTGTGGTGCTGGGCCTCGGCGCGCTGGGCGCGGCCGCCGGAGCGCTCACCGCCCCGGCGTTGGCCCGCCGGTACGGGCCGGGGCCGATGATGCTGGCCGCGCTCGCGATCACCCCGCTGACCCAGCTCCCGCTGCTGCTCGCCTCCCCCGGCCGTGCCTGGCAGATCACGATCGGGGCGGCACTGTTCCTGCAGCTCGCCTGCGCCGGTGCCGCGGGCACCACCCAGCGATCCATCCGCCAGATCGTCACCACGGCCGGGATGCAGGCGCGGATGCAGGCAGTGAGCACCTGGCTGACGTCCGGCGCCCGGCCCGTGGCCGCGCTCCTCGCCGGCGCACTGGGCACATGGCTCGGTGTCCGGCCTGCCCTGACCGCCGGAACCCTCCTGCTGCTCGTCCCGCTCGTCGTCCTCGCCCGCTCCCCGATCCGCGCCCTACGGCAGATGCCGGACCCGCCCGCCACCACCCTGCCATCGCCTCCCGCAGCCCGGACCGCCCCTCCCACCGTGCCCACTGCAGCGTGCACGGACGACGCACCGCACGACCGCTCACTGGGAGGCGATGCCTCGTGAACCAGGTGCCGAACTCGATGGCGACTCCAGCTGCCGCACCACCCGATCCCCTGGAGAAACCCGTGCTGACCGATAACACCGTGCCCGCCGCGCCCCTCCTTCCGCCGCAGTCCGCCGCCGACACCTCCGAGACTGCGGCGGCCCGGGCGGCGATGGTCGCCCGGCTCGAGGAGAGCGGAGAGCTCGGCCGCGGTCCCGTGCGAGAGGCTCTGCTCGCACTGCCACGCGAGATCCTGCTCCCGCACGCGTACGTCCGGGTCAGCGGCCCTGGCGCGGACCCGATCGACTGGCGCCTCCTCGACGGCTCCCACCCCGACGACCGTCAGGAGTGGCTCGAGCTGATCCACAGCAACGAGTCGATCCTGCTCCAGCGCGACGGCGAACCCCTCGACGCTCTCCCCCGCGGGCCGATCACCGGCGGACACATGACGTCCATGTCCACCTACACCCCCGCCACGGTCGAAGCCCTTCAAGCCATGGAACTCGATTCCGGGCAGCGGTATCTGGAGCTCGGGCCGGGCCCCGGCGTTTCCCTCGCACTCGCCGCCGCCATCACCGGCCCCGGACTCGCCACCGGCGTGGAGCGGGACGGACCCATGGCGGCCTTCGCCCAGCGGAACCTGGACCACCTTGGCGTCGGTGCGGTGGTGATCGAGGGTGACGCGCTCGAAGGGCACGAGGCGAGGGCGCCCTACGACCGGATCCACTCCGGCATCGGCGTCCCCTGCGTTCCGGAGCCGTGGGTGGAACAACTCGCACCGGGCGGCCGGCTGCTCACCACGCTCGCGACCCGTACGCCGAGCTGGCCCGGACAACTCCTCGTCACCCGCACCGCGGCCGGCACGGTCGAGGCGGTCCTGCGGGGCCGGCCGCGCGGGTACCGGCCCCTGCTCGGCTACCGGTGGCTCAACGCCCTGGACCACCGCGCCCGCATCAAGGACGACCCCGGCACGGAACGGTCCACGCGGCTCGCGCCGCCGCCGGACGACGCTTTCGGCTTCTGGCTCGCCGCCGCCTACCTCGCCCCCGGTCTGGTCCGGGACTTCCAGGCCGAGACGATGACGATCGTCGCGCCCGAGGACGACTCCTGGGCCGTGGCCGGCCCGGGCGACGGCACCGTCCGAGTCCATGGGCCGCGTGATGTGTGGGCCGAACTTGAGGATCTCCACGCTCGCTGGGAGCAGGCCGGACGGCCCGAGTGGTACCGGGTCGACCTCCGCGACAGCTCCGGGGTCCAGTACGTCACCGCCGGCGCGGGCCCGAAGGCCCTGGCATGGACGCTTCCTCCGCTCGCAGCCGTGCCCCGGCGGGCGCCGTGACCGCGCCTTCTCGGATCGCCGTCATGCTGCACGCCCCGGACCCCATCTGCCGGGCGGGGGTGGTCAGCCTGCTCAGGCCCCGCCCCGAGATCACCCTCGTCGACGCCGCCGGACCTGCCGTGGACACCCAGGTCGCGCTGATCGTCACCGACGCCGTCGAGGAGGCGACGCTGCGTCTGCTGCGGGAGATCAAGCACACGAGCACGGCACGGTCCGTGCTCGTCGTGGCGGACATCGACGAGACGAAGCTGATCGACGCGGCCGAGTGCGGCCTCGCCGGTCTCCTGCGTCGCGCCGAGGCGACGCCGGACCGACTCGTCCAGGCCATCACGACGGCCGCTCGCGGTGACGGATATCTGCCGGACGACCTCGTCAACGGCGTGCTGGAGGCGTTCAGCCGCCTGCGGGCGCGCCTGCCCGGCCCCGTCGAGCAGCGGCTGACCGAGCTGAGTGACCGCGAGGTCGACATCCTGCGGTGCCTGGCCGACGGCCTCGACACAGCGGAGACCGCCCAGAAGGTCGGCTACGCCGAACGCACCGTCAAACACGTCATCCACGGCCTGCAGACCCGGCTGCAGCTGAAGAACCGGGCGCATCTGGTCGCCTTCGCCTACCAGCACGGCTACCTCTGACAGGCCCCGCCCCCACCGCCCCACCAGCCGCACAACAACAAGGAGTTACGGGTGCCCCAGCCACCAAGCCCTCTTGACCCCCAAGCGGTCAGCCCCGCCGCGCCGTCCGGCTGGCCCGAGACCTTCCTCCGCCATCGCGCCGGCGACGGATGCCCCATGTGCGCGAACGACTACTCCGCGGACGACATCGGCTGGGGCCTCCTGCTCCGCCGCGGTGAAGTGGCCAACGCCTACCTGTGGCGAAGCGGACGCCTGCGCGGCTACTGCGTCCTCATCCACCGGGGTGCCCCGCACGCGGCCGAGCCCACCGATCTGTCCGAAGCCGACGCCGCTGCCTACTGGCGCGACACCCTCGCGCTCGGCAGAGCCCTGACGGCCTTCTACGAACCGATCAAGCTGAACTTCTCCACGCTCGGCAACGTCGTACCCCATCTGCACAGCCACATCTGCCCCCGGTACGCCGGTGACACCGACCCGGCGCCGGGCGGGCCACTGCCCTGGGACGTCCTCGACAGCGGGCGCCAGATCGAGGCACAGCTACAGGCCGACGCCGATGCGCTGCGGAAACTGCTGGAGGACGCATGACCACCCCACCGCACAACGAGCCCAAGGAACTGTTCACGTCGACGGCGGCGGACTACGCCCGCCACCGGCCCGGCATCCCGCCGGAGGCCGTCTCGCTCCTCGCCGACACGATGCGGAGAGCCGACCGCCCGGCCCTCCTGGACCTCGGCTCCGGCACGGGCCAGGTGCCTGCCGCTCTGCTCCCTGCCGTTCCCCGGATCGACCGCGTGGACCTGGTCGACTCGGACCAGGACATGCTCCGCCAGGCCACCGCCACTCTCGAACCCCTTCTGGGCGGCCGTCCGGCCGGCTTCCACCTGGTGGCGGCCGAGGACTTCACGCCCCCGTTCGACGGCTACCGGGCGGACCTGATCACCTGCGCGCGGTCCTTCCACTGGATGGACCGGTCCGCCGTCCTGAAGATGGCCGACCGTGCCACCGCTCCCGAGGCCACGGTGGCGATCATGGGGGACGGCAGCCTGTGGACCTACCGGGCGGACTGGACGGCCGCACTCAAGCTCCTGATCCAGTCCTACCTGGGCGAGGAGCGCCGCGCGGGCACGGGCGGCGTGTATGCCGGACCGGGCCAGCGGTACGAGGACGACCTCACCGCATCGCCGTTCAGCCAGGTCACCGAGCGCCGATTCCCTGTCCGCCGTGTTTGGAGGCCGGCTCAGGTCCTCGGCTACCTGCGCAGCACGAGTTTCGCCCGCCCGGACCTCTTCGGCGACCGCCACGGCCGTTTCGAAGCCGAAGCCCTGGAGCTGCTGGAGCGGCACAGCGAGCCCGGCGGCCTTGTCGAGGACGCGGTGTTCACCGTGCTGCTCGCGCGCCGCCCCGGCGGTGACGCGTGAGCGGCACCCAGCGGCACACCGAGCCGCTCGACGTCCACCTGCTCGCCGTACGCGACGGCGCGGCGGGACCCGAGGTGCTGCTATCCCGGCGGGCCGGGAACGTGTACGCGCCGGGCTGCTGGCATCTCGTGTCCGGGCACTTGGATGGCCCGTGGGAGGACATGGTCACCGCCCTGGTGCGCGAGGCCCGGGAGGAGTCCGGCGTCGTCATCGACCCGGCCGATGTCAGGGCGGCCGTCACCGTGCACCACCGCGCCCCCGCCGGCGGCGCCCGGCTCGGGGTGTTCTTCGAGGTGAAGCGGTGGGAGGGCACCCCCGAGGTCATGGAGCACCATGTGTGCGACGCCATGGGGTGGTTCTCCTTCGACGCCCTGCCGGAGCCGATGGTGGCGTACTGCCGGGCCGGGTTGGATGCCTACCGGGCCGGCGCGCGGATGGCCGTGCACTTCCAGGAGCCCGGCGACCCGATCGCCTACGACCGGTCCGTCGACCGGCTGGTCCTGGTCCCCGAACCTGCCGCGCGCAGCGCGGTCCCGGAGCAGGCGGTGCGCACGTTCGCCGAGCAGGCGGTCGGGCGGATCACCGCGTGGACGGACGTGTCCTGGGCGAGGGAGCAGAGCCGTGTCTGGCGGGCGGTCGGCGCCGAGGGCGGCGAGTGGTACGTCAAGATCCACCAGAACGACAACTTCCACCATCGTGAAGTGGACGCCCTCCGCAGCTGGGTCCCCGGCCTCGGAGCGGCCGCACCCCGGCTGGTGGCCGCCGACCCCACGCTGCGGGCCGTCGTGCTCACCGCGGTAGGCGGCCGAACCCTGCACGGCGCCGTCCACCCGCCCGAGCAGCAGCGCCGCGTCTTCCACCGCATCGGGCAGCTCGCGGCGGCCATC
The DNA here is from genome assembly GCF_040297465.1 of Streptomyces sp. NPDC001787. Classification (NCBI taxonomy): domain Bacteria; kingdom Bacillati; phylum Actinomycetota; class Actinomycetes; order Kitasatosporales; family Streptomycetaceae; genus Streptomyces; species Streptomyces sp. NPDC001787. Next base: position 122,882 of record NZ_JBEOZE010000008.1, read on the forward strand.
CATCACAGCGCCCCACCCCAGCCCGCCGCGGACGTCCTGGCGCTGGGGAAGCTGGAGCGGCACCTGGCCGGCGCCCTGCCCCACCTCGCGCCCGGCGACGAGAAGTTCATCCGCGCCACCGCCGAGCAGGCCACCGCCCTGGCCCCCTTGCAGAAGGTGCCCACACACGGTGACTTCCAGCTCCGCAACCTGCGCTGGGACGAGAGTGCCGACACCCTCTACGTCATCGACTTCGAACGGTCGGAACCTGGCCCGGCCGTGAGGGACTTCGTACGGCTCTCCGACGCCTGGCACGGCCGGCCCGACCTCCTCCAGGCCGTGATGGACGGTTACGGCCGCACCTTCACCCCGGAAGAAGAGGCCCAGCTCACGGTCCTGTCCGTCCTCGACGCCGTCTCCGGCATCTCCTACGGCACCGCCTACGGCGATCCCGAGCTGGTCGAGCGCGGCCTGCGCACCCTGGCCCGGCTGCGCACCGAACAGCACCCCTGATCCCCACCCCACCGACCACGACCACGAGGAGCAGCACGTTGATGTACACAGCCCGCGAGGAGTGGGAGCAGCACTACGGAGAGGGGAAGGGGTGGCGTCTGCTCGGTGAGCGCGAACAGCAGCTCCTTGCCGTGCACGCCCCGGTCCCCGAGGGCGGGGGCCGGGCCCTGGATGTGGGCTGCGGGACCGGGGAGCTGGCCGCCCACCTGGCCGGCGCCGGCTACACCGTGGACGCTGTCGACCTCACGGACAGCGCGATCGCCCGAGCCCACGACGAGCACGCCGACGTCGACGGCGTGCGCTGGCTGCAGCTGGACATCGAGCGCGACGACCCGGCCCCACTGCACGAGGAGGGGTACGACCTGATCACGATGCGGCTGGTGTACCCGTTCGTGGGGGATCGCGGCCGGGTCGTTCACGGGCTGGGCGAGCGGCTGCGCGACGGCGGCGCACTCGTCGTCATCACCCCGACCGTCGAGAACACCCCTGCTGAGCGGCGTGGGATCGCCCTGGACGAGGACGAGATCACGCTGCTCGGTGCCGGCTGGAAGACGGTGGAGCGTGCGGACGCGGACGGCCTGGCCTTCCTGGTCCTGCGCGGGCCGTGCCACCTCGACACCCGGGCCGTGGAGAAGCGGCCGACCACCGGCCACGCCCTGACCGGCGCCCTCGCCGTCGTCACCGACGACGCCGGCCGGGTCCTGCTGGGCCGCTCCCGGCGCGGCATGCTCGAGCTGCCCGGCGGCAAGACCACCGGCCCGGAGGACTTCGCCACGGCAGCGGTGCGCGAACTCGCGGAGGAAACCGGCCTGGTCGCCGAGCCGGCCGACGCGCACGTGGTGACGATGCTGGCCGACGACAGCCACGGCGTCCCGCGGCTCACGGCCGTCGTCCGCATCACCACCTGGACGGGCACTCTGGCCAACCCGGAACCGAAGCTGTTCGACCGGTGGGAGTTCTACGACCTCCACGCCCTCGCCTGCGTCGGGGACGTGTTCGCCCCAGCCGCTCTCGCGCTCGACGCCGTGTGGCCCGGCATCCTTCCCAGCCTGCCGCCGGCGACCTCCTACCTCATCGCCGCCGACCAGCCGCCCGTGGCAGGGGAACCGGCGGAGGCCGCCAGGCTGCGCGCGTCGATGACCCAGATGGTCATCGACGGCGGCTGGGCACCCTCGGAGCGCGTCCGGGACGCACTGCGGGCCGTGCCCCGGCACCGCTTCGCCCCCGAGGTGAACCTCGCGGCCGCGTACGACGGCGGCGACCGGGCCGTCATCACCCGCTACGACGAGACCGGAAGGGCGATCAGCTCGGTGTCCGCGGCCTGGCTCCAGGCCGACATGATCGAGCACCTGGGCCTGGAGCCGGGCGCGGTCGTGTTCGAGGCAGGATCCGGCGGCTACAACGCCGAGCTGATCGCCCACGTCACCGGACCCGACGGGCGCGTGGTCACCGTCGACATCGACCCGTGGGTCGTGCGCCGCACCCGCCGGTTCCTCACGGAGGCCGGCAGCGGACGCGTCACCTCCGTCGAAGCCGACGCCGCTCTCGGCGCGCCCGGGCACCTCGTGCCGCGCGGTGGCTTCGACGCCAGCATGATCACCTACAACTGCTGGGACATCGCCCCGGCCTGGCGGGAGCAGCTGGCCGAGGGCGGCTGCCTGGTCCTGCCGCTGGAGATGGGCGGCTACACCCGGGCGGTCACCTTCGAACGGCGCGGCCAGGTACTGCACGCCCGTCACTTCACCTACTGCGGTTTCGTCCGCGACCAAGGACAACAGGCCCGCAGCATTCCGGTCGTCCCCCTCCTCGACGGGGGCCTGACTCTGCGCTTCGAGCACGGCACGGCGGCCGAGACGACGGGCCTGGAGGAGGCGCTGCGCGGGCCGCGGCACGAGGTCGCCACCGGCATCACGATGGGGGCGACGAACTCCTACTTCGGTTCCCTTCAGCTGTACGCGGCCACCACCCTGCCGGGCTTCTGCCGCCTGGCCTCCCACCAGGAACCCGAGGAGGGCGTGACCGGCATCGCGAAGGACCGCGACGCCCCCGCGATCGTCGGCGACGCCTCGCTCGCCTACCTGGTCCACGTCCAGACCACGGACGGCGACAGCCCGCAGGGCAAGGCGTGGGAATGGGTCGTCCACGCCTTCGGCGCGCAGGGCCCCGAGCTCGCCGAGCGGCTGGCGGCCACGGTCCGGGCCTGGGACCGACACATCCGCGCCGACGACAACGACCAGCACGCCGATCCCGTTCTGATGGTCCACCCGGCCGGCACGCCCGACGATGCGCTGCCCGCCGGCGACGTCCTGGACAAGGAGCACTGCCGTCTGGTCTTCCGGTGGCCGGGGCGTGACGTGGTGCTGCCCGGGCCCGTTGAGCGGCCTGAGGCCGCGGTCGTGGCGGAGGGGGTGTGACGGTGGAACGGGCCGTGCAGGAGGCGATGTTCGTCGCTCCGGCGGAGCGAGACGAGCGGGAGCGCATGCGGCGCGCGCACGCGGCCGCCGCGCAGCAGCTCCAGGTGTCCGCGTCGGGGCCGGAGGTGTGGGGGTGGCAGGGCCGCACCCTGGGGCGCCGGGCCGGGGACTGCTGGCTGCGCATCGTCTCCGCCGAGGTGGACAAAGCGGGCGGACGGCTGTGGGAGGGGACGGCGACCGCGGACACGCACGTGCCCCGGTCGGTACCGCGGCCGCGGCTTCGCGGCGTCCTCGACTGGACCTTCCGGGACGCCGCGTTCCGGGCGGAGCTCACCGAGTACGTGTCCGTCCCGCCGGTCACCAGCGGCACTCCCGCCCTCGACCAGGACATCGCTCTGCCCGACTCGTGGTGGGCGGAGCTGAAGTCCGCGCTCGGCGCGCTCGCGACGGTGCCCACCTGCCGGGAGTCGGTACGACAGAACTGGGTCGACCGGAACCTCCGCCGCTTCCTCGGCATCGACCCCGTCCGTATCCGCGAGACGACGACCGGGCACGCCGATCTGCACTGGGCGAACCTCACCCGCGCGCCCCTGGTCCTGCTCGACTGGGAGAACTGGGGCCGCCTGCCCGTCGGCTACGACCTGGGTCTGCTCCACGCGTACTCGCTGGCCGCACCGGCGACCGCCGCCCGGCTCCGGCACGAGTTCGCCGACGTCCTCGACACGGACGCCGGCCGGACCGGGGAGCTCATCGCCCTCGGGCAACTCCTCCAAGCGTGCTCCCGGGGCGTCCACCCTCACCTCGCCCCGCTCATCGCCCGCCAGGCCGAGCACCTCACCGGCATGCCCGTCCCCACGCCCTGACCACTGCCCGGCCCCGACGGCCTGGAGGAACCCATGCCCCGCCCACGCGTCGACGTCGTCGTGCTGACCATGAACGACCGCCCTGCCGAGGAAGCAGCCGCGCAGGCGACGCTTCTTGCCCAGAACGGCGTCGACGTGCGGGTGGTGGTGGTCGGAAACGGCTGCAAGCCCGAGGTCGTGCCACCCGGTGCGCTCACCGTGTCCCTGCCCGAGAACATCGGAATCCCCGGCGGGCGCAACGCCGGCGCCGCCGCGCTGCGCGACGCGGGCGATCTGGCCGACTGGCTCTACTTCCTCGACAACGACGCCAGCTTCCCCCGCCCCGAGGTCCTGGCCCGACTCGTCGCCGAAGCCGAGCAGCACCCACAAGCCGCCTGGGTACAGCCCCGGCTGACCGGCCCGGACGATGCGACCACGCCACGCCGCTGGGTCCCCCGGCTGCGCGCCTCCAACCCGGAGCGGCCGGGGAAGGTCGCCTCGATGACCGAAGGCGTCGTCCTGATCCGGCGCGACGCCTTCGACGCAGTGGGCGGCTGGGAAGATCAACTCTTTCTATATCACGAAGGGTTCGACCTGGCCTGGCGGCTGTACGAGGCGGGCTGGAGCGGCTGGTACGCGGCCTCGATCCGCATGCACCACCCACTCACCGAACCCGCCCGCCACGCGCTGTACCACCGGCTCGCCGCCCGCAACAGGATCTGGATCGCCTACCGCAACCTCCCCGCCCCCCTCATCCCCGTCTACCTGAGCGTGTGGACCACGATCACCCTGGCCCGGGCCGTGCACGGTGGCGGACTCGGCCAGACACTGCGCGGCATGCGGGAAGGGTGGACGTCCCGGCGTACCCAGCGGCGGCGTCCGATGAGCTGGCGCACCGTCCACCGGCTCACCGCCGCCGGGCGGCCGCCGATCATCTGACCCCTTCGCCCCGTCCGCCACGTCAAGGAGTCCTCTTCGCCATGAACCAGCCGTCTGTGCCCTCACTGATGGGGGCGTTCGCCCATCCCGACGACGAGAGTCTGCTGGCCGGCGGTGTGCTCGCGCAGCACCACGCCGCCGGCGCCCGCACCTGCGTCGTCACCACCACCTGGGCACCGACGAGCCACCGCGCCCCCGAACTCGCCGACGCCCTCGCAGTTCTTGGGGCCGGGGCACCGCGGCTACTCGGCTACGCCGACGCCCGCAACCCCGCCTCCACACCCGGCGGCGGCGTACGCCTCGTCGACGCGCCCCTCGACGAAGCCGTCGGCCGCCTGGTCGCACACATCCGCGAGTTCCGACCCGACATCGTGGTCGGCCACGACGCCCTGGGCCAACTCACGGGCCACCCGGACCACCGGCGCGCCCACCAGATCACCCTCCTCGCCGTCGAAGCGGCCGCCCTGCCGCACCTGCACCCCGACGCCGGAGAGCCCTGGCAGCCCGCCGCGCTGTACGCGGCCACGCACTCGGAATCCGGGATGGGCCGGCTCGGCCCGCTCCTTCAGAGCGTGGGCAAAACGCTCCTCGCGGTACCGGACGCCTACGTGACCACGACCGTCGACGTCTCACCCTGGGCCGCGGTGAAGTGGGAGGCGATCTGCGCCCACCGCAGCGAGGCCGCCCGCCCGCGACCCCTACCCGGCCTGCTCGCCCGCCTGCCCGAACCGGAACGCAACGAGATCATCAACACCGAGCAGTTCACCCGGCTCTCCCCCGGCCCCGCTCCGGGCGACCCACACCAGCTCGTCGCCTGACCTGCCCACCGTCCGCATGGCCCCGCCCGCACGACCGGAGACGAGATGACCACCACGCCCTCCCCTGACGCTCCGCCCGGCACGTCGATGACCGATGCGGAGTACGGGGCCTTACGCGCCTCGGCCGCCCTGTGGGCCGGGACGTCCGTACTGATCACCGACGAGCGCGGCCGGGTCCTGATCCAGCGCGTCGACTACCGCACGACCTGCCTCCTGCCGGGCGGCGCCGTCGACACGAACGAGTCCCCGGCCCAGGGAGCCTCGCGGGAACTGTGCGAGGAGCTCGGCGTCACCAGGACCGTCGACCGCGGGCTCGCCGTGGACTGGGTCAGCGCCGACAGCCTCAACGCGCCCGCCGCCATGCGCTTCCCCGGCGAGATCCTGCACGTCTACGACGGCGGCACGTGGAACGACGAGCAGATCGCCGCCATCCAGCTGCCCGACCGCGAGATCACCTCCGTCGAGTTCGTCGAACCCGCCCAACTCCCGGACCTGATGTCCCCCGGCGACGCCCGCCGGGCCCTGTCCGCCCTGCGCGCCCGCATCAACTCCGCCGGCCCCGCCCTGCTGGAAAACGGCCTCCCGATCGCCCCCACCGTCCTGGACCGGGCCGGCGCCCTTCGCACCGCCCGCGCCCGGCACCACCTCCCCTTCCACACCGGCCCCGCCCCGGAGCAGCTCTCGGTGGCTCAGGTCTGGGGATGGCTGCTGGGACCCGACGGCCGAGCCCTGGTGCTGCTGGAACCGGACACGGGCGCGGCCTGCCTGCCCGGCGGCACCCCCGAACCCCCGGACCTCGGCAACCCGCTCGTAACACTGCGCCGGGAGGTGCGCGAGGAAGCCGCGGCCGAGTTCGGCGAACCGCTGTTCCTCGGCCACCTCTCCGACCCCGACAAGCCGTACGCCCGCCTCCGCTACGCCGCGCCCCTCACCCGTTTGGGCCCGCCACCCGTCGACCCGGCCACCGGCCGCACCCACATCCGGGTCCTGGCGACACCCGAGCAGGCCCTGGAGCTCTTCGACTGGGGACCCCCGGCGGCCGGCCAGCTCGCCGCCGTCCACCAGGCCCGAGCACGGCTCGGGATCCCCCGTGCTGCGCGGCAGCCCCTCACCGAACTGCCGGACGCCACCGACCTCACCCTCTCGTAGCCCGCCCCGGCCCATCTCGAAGCGAGGACTCGCATGAGCGACACATCACCCGCCCTCGGCACGCCCCCCGTGCCCGCTCGGCCCCTGCCGGCCACACGAGCCGCATCGGATGCCCCGGCGTCGGTTCGAACCGGGCACTGCCAGTGCGGCCGGATCTCCTACCAGGTCACCGGCACCCCGGATGATCCGCACCTGTGTTCGTGCGAGCACGAGACGCGGATCTCCGGCGGACCCGCAGTGCTGTGGGTGGGCTTCCCCCGGGACTCCCTGATCTGGACCGGGCCTGGCGGCGAGCCGAAGTGGTACTCGACCTACGCGACCCTGCACCGGGGCTTCTGCCCCGACTGCGGGACACATCTGGTGTCCGTGGCAGACGGCTCCAGCATGGCCATGGTGACCGGGTTCAGCCTCACCGACCAGAGCGGCATCGAACCCCTCGGGCACTCCTTCCGCGAGAACGCCGCGCCCTGGATGCAGATCACCCTCGCTCCGGCGCCGATCGTCCTGATGTCCGACCCGCGTGTGGCGGCCATCCCCGTTGCCGACTGCGGCGAGCCGCTCATCGACGTGCGCGGAACGCTGCTGGTCGACGAGCGCAGGGCCGACACGGCCGGCTCGTACGTCCATCTGCGCCGCGGCGTCCTCGACCGGCTCGTTCACGCCCAGTCGCTCCTGCCCGACGGGCTCCGTCTGCTCTACGTCGAGGGCTACCGACCGCCCGAACTGCAGCGGCGTTACTTCCAGGAGTACGCGGACGAGCTCCGCGCGGTCAACCCGGCCTGGCCCGCCGACCAGGTCCTCAAGGCCGCCAGCCGCTATGTGTCCCCGCCGGAGATCGCCCCGCACAGCGCCGGCGCCGCCGTCGACCTCACCCTCGTGGACGCCGATAGCATCGAGCTCGACATGGGCACGCGCGTGAACGCGAACCCCGAAGAGAGCGACGGTGCCTGCTACACGGACGCCGCCTCGATCAGCCCCCAGGCCCGCACGAACCGGGCCCTGCTGGCCGACGTCCTGTCCACCGCCGGGTTGATCAACTACGGCACGGAGTGGTGGCACTGGAGCTACGGCGACCGGTACTGGGCCCTGATGACCAACCAGCCGACGGCCTTGTACGGGCCCCGCACCCTTCGCTGAACAGGTTGCGTTCGTTCGCGGCCGAAGGCACGGGCACCGGCTCGCTTCGGGTGGGGAGCGCAGCGGGAAGGCACGGCCTCACGGCTCTGCCTCGGTCAGCCGACGCTCCGGCGGGTGATGCCGGTGCCCTCCGCCGAGGTGTTACAAGCTCTCGGCCGAGATGCCCGCGGTGCGGGACCTCTATGCGACGGCCGAGCAGCCGGTCACCCACTGCCTGGCGCCCGCCCGCGCCTCAGAGGCAGCCCGGCTCCACGATCTCCTCGCCCTCGCCCTGGGGCTTCTCAAACCGGGCGAAGAAGTCGTCCAGGGCCTTCGGCGTGACCAGCAATGAGTTCGCGTCCCCACGCTCGTTGCGCTCCTCGAGCCGGCGCAGCAACTCCTCGCGTTCCACCGGGAAGTACAGCAGCCTCCACCGCCCGCCGGCCGACTCCACCAGCTCCTTCATCGCCTCGCGGTCCTTGCGTGGCCACAGCCCGTGGTCCCACACCACGTCCCGGCCCTCTGCGATCAGCTCCGCCAGTCGCTGGTGCATCTCAGCGACGACGGGGGCCTCCTTCTCGAAGTAGGTGTCCTCCCGGTAGTCGACGCCGTACCGGCCGTGCCGTTCGAAGACAACCTCGTCCACCGACAGCCGCACCGCGCCCCGGGGCTCCAGCACCCGCTGGGCATACGTCGTCTTGCCTGAGCCGGTGAGCCCCACCAGCAGGAACACCACCGGAGTCTCGGCCACCGTCAACTTCTTCCACCATCGTCAGCGTTCCCCGGCAGTCTGCCACCGCTGGCCCATCCGGATCTCCCAGATCCAGCCGCCGCCACCCGAAGGAGCCACCCGTGTCCGCCCCGTACTCGCCCGCGCGCTGGGTGCCTACGCCCGCCACGCCCCGGCACTCTCGGCAGGGTCCAGACGCATCGGGTGCTCGCCCTGAACAGCGACGAACGCGCCCGGCCGCTCGCCAAGGGGCGGTGCCGAGCGCAACGCCGCCAAACGCCTCGTCAGGGGGTGCTGGCCAACCTCTGGCTGCTCCGCACCACGACCGTGACTACACTCCAAGGTCATCCGGTATCGGACGCCCGTACGCCACGGTCACAGGCACCCACCAGCACGCTCTCCCTCCGGAGGCCACGCCATGACCGCCCCCCTGCTGCTCGTCGACGGCCATTACCTCCTGCACCGCGCCTGGTACGGCTTCCCCACACGCATCACCAGCCGCGACAACACCATCGACCGCACTGGCGTGTTCGGCTTCGCCGCGCTCCTGCGCAAAGCCCAGGCCGAGCATGCCGAGAGAGCCGAGATCTTCGTAGCCTTCGACTCTGAGAACGGCTCCCAGTCCCGCGCCGGGCAAGACAGCACCTACAAGGCCCAGCGGCCCGCCCCCGAGCCCGGCCTGATCGAGTCACTCGCCCTGGTCAAGAACGCCCTCGACCACACGGGGGTCCGGTGGCTCGAGCAGGACGGCTACGAGGCGGACGACGTCATCGCCACCCTGACCACCAGCGCCTGCGCCGAAGGCCGCGCGGTCGACATCATGACCAGCGACAAGGACTACATCCAGCTCCTGTCCGACCTCAGCGTGCGCCTGCTCAACACTGGCGTAGCCATGGAACGCCGCTACACCGCGGGCGCGCACATCCTCCCCCGTTATGGCGTCCTCGCCGAGCAGTGGCCGGACTTCCGCGCCCTGATGGGCGACCCCGCCGACAACATCCCCGGTATCCGAGGTATCGGCGCCAAGACCGCCGCCCGGCTCCTGACCAATGGGCGTCGGCTCGAGAGCATCCCTGCCGATGAGCTGCGCCCGGCCTGGACGGCGCAGTGGCAACAGGTGCTGCGCTGGCGCGAGATGATCAAGCTCGACACCAAAACCGCTGTCCCCGGCAGTCTCCTCACCACCACCCGCACTACACCGCTGCCAATGGCCGGGCAGGTCCTGGAAGCGCTGGACCTGTGGTGATGGCCAAGGTCGCGCCGTCACCGCGGTGCGGCGCGCCGGCTGGTACTCCCCCAGCCGCACCGCATGCCTGGAACTCTTCGTCGCCGCCGTCCTGCTGCTCGCCTCTCGCCGCCTCGGCGTCCGCTGGTGCCACGGAATTGCGTCCGACCCGATCCGGCTCCGCGCCTGGGTGCACAGTATGAGGGCGACGACGTCGCCGAGCCGTCCTCGCCCCAGGCCTACACCCCCGTGCTCACCATCGGAGACCGCCATCACCAGCCCCGCTGACCCGATCATCTGGCTGCGCACCGAGACCTGCGGGCTCGGCCCGTACCGCACCGACCTCGTCGAGACCTACTGGCGCTGGGAGCAGGACCCCTCGCTGCTGATCGGCTACGGACGCCAGGCCCCCGAATCCTTGGAGGCCCGCACCGAAGGGATGGCCCACCAGCAGCGCGGCGAGAACATCCGCTTCACCATCTACGACCTCACCAGCGACGAGCCCGCGCCGGCTGGCGTGGCGACCCTGCTTCCGGATCACGGTGTCCGTACGGCCGAGTTCGTGATCATGCTGGGGCCAGAAGTCCGCAGCCGGGGACTGGGCACCGCCGCGACCCGACTCGCGCTCGACTACGCGTTCCACGTCACGAACCTGCGTATGGTCTGGTTGAAGGTCCTCGCGCCTAACACAGGCGCAATCCGCGCGTACGAGAAGGCCGGCTTCCAGAAGGTCGGCTCGATCCGTCAGGCTGGGTACTGGCTCGGGCAGGTGTGCGACGAGGTCGTGATGGACACTCTGGCCTCGGAGTTCAGCGTCCCTTCAGCGATCACCCCTACGGTTGCCACACCTGGCTGAGTGCCTTCGCGCGTGGTGTGCCTCGGAGCGGCCGCGGCCGCCTCGTACGACCGCGAGGGCGCGAGCCCTCCCCCGGGTCGGCGAACCGGACAGAACCCGCGCGGATCCGGCCGGTCCGCCCGGAGCTTCGGACCGGGGCGGTGGGGATCCCGTAGCTTCGGCGCCATGGCGAGGACGTTGCGGCTGGCCGTCGCGCAGAGCACCGTGCCGGAGGACCCCACAGACCGAGAGGCGCTGCGGTCGGCCGGGCAGGAGATCCGGGCCCTGATGGCCGAGGCCGCCGGGGCGGGGGCGCGGCTGGTGCAGTTCCCCGAGGGGGCGATCACCTATCCGAGCAAGCACGTGATGGCGGCCGGCCCGGACGGCAAGCTGGTCCCGGCCGACTGGAGCCGGGCCGCCTGGGACGTCATGCGCGAGGAGGCCGAGTCGATCGCCGCGCTGGCGGGGGAGCTGCGGCTGTGGACGGCGTTCGGGTCGATCCATCCCCTCACACCGCCGAACCGGCCCCACAACAGCCTCTTTGTCGTCTCCGACCGCGGCGGGCTGGTCGCGCGATACGACAAGCGGTTCCTGTCGCATACCGAGGTCTCCTACCTGTACACCCCGGGTCGCGAGCCTGTGGTCTTCGAGGTGGACGGCATCCGCATCGGCTGCGCACTGTGCGTCGAGGCGAACTTCCCACCGCTCTTCGCCGAGTACGAGCGCTTGGACGTCGACTGCGTCCTGCTCTCCGTGATGGTCGACGACGCTCCGAGGGCGCGCGTCGCCCAGGCCTACGGGACGCTGTACAGCTACTGGCTGGGCTACGCCGTGCCGGCGCAGTTCAGCGCCACGGTGCCGTCCGGGATCGTGGCGCCGGGCGGCCGGTGGCTCGCGCAGTGCCCCACCGACGGGCAACCCGCTCTGGCGGTCGCGGACATCGACCTCGACTCGGCCGACCCGGACATCGACGTGGCGCTTCGGTACGCCCGGCCCTGGCGCCGCCGGGCGCAGGATGGGCTCTACGAGAGCCGGCTGGTAGCCGGGGACCCGCGCAGCGACATCCGCACGGCCTTCTGAGGCCGACCCGCCTACCTGCTCTCCGGAACTCCCGGACGGCGCGCCGGGCTGCAGCGGTCCGCTCGCGACGCACGACCCATCGTGGGTCGGCGGCCATCGGATGCATCCTTCAGCTCGCTCACGCGTCCGCTCTCGGATCCCCCGCTACGACTGGCCCTGCGGCGTGCCGAGATGGTGGCGCAGTATCTGGCACAGTGCCTCGGATGTCGTCGCACGGTGAACGTCCGGGACTGCGTGATGAAGCGGCGTGGCCGCGACGAGCGCGGTGCGGGTTCCGGCTCGGCGGCCGGCGCCGATGTCGCAGGGCGAGTCGCCGACGGTCCAGGAGCGGGTGAGGTCGATCCCGAGGTCGTGGGCGGCCTGTTGGAGCATGCCGGGTGCGGGCTTGCGGCACTGACAGGAACCGCGGTAGCGGGGCACGGTGCCGTCGGGGTGGTGGGGGCAGGCGTAGATCCCGTCGAGGTGCACCCGGTGGTGGCCGAGGAGCGTGCGGAGCCGGTCGTGCATCGCGTCCAGGCCTTCGGCGTCGAGCAGCCCTCTGGCCAGTGCGCTCTGGTTGGTCACGACGATCAGGGCGAAGCCCTGGTGCTGGAGGGCGCGCAGCGGTGAGCCGATGTCTCTTTGGAGGACCAGGTCGTCGGGGCGGGTGGGGTAGTGGCGGGGCTCGGTGAGGGTCCCGTCGCGGTCGAGGAATGCCGCGGGCCGCAGCGGCCGGTCGAGGCGCGGGGCGTCGACGTGCGGTTCAGCCGGCCGCATCGCGGAGGAAGGTCTCGAACAGCTCGGTGGCACGGGCTTCGACGGAGGCGGCCGAGGTGGTCGGCCGGTCGGTCAGGACCGTGTCGAGTGCGGTCATGTCCGCGCAGGTGAAGTACTGGTAGGCGTGGGCGACCGGGTTCGGCACGAGTTCCACGTGGAGGGTCTGGCCGGTCGCCCGGTGGTGGAGGCGGGCGCACCACTGGGCGATGTCGGCGAAGGAGACAGTGGTGCCGGCGCCGAGGTTGTAGACCGCGGACGGAAGCTGCCGGTGCTCGGTGAGGCAGACGATGGTGGCGGTGACGGTCTCGACAGAGATGTAGTCGCGGGCGGCGGTCAGGGAGTCGTCGAAGACGCGGATCTTCCCGGTGCGGGCGGCTTGGCGCAGGAGCTGGGTCAGGATCGAGGCCATCGGGCCCTTGTCGGTCTCGTCGGGGCCGAAGACGTTGGTGTAGCGCAGGCCCGCCCACTGAAGGCCGCCGGGATGGAGGGTGCGCATCTGCTGGTCGAGGGCGAGCTTGGATGCCGCGTACGGGTTGAGCGGGCCGGAGCAGCGGGTGGTGTCGATGTCCGCGTCCTCGGCGATCGGCTCGTGGCGGTGGAGGGTGCCGTAGACGGAGTGCGAGGAGGCGTAGATCAGGCGGGCCCGGCCGGCGCGGCAGGCGTCGGCCAGGCGCAGCGGACCGTCGGTGTTCATCTCGTCGAGTTCGGGGCCGGCCGGGGCGCGGGTGTCGCTGATGCCGGCTTGGTGGACGACCGTGGTGTAGCGGCCGTCGGCTACCTGGGCCAGGAGGGAGGGGTCGGCGAAGTCGCCGCGCAGCCAGTGGGCGGTGCGGGTGAGGTGGGTGGGGGCGGGGCGCAGGTCGACGGCGGTGACCTGGTGTCCGGCGTGGTGGAGGGCGGTGACGGTGTGGCGGCCGATGAAGCCGGCGGCGCCGGTGACCAGGACGTGGGTTCGCGTGGTCATCGGGCGCCCGCCCGCTGGGTGAGGCGGTCGATGCGGGCGGTGGTGGAGTTGCCGTCCAGGTAGGGCACGGTGACGACGGTGCCGCCCCAGCTGTCCACGAGATCGGCTTCGGGGATGCGCCTGCCCGCGTAGTCGCCGCCCTTGACCCAGATGTCGGGGCGCAGCTGGGCGAGGATCTCCTCGGGGGTGTCCTCGCCGAAGATGAGAACGCCGTCGACGCAGTCCAGGGCTTCGAGCAGGGCGGCTCGTTCCTGTTCGTCGACAACAGGCCGGTCGTCGCCTTTGAGGCGGCTGACGGAGGTGTCGGCGTTGATGCACACGATCAGGGCGTCGCCCAGGCGGCGGGCCTGTTCGAGGAGGGAGAGGTGCCCGGCGTGGAGGAGGTCGAAGACGCCGCCCGCGCCGACGACCCTGCCGCCGCGGGCCCGTACGCGCTCGGCCAGCTCCAGCGGACCGAGGGGTCGGGTGGTGGGCGGTGTGGTGAGGGAGGCGGGGCCGCCGGCTCGGACGTAGGCGGTGGCGGCGTCGACCGCTCGGGTCAGGGCGTGGGAGGGCAGTTGGCGGGCGCCGAGCATCAGGGCCGCGGTGACGGCCAGCTGGTCGCCGGCGCCGCAGGTGTCGCCGACGGCCGGGCGGGCCGGGACGACCTGGGGGTGGGCCTCGGGGTCGGCGACCAGGACCGCGCCGAGGCTGCCTCGGGTGACGGCGACCTGGGTGACGGGCCAGGCGGAGCGCAGCCGGGCGGCCCGGGCTGCGTCGCCCGCGAGGTCCCGGGGCCCCGTTTCCGCGGTGAGGAGGAGGGCTTCGTCTGCGTTCGGAACGGCCAGGGCCGTCCCCGGCACCGGCACCGCGCCCTTGGGGTGGGGGTCCCACACCAGCGGGCGGCCGCCGGCCGCGTTGGTGAGGGCCTGGCGGAGCTCCTCGTGGGAGGTGATGCCGCGCCCGTAGTCGCAGACGAGTACGGCCGCGGCCTCGGCAAGGCGGGCGCGGACTTGGCCGGTCAGGGGGCCGAGCGGTAGCGGGGCGGTGGGGGTGTCGAAGCGCAGCAGGGTGCGGTCGGCGGCCCGGACGCGGGTCTTGACCGGGGTGGTGCCGCTGGTGGCGAGGTTGATGACGTCGACGCCTGCCTCTTCGAGCAGGGCGCCCGCTCGTGCTCCCGGCCCGTCCTGGCCGAGGCCGCACACCAGGGTGACGTGCCAGTCCGGCTCGCGGACGGCGAGGAGGGCGGCCAGTCCGGCGCCGCCCGGCCGGTCGGTGGAGTGGGTGTCGGCGACGACCGGGACGGGGGCTTCCGGGGAGAGCCGGTCGGCGGTTCCGGTGATGTCGCGGTCCAGCAGCACGTCGCCGACCACGACCAGCCGCCGCCCGCCTGTCGGTTCTGCGGCGGTGGCGGGTTGGGTGAGGTGGGCGTCGACGGCCGCGCACAGGAGGTGGACGGCTACCAGGTGGCATTCCTGGATGGTGGCGACCGGGTCGGCGTCCACGCATACGGCCTGGTCGGCGGCTTCGGCGAGAGGGTTGGGGGCCGGGCCGGTCAGGGCCCAGACGGTGAGGCCGAGCTCCCGGCCGGCCTGGGCGGCGGCGAGGACGTTGGGGCTGGTGCCGGAGGTGGAAAGCAGCAGCAGGACGTCGCCGGGGCGGCCGTGGGCGCGGACCTGCCGGGAGAAGACCTCGCTGGCGCCGTAGTCGTTGGTGATGGCGGTGACCGAGGAGGAGTCGGTGTGCAGCGCGATCGCGGACAGCGGCGCGCGCTCCGTGCGGTAGCGGCCGACGAGCTCGGAGGTGAGGTGCTGGGCCTCGGCGGCGCTGCCGCCGTTGCCCGCGACGAGCAGCCGGGCGCCGGCGGGCAGCCGGTCGGCGAGCAGGCCTCCCCAGGAGCGGAGGCGGCCGGTGTCGAGCCGGGGCAGTGCGGTGGTGAGCGCCTGTATGTGTGCGCGGCCCGACTGGGGCACGGAGCAGCTCCTTCGGAGGAGGAAGCGGGCAGGTGTGGTGCCGGGGCGCCCGGCGGTGGCCGACCAGCGCCGGACGCCCCGGCGGTTCAGGCGCCGGCCGCTGCGGGCCGGTGGCGGGCGAACATCGGGCCGTATGCGGCGAGCGCGGCGTCGCGCTGCAGCAGCGGGTAGTCGAGGAGCTTGTTGACGATCCGGTGCTCGGCGAGGACCTGTTCGGCCTGCTGGAGCAGGACGGTGTCGCCGAGTTCGGTCAGGTGCACCCCGTCGCTCCACAGGCCGCCCGGGCCCTCGGCGTCGGCGGCGGCGAGGTGCCGGGCGGCGGCGGTGAAGGGGGACCACACGTCCAGGAACAGCGCGCCGTGCGCGGCGGCGGCCGCGCGGGCGGCGTCGTTGAAGCGGGCGAGCTCCAGGTTCATCTCGGTGACGGTGCCGGGGTCCTCGACGGGCCCGAACGGCGTCTCGCTCACGACGATGATCGTGCGGGTGCAGCCGCCGAGTTGGGTGAGCATCGCGTTGATGTGGCGGGTGTACTCGTCGAGGTCGACCGCCTCCGACATCCGGTTCTGGAAGCGGCGCCACACGTCGTTGATGCCACAGCCGAGGAAGGCCAGGTCGTAGTCGGTGCCGGTGGTCGCCCGGTCGCCTTCGACGATGCCGGCGATGTCACGACTGGTGGCGCCGCCCTCGCCGTGGTTGCGGACGTCGAAGACGACGTGCGGCCAGGCGGCGCGCAGGGACAGGGCGAGGCGGTGGACCCAGCCGCGCTGGCGCCAGGCCTCGACGGTGACCTTGGAGCCGACCTCGGGCAGGTCGGCCTGGTTGGTCATCTGCGCGTTGACGGCCTCCAGGTGCTCCATGATCGAGGTGCCGAAGAAGCCGACGGTCAGGATGCGGCGGTCCTCACGGGGTACGGGAGCGCCGTCGAAGGTGCGGCGGGCTGCGGCCGGGACGCCGGCGGCGACGGTGTCGGGGGCGATGCTGTGGGAGACCACCGCGTTCGCGCCGACCAGCGCGTTGGCTCCGATGCGGACGCCGGCGGTGACGGTGACCTTGTTGGAGAGGATCGCGCCGGCCTCGATGACGATGGGCGCCGCCTCGAATCCGGACGCCCACGGCTTGAGCTGTCCGGTGGGCACGTTCGCCGCGGTGCGGGGGCGGTGGTTGTGGTCGTGCAGGTCGACCATGTTCGACAGCGCCGCGCCGTCGCCGATGCGGATGCCGGCCATGGCGGAGAGGAAGGTGTGCTCTCCTATGGCGACGTCGTGGCCGATGGCGACGGTGGCGCCGCGGTGGACCTGGATGGTGGAGCCGCGGCGGATGGAGACCCGGTCGCCGATCGTGAGGTGGGCACCGTGGTCGATCTCGATGACGAGGTCGTCGGGCAGGTCGCAGTCGTCGCCGAGGGTGAGCGTCGGGCCGTGCTTGGCGCGCAGCCGCTCGGCGGTGGTGTTCGGGGCGGAGGTCGTGCTGGTCATCGCGGGATGGTCCTTCGCTTGCTGCGGATGATGGCCAGGGCCGGGCTCAACGTACCGGCTGTGAGCGGGCGGTGTCGGACAGTCAGCTCGGGCGGTCCTTGCGGACGAGGAACGGGCCGATCGCGAGGGCGTCGAGCGGGCCGGCGGCGAAGGTGGCGATGGCGTCGCGCGGGGTGCACACGATCGGCTCCCGCTCGTGGTTGAAGGAGGTGTTCAGCAGCGCGGGCGGTCGGCCGGTCTGCTCGGCGAACGAGGCCAGCAGCGCCGCGTAGGGGTCGGTGTCGTCGCGGGCGACGGTCTGCGGGCGCAGCGTGCCGTCGGTGTGCACGGCGGCCGGGATCAGGTGGCGGGCGCTCTCGGTGGCGGGCCGGGCGACGATCATGAACGGGTGCGGGGCGGCGGTGCCGATCAGGTCGAGTGCGGCCTCCTCCAGCAGGGCCGGGGCCAGGGGGCGCCAGGGCTCGCGGTTCTTGACGCTGTCGTTGATGTGGTCGCGGGATCGGGGGTCGTGGGCGTCGGCGAGGATGCTGCGGCGGCCCAGTGCGCGGGGCCCGGCTTCCATGCGGCCCTGGAACCAGCCGATGGTGCGCCCGAGGGCGAGGTGCCCGGCAGCCGTAGTCGCCAGGTCGTCGCCGAGGTCGCGGTAGGGCAGGCCCAGGTCGTCCAGGGCTGTGCGGATGGTTCCCGGGGTGAAGGCGGGGCCGAGGGCGGCGGTGGTCATCGCCGGACCGGGGAGGGTGAGGTCGCCGCGGCGGCGCGCGGCCTCGAGAGCCGCGCCTATGGCGCAGCCGGCGTCTCCGGCTGCCGGCTGGACGAACAGTTCCTCCACTCCGCGCAGGGCGGCGAGGCGGCCGTTGGCGGAGCAGTTCAGGCCGACGCCGCCGGCGATGCACAGGCGGGTGGTGCCGGTGGCGGTGAGGGCTTCGCGGGCCAGCTCGGTCAGGCACTGCTCCAGCAGGCGCTGCGCGCCAGCGGCGAGGTCGGCGTGCTCAGGCCTGTAGCCGGTGTCGGGGATGATCCGGCCGTCGGTGTAGGTGCGGGCGCGGCGATGGGGCGAGATGCCGAGGTCGGTGTACGCGGTGGCGTACGCGGTCTTCAGGCGCCGGTAGTAGCGCAGGTCGGTGTACTGGTCCTCGACGCTTTCGTCGGGGCGGATGCCGTAGCGGGAGAGGTCGAGGTGGTAGCCGCCGGCGAGGGGGGTGAGGAAGTCGAGCCGGTAGCGGTCGGGGTTGCCGTAGCCGGCCAGGCCCATGAGCTTGCCGGAGCTGGTCCAGTCGCCCAGGCCCAGGTGCTCGGCGACCGTCTCGTAGAACCAGCCCAGGGACTGGGAGAAGGGGAACTGCCGGAGGACCTTGAGGCCGCTGGTGGTGCCGTGGGCGAGGGTGGCGGAGACGCCGTCGCCGGAGCCGTCGACCACCAGGACGGCGGCCTCTTCGAAGCCGCTGGGGTGGAACGCGGAGGCGGCGTGGGCGAGGTGGTGCTCGATCACGGTGACCTGCCGGGGCCGGTGGTGGCCGAACAGGGCGGGGTCGAGGAGTTCGGCGATCAGCTCGGCGTCGGTGCACGTCTCGCTCGGCTCGGGCCAGGACGGGTTGAACGCGATCGCGATCTCGTCCACCTCGGCCAGGGTGATCCCAGCCTCGGACAGGCAGTACGCCGCGGCCATCGCGCAGCTGCGCGAGTCCTTGTGGTGCTTGCGCCGGGAGAAGCGCTCCTCCTCGGCGAAGGCGACGACCTGGCCGTCGACGACCAGACAGGCGGAGGCGTCGTGGTAGTACGGGCCGCCAAGGCCCAGCACGGTGGCCAACGTGGGCTCCTTCTCGCTGTTGCTGTCCGCTGCCCGGCCGGGTGCCGGGCAGCGGGTTCAGGCGGTGGTCAGGTAGTCGAGGGTCGCCTTGAGGACGGTGGAGGGGTCGATGGTGTCCATGCAGCCGCCGACGCCGCCGCACTCGACCTGGTGGGCGCACGGCGAGCAGGCCAGCGTGGATCGCAGCGCGGTGACGGACTTGGCGTGCTTGGGGATGACCTCGGCGCTGTTGGACGGCCCGAGGAGCAGCACGGTGGGCCGGCCGTGGGCGAGGGCGAGGTGGAAGCCGAAGCTGTCGCCGGTGACCACCACGTCGACCAGGCCCGGCAGCGCGGACGCCTCCTCCAGCGACAGCGGCGCGTACGCGACGCGGGACTCATCCGCGCCGCGCATCCGCAGGTGCCGCACCAGCGCCTCGCACGCCTCCCGATCGCTCGGCCCGCCCAGGAGGGCCAGCTGCGCGCCGTGCTCCAGCAGTGCGTCGGCGAGCTCGGCCCAGTGCCTCTGCGGCCACAGCTTCGTGGTCAGCGAGCCGCCCAAGTTCAGGCACACCCGCGGCCCGGTGCGCTCGCCGAGCAGCCCGGCCGTCCGCCGGCGCGCGGCCTCCGGAACGTGAAGGACGTACGGCTCGCCCGCGTACTCGTACCCGGCGACGGCGAAGTACAGCTCCGTCCACGTCTGCGCGTTGGTGAGGGTGCGGTAGTCGTTCCAGGTGTTCTGCCGGAAGAACTGGAGCGCGGCCTCGCCCATCGGATACAGGGCGTGGTGGGGGCCGCCGTAGGCGAGCCCGGCCTTGTGTCCGGCGTCGATCCGGTCGACCAGGGCGGCGGCCGACGGGGTCCGCTCGAAGGAGTACACGGCGTCGAAGCGGCGCGAGGGCAGTTGGGCGGCGGCCTGCCAGTCGTGGACGAGGACCTCGTCCACGTACGGGTTCATCCGCAGGATCGGGGCGTTCGCCTCGTCGACCAGCCAGGTGACGTGCGCGCCCGGGCGCTCGTCGCGGATCCGCTTGGGCAGGGGTGAGGCGATGAGCATGTCCCCGAGCAGGCCGAGCATCACGATCAGCACCCGGTGATCGACCGGGTCACGGTGCGGGCAGCCGTGGCACGGCCGCCAGTACCGGCACGGCATCCCCCCGGCGAAGTGCCGGCAGTCCGGGTGGATCTCGAACGTGGCGGTGGTGTGGATGGGTCCGAGGAAGGTGCCCTTGCCGGGGATCTGCTCCGGGATCATGCCGCGCCGCCGATCCCGGCCGCGGCGAGCGCGACGCGCAGCACCTGCTCCCCCGGCTCGTCCTCCGGCGCGAGTGCCTCGGCCAGGGCCCGGGTGCGGGGCGCGACGGTCGCCGGGTCGCGGCCGTCGCGGAGCACCGCGGTGAAGATCTCGGCCAGTTCGTCGATGCCGTCCTCGCGCAGCCCGGCCCAGGTGAGCTCCTGCACGCCCAGGCGCAGCCCGGCGGGTGCGGTGATGTGCGGCAGCGGGATCGCGTTGACGACGATCCCGGCCTCGAACAGGCGGCGGGAGGCGTCCTCGGCGTCCATGAGCGGGGCGATGTCGATCCACAGCTGGTGGCAGTCGGTGAACCCGGTCTTCTCCCCGCACACCGTGAACCCGCGCCCGGCCAGTGCTGCGCCCAGCCGGCGGGCGTTGGCCACGGTGGCGTGCGCATACTGCCGGCCGCGGGCGTCCATCTCGGCGGCGGCCACGGCCAGGGCGACGACGTCGGCCGGGTGGTGGTGGGAGACGAAGTGCGAGGCGTGCTCGTCCAGCCGCGCCGCGAGGGCGGCGTCGTTGGTGGCCAGCAGGCCCTTGTGCGGGCCGGGGTAGGTCTTGTGGGTGGAACCTCCGAGGCTGTCCGCGCCCTCGGCGAGCGGGTTCTGCCAGGCGCCGCCCGCGATCAGGCCCAGGGTGTGCGAGGCGTCGTAGTGGATCACCGCGTCGGGGCCGACGACCTCGCGCAGGCCGGCCAGGTCGACGGGGAACAGGCACATGAAGCTGTCCAGGTACACCAACGCCGGCCGGGGCCCGGTGGCGAGCAGGTGCTCGAGGGCGTTCAGGTCGGGGGTGCAGGTGGCCGGGTCGACGGGCAGGTCGTGCATCGCCAGCCCGAGGCGGGTGCCGATGAAACGGGTCGAGCCGTGGCCGCCGTCGCGCTCGGCGAGGTTGAACGCCGTCTCGCCGAGGCCGGCCAGCGCGGAGAGCGCCACGGTCAGTGCCGACACTCCGGAGGTCGGTTTGAGGTCGATGTACTCGGCGCCCAGCTGGGCGCCGAGCCGCTGCGCCGCGGCCCGTTCGATGGCGATGAGGTCCTGGCGGCCGGGCCAGGCCCAGTTCTCGGCTCCGCCGCTGGGCCCGGGGAAGGCGTAGCGGACGGCGGCGTCCATCAGGTGCGGGAGGCGGGCGGCCAGCGACAGCTGGTTCTCGCTGGGGACCAGGTGAAGCCTGCGTCGGCCGGCCGCGTGCTGGGCGGATGCTTGGCGGAGGGCGGCAAGGGCGTCGGGCGGGATGCGGGTCATGAAGCGGACTCCAGGGCGAACGGCAGCTGGTCGACGGGGGCCTTGGCGGGCCGGAAGGTGATCTGGGCCGGCGGGCCGGCGGGCAGGGTGGGGAGCCCCTTGTGCAGGGCGCCGGCCATGACGGCCAGGGCCATCAGCTCGGCGAGCGGCCGGCCCAGGCACGCGTGCGCGCCTCCGCCGAACGCCCACAGCCGCGAGGCGCTGGCGTGCCCGGCCAGGAACCGGCCCGGCCGGAACTGCCGGGGACGGGGGAAGACCTCGGGATCGAAGTGCCCGGCCGACGGGGAGTAGGCCACCCGTGTTCCCGCCTCGATCCGGTGACCGGCCAGCGTCAGCGGGCAGACCGCTTCCCGCATCGACAGCAGGTTCGGCGCGTGCAGGCGCAGGCTCTCGGCGAGCACCGACCGGAGCACCGGTAGGGCGTCGCGCGCTACCAGGCGGCCGGGATCAGCGGCCACTGCGCGGGCCTCGGCCGTCGCGAGCTCGGCGTGCTCACGATGGCCGGCCAGCTCGACCAGGCACCAGGTGAGCAGGCTCGCCGTCGTCTCCCGTGCGGCGATCAGCAGTGCCAGCAGATGGTCCTCCAGCGGCCCCGCCGCAGCCGGGGCGTCGGCGAACGCCGCCACCAGCCCGGCGAGCGCCGCCCCGCCCTCCGGGTCCCCGGCGGTCTGGGCGGCACGGCGGGCGAACAGGGCGTGCAGCTCCCGGCGGGCCGACCGGCCGGCCCAGTACCGGCGGTCCGTGTACCGGGCCGGTCCCGGCGGCGCACCGGTCGCCGCGACGAACTCCTCGAAGGCGGCGGCGAACTGTGCCGCGTCCGCCTCCCCGGGGGAGATACCGAGCAGGACGCGGGCGCTCATCGCGCCGGTGAGCCCGCGCACCTGCTCGTGCAGATCCGCAGTGCCGTGCAGCGCCCACCGGTCGACGGTCGGGCCGATCACCTCCAGCAGGGGCGCTACGTAGCCGGGCAGCGCCCGGCCGGACAGCGCGGGACGCAGCCGGCGGCGTGCTTCGCCGTGGTGCTCCGCGGTGAGGTTGAACAGCGCTCGGCCGAACAGGTCGTGCACCAGGGAGGTGTTGAGGACCTCCAGGCGGCCGCGTTCGGCCGCGAACAGCTCGCCCAGTCCGGCCCAGGTGCCCACCAGGACCGTCTCCACGCCGTCGACCGGCATCCGGAACACCGGCCCGTTCCGGCGGTGCCCCTCCTGGAGGACACCGAGCGGGTCACTGGCGAAGCCGCGCTCCGGGTGCCGAGGGGGTAACCCCGCTGTGGCTGGCGCCGCGGCGGACTCAGACACCGGCTCGCTCCAGCACGTTCAGCTGCTGCGCCGCGCGGGCGATGATGGCCGCGTGGTCGAGCGGGGCCACCTTCAGCGGCGGCCGGCAGGAGCAGTCCGCGGGCAGGTCCGCCGCCTCGCCGCTCTCCCCGAAGCGCATCAGCGCGTCCACCACGCCGTCGGCGCAGTTCGGGCAGGCGTCGGGGAAGACCGACTCGAAGTCGCTGCCGCGCAGGTTCACGCACGCCACCCGCACCGCGAGCCGCTCGTGGACCCGGCGGACCGTCTCCACGACCGTCCACAGGTTCGGCGGGGTGTACTGTCCGGCCTCCCACAGCTCCCACGCCACCGTGTGGCGCGACACCCGCGTCGGGCACAGCGTCATCCCCTTCACGCCGAGTCCGGTCAGGTAGTCCACCGACTTGACGACGTCGGTCACCGCCTCGCCCTCGCTCAGGAACGGCGGCTTGATCAGCAGGTAGATCTTCGGGTCGACGCCCAGGCCGGCCATGACCGACAAGGCCCGCTCGAAGGCCCTCTGCGAGATACGGGTGTTCACCAGCGTCTCGCGTACCAGCACGTCCGCGGACTGCAGACCGATGCCGATCTCCAGACGCACCTCGCCGAGCGCCTCCACGAACGGGCCCAGCACCGGTTTGGTGACGAACTGGGGCAGCGACTCGACCACCAGGCGCTTGACGCCGGCCGCCGCGACCAGGCGGGCGATCTCCACCTGGACGTCGCGGGGGATCTCGCGCGGCGCGAAGAAGGACCCGTCGTTGTAGAGGGAGAGCACCTCGTAGGCGGGCTCGCCCTCGGTCCGCGCCAGGGTGCGCCGGACCTGGTCCAAAAGGCTCTCGGACGAGGCGGCGCCGTCGATGCCGAAGTTGTTGAAGTTGGTGAACGGGCACATCGTGCACGTCGGCACACTGCAGCCGCCGGACATGATGATGACCTTCTTCCGGCCGACCAGCTCGCCGCCGGGCAGCCGGATCTTGTCGAAGTCGGTGAACCGCGGCTCGGCCGGCTTCAGCGGCCCGGAGGTCCTCAGCCGCAGGGACAGGTCCCCGATCCGCCGCCGCAGGTCCTTCACTGGCGCCGGCGCGTTGTCGAGCGTGTGCTCAGGCATGGCCTTCCCCCTTCGATCCCCGGTCGGTCAGCCGGACAGGCGCGCGGACCGGAAGCGCAGCGCAGCCGTCACGAACCCCTAGGAGACCGGGAGATCCAGCGCACGGGAAGAGCGCCTCGATCGACCGGCCCCGTCTGGGGCGGGAACCGAACGTAGCCGCGCGTTCACGGCTGGGGTTCACGGTGGTGAACCCCTGAAGGGGCCCGCTGGCGGCCGCTCAGGTCAGGGCGCCGACCCGGTGGGCGAGACCGCGCAGGTCACGGCGTGCGTGCGTGGTCATCGGCCGCCCGAGGAGGTAGGTGACGCAGTCCCGCACCAGCGGGTCTACCCGCAGCCGCTGCGGCCCGGCCTGCTCGGCCAGCAGCAGCTGGCGGGTCGCGTCGCCCTCCCGACCGCGCATGTGTGCCAGGGCCCGTCCCAGGTCGGCGTGGTAGGCCATCCTCCGCCCCGGCGCGGTGATCGTCTCGGGGTGAAGGCCCTCACCGGCGTCCGCGGCATCGCCGTGCCGGCCCAGCGCGGTGTTCAGGCTCACACGGTGGATGGCGGTATTGATCAGACCGAAGTTGAGATGCCAATCGCGCGTCTCGCCGGTCCGCTGGGCGAGCCGCTCCGCTTCGGCGAGATGGGTTGCGGCATCCAGGCGGCGCGCCTCGCCCGCGCGGGTCTTGTCGCGGGTGATGGCCGTGGCCGAGATCAGATGGAGCTCGCCGAGCAACGCCTGCGGCGCGCGCCCGGACCCCAACTGCGCCTCCAGGGACGAAATGGCCGCCGCCGCCCGCAGCAGGGCCTGATCCGGGCTGCCGACCGCCAGCAGCACGTGGGCGGTGAAGAAGTCCGACAGAGCCGTGTACTGCGGGTCCTCGAGTTCGGCGATCACTTCGGCGGCACGGGTGACCGCCACGAAGGCGAGATCGGGGTAGCCCAGGTACTTCAACAGCAGCACGCACGCCGGGTGGTACGCACCGGCCAGCAACTGCAGCAGCCGGCGGCGGGCGTAGCCGTGCCGGGCGTCGGCCGCTGCACGCAGATCGGACAGCAGAGCGGGCAGTTCGACCGCGAGCGTTCCGTACTCGGAGGCGTGGTAGAGGTTGTTGGCTCGAGCGACGCGGGCCGTCAGCAACTGGAAGGGGTCCTCGGGCAGCCGCTCGCCGTGTGCTGCCGGGAGGGCGAGTCCCATGAGGGCGAGTCTGAGCGCGGGGATCGCCGCGTGGGCGGCGCCACTGGGCGGGTCCATCGGCGCGGCTGGCTGGCCGGTCAGCTCGGCGGGCGAGATCCGTAAGACGTCGGCGATGGAGTCGATGAACATCTGGCTGTCGAGCAACCGGTGCCCGTTCTCCACCATGGAGAGGTACCCCTGGGAGATCCCGGTCTGTTGCGCCAGGCTCTTCAGGCCGACTCCGCGCTGGCGCCGAAGGGTCCGCAGGTTGGAGCCGATCGTCGCGGCCCGATGTGACTGCTGCTCGTTCATGCTCGCCTGCCCCACGTCCCGAAGATCCATACGCTAAGCCAGGTCGGCCCCGCGTGTGCGGGCATTCCCCGAAAGCGGTGACCTCAGTTCATCCCGAAGCGGCCGGCCATCCTTACAAGCAGGCCGGTGCTGTTCGTGTCCCGGGCGCGGGACTGTAGAGCGTGAAGGAGCTCGCGGGCCAGAGGGTCGAGCCTGATGTAGAGCGGGGCCACGTCCTCGGCAGCGGCCAGGCTCTCGGCGGCCCGGTCGGTGTCCGTGCCTCTTGCCCGGGCCTCGGCCCCGAAGAGCAGCAGGTCGGCTCGCCGGGCTGGCGGCATCGACGCGGCAGCCGCCTCCAGCTCTAGGACCGCATCCAGCACGCCGAACTGCATCGCGCTTCCCGCCGTCGCCACCGCGACTTCCGCGGCTTCCACCTCACCGCCGACACGGTCACCGGCCTGGCCAAGTAGGGTCTCGGCTTGATGCCGTCGGCCTGCTGACGCGTGGGCGAGCGCTGCCGCGCACAGCAGCTCGACGGACAGCGCCGTGGCGAGGTGCTGCGTGGCGCGGTCGGCGGCCGTCTCCGGCAGCCCCATGCTCGTCAGCAGCCGTATCTCCTCGGACGCCGAAAGCTGATCTCCACCAGCGCCGTGGCCGGCGCGGTGGAGAAAACTCCACGCCAGATCCCGGTACCCCAAGCGGCGCAGAAGGCCTGCCGCAGCCACGTAGGCGACAGTCCGCGCAGCTCTCGCATCGGGCCCCTCTCTCCCTTCGGCACACGCCCGGTCCGCCAGTTCGAGCAGCGCGGGCAGGCGCAGCGCCAGCGCGTGCTCGTCTCCGGCCGCCTGTGCGGCCCGGACGTCCTCGGCACCGGCCCGCAGCTCCTCCAGGCCCCGGGCGGAGCCCATCGTACGGGGACCCGCTTGGACAACGTGGCGGCGAAGGTGCCACGCCGTGGCACGAACGACACCGTGCTGCGTCCCGTGAGGTTCATAGGGCTGGCCGGTCAGCTCGGTCGGGTCCAAGCGGAGCCCGGCTGCCAGGGAGTACAGGACACGATGCCGATCCACCCAGTCGACGTCGGCTTCGACGTCGCTGATCAGCTGCTCCGTCAGGCTGGAGGACGACGCCATCTCGGTCACCGTGACACCGCGGCGGTGCCGCCACAGGGCGACACGATGTCCGATCGGGACATGGCCTTCGCCGGTCGTCCCCAGCATCACCAGGGTGCTCGCATGGCTATCGGGCTCCGTGCTCGTCCATGGCGGCGATGCTCGCCGTCCGGATCTGGTCCTCTCCCACGAGACCACATGGGCTTCGCGGCGACACAGTAACCACAAGGATCGAGCCAGCGCGAATATGCCTGTACGGCTCCCGCAGGCGTGGTACCAGCCCTTCCACCGTGGTCACTTGGTCCGAGACCGCGCTCTGCGGTAGGCCTAAGCAGCATGACCGAACTTCGGAATGGCACCTGAAGTCCGGATCCGCTGCCGCAACGACCACATCGGAGTCCACCCGTGCCCGTCCAAACCCCGACCCTGGTCGTGGTCAGCGGTCCGCCGGCGACCGGCAAGACCACCCTTGCCAGGGAGCTCGCCCTGCACCTGGGCTGCCCCGCGATCATCCGTGACGAGATCAAGCAGGGCCTGGCCATGAACCATCCGGGTCACGACCCCGACGGCAGCGATCCACTCAACATCCCCGCACTGGAAGCGTTCTTCGCGACGATCACGGTCCTCCTCAGAGCGGGCTCGACCGTAGTCGCCGAAGCCGCCTTCCAGGACCGCCTCTGGCGCCCCGGCCTGGAGCCGCTCACGACGTTCGCCGACCTCCGGATCATCCGATGCACCACCCCCGCCCCGACCATCGCCCGGCGCATCACCGACCGCGCCCGCACCGACAGCCACCGGGTCGCCCACGGCGACAAGGCCCTGCTCGCCGACATGGACGCCGGCGTGTACGACCCCGATCAGTTCGTGCCCATCAGCCTGGACGCCCCGAACCTGCTGGTGGACACCTCCGACGGCTACGTGCCCGGTATCGCGGAGATTCAGAGGTTCCTGCTGCGGCCGGACCGCGAAGGATACCCAGGCTGAGGACCGGGCCGAGGCTGCCCCACGCAGACCCGGCTTCCGGACCGATCGCGGCACGTCCAGCCCGACGCCGAACAAAGAGCCGCGGGTAGCCTTCGACTCCGCCGGGGACCTCCTCGCGATACCTAGACTCAGCGCCTCCCATCAGACCGGTTCTCGTGCCCGACTTCGGGTTGTGGCTTGCGGGCGCGATCCGAACGACTCCTGAGGAAAACCCCGTTGTCCGAGAAGATCACCAAGGCCAAGGCGTTGTGCTACATCGTGGGTGACGGCCATCTGCTGGTCCACCGTCACGTCGACTTCCCCTGGGAGGAGGTCGGCGTCCAGGTCCCGGCCGGCAGCATCCGCGAGGGCGAGACGCCCGAGGCCGCGGCGCTGCGCGAGGCCCGCGAGGAGACCGGTCTGACGGACTTCAAGATCGTGCGCAAGCTCGGCGTAAGCGAGTACGACATGGGCCCGTACCGCCGCGAGGTCCAGGAGCGGCACATCTTCCTTCTGGAGTTGACCGAGCCGACGCCCGAGCGGTGGCCGAGCCAGGAGGACCACGACGGCGAGCAGGAGCCGACCCGGTTCGAGTGCTTCTGGATCCCGCTGGAGACCGCGCATGTGCTCCAGTCGGGGCAGGGCGCGCTGCTCGGACTCCTGGACGCCTGACCCTACCCATTCGCCTCGACCCGTACAGGGGGGCAGCCGATGCACAGCACACCCGCCCGGCACGGCCGATCGACGAGCTGTACAGCAGCCTGGAGGCCGATGATGGCGAGGCACCGACCGCCGACGGCCGCGATCGTGCTGCCTGCACACCACCTCGGCCGCCGATACCAACGACCACGGCTCAGGTCTCGGCCGACGGTGCCCGCGCTTGGCTCTATCGCCTCCGCAGTTCAGCAGGGCCCAGAGGCTTCGGCAGCAGCTGTGCCAAGTGGGCAGCCACCGAAATGACGGTGCGGTCGGCGAGGTATGGGCCGATGACCTGGACGCTCAGCGGTAGCCCATCGGCAGTACGCCCAGCAGGGACGATCGCTGACGGGAGGCGTACCTGGCTAGTCAGGTTCAACCAGGTCGTCTGGTCGTAGTAGCTGCGCTTCGCGCCGTCGACGGTGATGAACCGCTGTTGCGCTGGAATGGACGTCTGGTCCTCGACGGCCGCTGTCGGAGCGGCCGGCGTGATCAGGACGTCGCGCTGGGTGAAGTACTCAGCCCAGCGCTGGCGCAGCTTCTCGCGGGCCTCGTTCGCGACCAGCCAGTCACGGTGGCGCTGCGTACGCGCCCGCAGATAGAAGGCGCCGGGTGATGTGTCGCCGGGGGCGAGCTTGTCCGCCTGGTCCACCTCCCCCTGGAACACGGAGTCCGGGGTGGTCGCGGTCGACGTGGCGTACATCAGGTTCGTGAACGCCCGGTCGGACTCCGGCATGCTGACGGGTCGCGCGGCGACGTCGACCTGCGCCCCGGAGGACCGAACGAGTCCCGTCACGGTGTTCATCAGGTCACGGGTGTCCGAATCGACGTGGCAGTAGTCGTCATCGGCCCAGATGCCGACCCGGTAGTCCCGCAGCCGGGACAAGCGGGGACCGGGCAGCTCTACCCGCCAGGCCGGGGAGTCTGCCGGTGACGGCCCGACGAGAGCGTCGAGGAGGAGAGCGAGGTCGGCCGGCGTACGCGCGAGTGGACCGAGCGTGGTCATGTCACTCGAGGTGAGCCAGCCGGGCAACCGGGGGATGTGCCCGCGGGTGGAGATCAGTCCGTAGCTCGGACGCAGCGCGTAGACACCGCAGTAGGCCGCGGGGAGACGGAGCGATCCGGCAAGGTCGCTGCCGACATCGAGGCTCGTGAGACCTGCGGCGACAGCGGCCGCCGGGCCGCCGGAGGAGCCGCCTGCGGTCCGGCCGGGGGCATGCGGGTTCTTCGTGGTACCGAAGACGGCGTTGGAGGTCTGGATGTCCTGACAGTACGCCGGGGTGTTGGTCTTCCCGATGACGATCGCGCCCGCTTCACGGAGCCGAGCGACGGCGTCCGCGTCCTGGTCGGGAACATGGTCCTTCAGGTCGGGCGTGCCGCATGTAGTGCGCATACCGGCGGTCTCGAGGGCATCCTTCACCGTGAGGGGAAGACCGTGCAGAGGCCCGAGCGGTTTGCCCGTGCGTGCGATGTGCCGGTCCGCGTTGTCGGCTTCCCTTCTGGCCCGCTCGACATCCAGGGTGACGATCGCGTTGATCCCTGGGTTGGTCGCTTCGATGTGCTTCAGCTGCAGCTCCAAGAGCTGCCGGCTGGAGATCCTTCGGCTTATGAGGGCCGCCACCTGCTCGTGGGCGGGGCGCAGGTGGGGAGCGGTGGTCATGGAAGCGGCCCTTCGGTCGTCCTTGTCCTGGGTGCGGGGCGGAACTACGGCATGGGCAGCGCCGGGCATCGAGGCGTTTACGGCCACGGCTGCTGCGGTGCCTGCGAGGAAGGTACGTCTGATCACTGCTCGCCTCCCGTCTGGCCGGCGGCACGTGCCGCCGGCTGCGATATGGGGGTGGATACGACGGGCGGAGTGAAGTGCGCGGCGATGCGCAGTTGGGCCTGCATGTCCTCTTCTGTGGTGGCAATCGAAAGTCGGGCGTCGGCGTACTCAGCCGGCTCGGCGAAGTCCTGGTCACGCCTCAGGCTGGAAATGCCCTGGCTGATTTGCTCCGCAGTGACGGCAGCCGCGAGGTCGGGATCCCGGAGCCCCTGCTCTCTAAGCCGGTTTTCGGCCTTGGCTCGAACTTGCGGGTCCAGGTAGGGGCGGAGTTCGATCATCCCGTCACGGATCTCGGTTACTCGCCGGTATAGAAGGAAGCTCACCGAACGGAACCGCACAAGCTCTCGTATCTGTGACGGAGCGGGCATTAGGGCGATCGTGGGTGCGGCGGCCTGGAGCGCTCGCCAGAGAGGTTCAAGGCGCCACAAGGCGTAGTGGTCTCGGGACCAGCCGCGAAGGCCCTCAACCCGCCCCATCAGAGTCGGAAGGAAATATCCGATCAAGGTGAGGAGAGCCCCTACATCTCCGCAGAACCAGGCGATGTCCTTGAAGCGGGCGACACTGAAGCCGAACGAGTCGCCAAGGATTCCGCTAATCCTGATAGCGCAGTAGCCCATGATCACAACAGCCCCGGTCGTGATGGTCCGCAGCCCGCGGACGACCCAGACGTTGCTGGCCTGGCGTGCGTGTCGCCAGCAGACGACCCCGAGGTAGACCTCCGCGGTCGTGTACGCGGCCATGTAGAGCGAGAGGTAGGCCTTGTAGGCCGGATCGTGGACGTAGTACGTGGCGAAGTCGGAGGTCCGCTGCACGGCCGGCGTCAGGAGGGCGAACAGGACGAACAGGCCAACGATGACCCCGACGCCGACGAACCCGAAGAGGCGAGTCCGACGACGCGCCTTCTGGGGCGGCAGGGCCCAGTGAGCCAGCACGCTGGTCTGGAACACCAGCACCAGGATCACGCAGCTTTGCGCGAGCGGAACCGCAATGTTGGTGATCCCCAAGACGCTGTCGATGCGAATCCAGATTGGTGTTATGGATATCGCGAAGCTCAGAGCGGACGATAGATATACCAGGCTCAGAAGCACAAGGGACGATTCTCGTCTGTTCTGTTTCAGGTCCCGGAGCAGGAAAAGGAACCCCAAGCCTGCGATCACCAAGCAGATGGGGTGAAGTATGTCCTTCACGGGGCCTTACTTTCTTCCGCGCAGAAATGTGCGCGCAACGCGTCGGTCCACTTCCGATTCGCCGCGTTGGGAAATTACGCGACGCTGGGATGCGTGGATGTGGGCTTGGAGATACGAGCCGTCGAGTTCGGCTTCCATCTCGTCTCTTTCGTCGTACTGGGTCCGGCCGAGCACCATCTGGATCAGTTCAGGGTCGAGATCCGGAAGAAGTCCCCCGACGGTCTCACCGCCAATGCTCGCGCCGCCCTTATGGTTCCTCAGCATGTGGGCGAATTCATGGGCGATGATGTGATCCTGGTGAGCCAACGTGGTTCGCGGATCGAAGAAGACGATGTTGCGGCTCTTCGTGGCGACCCACATGCCGCACGGGGCAGACCAGTCCAATTCGGCGGGCTGTAGCTCGACTGCGCGACCTGTGCGCCGTTCGATCTCGGGCGCCAGGTCGCGGATGCTGGAGGCAGGTGGGAGGCGGAGGCCGCGGACGAAGCCTTCGCTGGCTCGCCTTTGTTCCTGAATCAACTAATCCCCCCGGGCTGGTCATGGGTCCTGGACAGACACATTAGAGAACCGGCTCGTCGGGCTCGTCGGGCAGCCCCTCCAGTTCCCGCACCCTGTCGATCATGGTCATCAGAGTGTCCATGCTCTTAGGGGAGAGGCCGACGGCGCGCAGGGCCACGCGTTCCACGCCGGACTGCTGGAGTTTCTGTAGACGCTTCAACTGCTCGCCGTATCGGCGCGCAAGATCATCATCGAAGAAGTATGCCGGGGGCACCTTGAAGAACTCCGCGATAGCCTCGTAGTGGCGTCGCGTCGGGTTGTCGCGCCTTCCCGTTCGCAGCTGCCATAGATAGGTGCCGGATATCGTGGAACCGCCCTGCTCTTTAAGGGCTGCGGCGACTTCGTCATTGGTGTAAGGGCCGCGGTCCTTCGGGTGTACGACTTCGAAGAGCTGGTTCAGCTTGTCGGCTAGCGAGAGACCTTCGTCACAGGCGTCATTCGCCTCAGTCGGCTCTTCCGGCTGGGGTCGCGGGTTCGCGGGGGTCATGCGGTCCTTCTCGGCGTCGAGGGCAATCCATCTCAGTTGACTATGCCACGGGCATACGCATACGTTCATACCGGCCAGATCAACTGAGATGGATCGAGGGGGCTGGCGCTGTGAGGTTCTTACGCCGCGCGCCGTGGCGCAGGACCTTTCCATGCGCTGCACGCCGACGCGGATGAGCAGTTCGCAGTCAACCCTCCCTCCTGCAGGGCGAATTGCACTGCTGCCGTCAGTCGGAACAGCTCCGCACTGCGCGTGCCAATGATTCGGCCAGCGGCGGTTGCTGTGCCGGTGGGAGACGGGGCTCATCGGCATGGCTGCCGCAGGTGTCCACCGCAGCAGGCAGGGACGTGCCGGGATTGACCTGCGTCCTGCCGAGGGCAGCACAGGAAGGGCTGCCCGACCCGCTGGCGTCACGACGACGCCGCAGGGTTCGAGACCCGTCTCGATGATCAAG
This sequence comes from Streptomyces sp. NPDC001787, assembly GCF_040297465.1. Taxonomy (NCBI): domain Bacteria; kingdom Bacillati; phylum Actinomycetota; class Actinomycetes; order Kitasatosporales; family Streptomycetaceae; genus Streptomyces; species Streptomyces sp. NPDC001787. Next base: position 155,127 of record NZ_JBEOZE010000008.1, read on the forward strand.
GGGGAAGCAGCGGAATGTCGCGCAACGACGGCTCCAGCCAGTCGGCAGACATAGCTCAGGACACACCGCAGGTCGAGGCAGACAACAAGGTCCGCCGACTGCGAGCTCCGCGCAGACCCGCTCGCCCCCCAATCTTCTCCTCCTGGCGCACTGCTTGGCAGCAGCGGCGGACCCTCCGCCGTGACGTCTCCACGATCGTCGACTCGATGCCCATCCCGGTCCCGTTTGACCTGGACCAGCTCATCGCAAACATCGAGGCAGCCAGAGGCCGGCGGATCATCCTCATGCCGGTCCCCGACCACCTCCTGGGCAGCAGCGGCGTGTGCGGACTGTGGCTCAAGCACCAGCACAAGGCGCTGGACGTGATCCTGCACGTAGACAGCACCTCGGCCTATCACCGGCAGCAGATCATCCTGCACGAGCTGGTCCATCTCTGGGCCGACGACGCAGACGGTGTAACCGAGGGTGAGATGGACGACCTCGTGGCGGGCCTTCCGGCAGCCCTCGTGGACCGGCTCATCGGACGAAACCAGGTCGCGGCCCGTCGCCGGTATGAGTCATACCGGGAAGTACGCACAGAAGCCGCTGCGGCCCGGATCAACGAAGCAGCCTCCTTCGACACCTACATCGAAGACACGACCGCCCGACGCCTGGCGGCGGACTTCGCCTATCCCTGCGGCAACGCAGCAAGCACCCTACGAGGGGATCACAATGTCTGACGCGCTCGCGTACGCCATCGCGGGCCTGCTGCTCGTGCAGGCCGTACTGAGAGCCAAGTCCGCACTACGGGGTCGCGTGCGCGAGAGATCGCTCTGGGGCGCCTTCGCTGCCCTGGCCGCGTCCTGGCTGGCACGAACCGAGCCAGGACGCAACCTGCTCAACGGCTTCGGAGTCACGGACCTCGCCTACCTCGTCAAACACGTCCTGGCCATCCTGGGCATCTGCGTCCTCCTCAAGTACGTCACGGCCGTGTACCGCACCGCTGACGACGCCGCCAAGGTCCGCCGATCGGTACGAATCTCCGCCCTCGTCCACCGAGTTGCCACACGGGCTTCCCTCATCACCGTGGCGGTCATGGCGGCCGTCTTCTTCATCGGCCTCGACGAGCCCGACACCTCGACCGTCTTCTTCCTCGCCCGCCACGCCGGTGAGCCGGAACTCGCGGTGTACATGGGCCTCTTCTACCTCTACACGGCGGCGGCCGCCGCGGTCTGTGCCGTCCAGTGGGGTGGGGCGGTGTCGCAGGCACCGATGCGCTCGCTGAAGATCGGGCTGCGCATGATGTCCGCCTCGATGGTCCTGGCCGTGGTCTACGCCGTCCTGCGCATCGGCTACCTGATCCTGATCACGGTCCACCCTGTCTCTGACGCCTTCGCTATCAAACAGGAGGCCGTGACCGACACGATCCTGTACGCGACGTTCCTCCTCTACGGCCTGGGTGCCATTGCCCCGGCTTCGCACGCCGCCGGCATCAGGTACCGGACCCTGCGCTCTCTTCGGGACCTGCACCCTTTGTGGCGTGACCTCGCGCTCACCGCACCGCAGGTCGTACGGCACCGCCCGAGCCAGTTCCTGGGCAACACGAAGCTCAGTGCACCGGTGAACAGACTGCGCGACCTCTTCGGTCATGACGACTCCCCGACCCGCCGCCTTGGCCGCTACGTCACTGAGATCCGCGATGTGATCTACGAGCTTCGCCGCCATGCCCCCGAAGGCCTCGTCGACTGGGCCCGGCGGCAGGCCGAACTGGACGGAGTGCAGGGCAGCGACGCGGACATCACCGCCGAGGCCTACTGGATCCGGGGCGCCAAGGTCGAACTGGCCGAGCGGGAGGCGGGCCTCCCTGCTCCGTTCCCCTTCGGCGCCGGGGACGACCTCGCCGAAGAGATCCCGCACCTTCGGGCCGTCGCAGCCGTCTACGGCCGAATCGGCCCGGTGGATACCCGCGAGAACCGCGGCGGACCGTCGATCCCCGTCGCAGCGATGACGACCTGACCGAACAGACGGAGCACAGAATCATGCGACCCACCCATCTGACCGCAGGCGTGTCCGCCGGAGCGATCGTGACCGATCACGAAGGCCGCGTTCTCATCGTGAAGCCGACGTACAAACCGGGCTGGAACCTGCCCGGCGGCCACCTCGATGAGGGGGAGCGACCTCGTGAGGCGTGCGCGCGCGAGCTGCGCGAGGAAGTCGGCCTCGACCTGGAGGTGGGGCGCCTTCTGGTGTCTGCCTTCATCTCGGCCCCTGGCAGGCCGGCGCACGCGTATTACCTCTTCGACTGCGGACAGCTGTCCGCAGTCGAAGAGCAGTCCATCCGCCTGCAGGAGGGGGAGCTGAGCGAGTACCGCTTCAGCGCCCCCGGGGACATCCCCGAGTCGGATATCCCCCCGCTGGCGCGGAAGATGTGGGAAGCCGCGCTGATCGCCCGGGCGGAGGGTCGGCTGCTCTACGTCGAGGTGTAGTCGTCCGGCGGGTTAGATGTCATCGAGCCCGTCGAGCCCGTCAGGGCCGAGCAGCTTGGCCAGCTCGTCGTTGACGTAGTCCAGCAGTTCGGCCGACACCCCGCCGTTCTCGCCACCGCGGGCTGCCATGACCTTGAGGCCGTTCTTCGCGGTGCGGATGCTGGCGACGATCCGGGCGACCTCTTCGTCGTCGCTCCGGAAGAACATGGGCGGGACGTCGAGAGCTGTGGCCATGGCGTTGAGGACCTCGTCCGAGGCGGTCGTCTCGGCGCCGGTGCGCAGGGCGAAGACCAGCTCGGTGTTCAGTACCTGACGCGAGGACTTCGCGTTGCCACGTGCGGCCAGCTCCCTGTCGGTGGGGGGCTGGTCGTACGTCTCGTTGAGGATGTACGAGATCTTCTCGGCGATGGTGCGCGGTCGGGCCGGCGCGGCCGCGGGAGTGAAGGCGCCGGTGACGTCCGGGACGTACTTGCCGAAAGACCGGTCCTGGGCAGCCCGCAGTTCCTCGGTGGTCACCTTGTAGGCGGCGGCGAGCTTTCCGACGTAGTCGTCGTCCAGGGGGCGAACACCGCGTTCGGCGTTGCTGACCGGGATATGGCTGCGTGTGCCGATCAGCTTGCCGGTGCGGTACTGCGGGATGCCGGCGTCGCACCGCAGGTCGGCGAGGTCCGGCAGGCCGTCGCGAGGGAACAGATCATCGAGCGGCTTCCCCAGGACTCTGGCGAGGCCCGGCAGCTTCTCCGGGTCGGGTGTGGACTTTGCGCCTTCCCAGTTCGCGACGGCGGTGCCGGAGACTTCGACTCCTTCGGCAGCCCCAACCTGCTTCTGCGTGAGTTCCTTGTCGCGACGGAGCTTCCGCACGAGGGAACCGTCGAAGTGGCGAGGGGTAGGCATCCGGAGACGCTCCTGAACGTGGTGGCGGGGGGATGTGGCAACTTCAGTTTAGCTATCCGTTTGATAGCCAAACGTGGCTCGTCTATATTTCCCTATCGGGGGGGCTGATCCAGCTGCTCCTCCACCAGCTGTCCGCTCCGTGAGGAGCCGTGACCGAGCCTGCCCGCAGGAACCAGTCAAAAGCCTGGTCTCGGCATGTTTCCACCCAGCGTTGGAGCCTGAGATGAGTGTGTCACTTGCGTGCCGTCCCCGCCTAGACGGCTCCACAACTTCTGCCAGTTTCGCTATCCCGACCCTCCTCTGATCATCCGGGCGATCGGCTTCCGAAGCCTGTTGCCGACCCGCCCGATGGATTTTCGCGAGAGCTCGCTGTGCGGCCCGTCCGACCGGAATCTGAGCCCGTCGATCCACTACAGAGGGAGTCACCCCATGGCGTACGAGCCGCCGGCCAAGGGCCGTCCGTTCATCGCGTACGAGAAGAAGGCACGCGCTGCCGCTGGGCCCGACGGTCAGACCGTCCGCGCCCGCCCGAGCGTGTACGTGCGGGAGCACGTGGGTGTGAAGGTCAGCGCGTACAAGGTGAAGACGAAGGCGACCGACGACGGCCCCTTCCGCACCGGCCGCGTGACCTTCGACGCCGAGTCCGTCGGGCTGGAGCACGACTTCCACGGGTCGGTCCAGGCCGACTCCAAGGCGGCGGAACTGCTGGCCGAGGCGTTCAAGAACGACCTGCCGGTCACCGTCGCCATCGAGACGACCCGCCGGTACAAGCAGAACGACAGCGGTGAGCTGATCAGCCCTCTCACGCCCATCCACGAGCTGCGCGGCATCGTCGGCGACTCGACCCGGGCGAACGCGGAGATCACCAACCGCAACTGCCGCAACCTCGTGGTCGCGGTCAACGGCGAGTTCACCGACGAGCTGGTCTCCGACCCCGAGGAGTGGGAGTCGCTGCGGGAGAACCGCGACGGCAGTCTCGCCCCCGACGGGTACGCCGTCTTCCAGGGCGCGATCATCCCCGCCGCCAACGCCTCGTCCGGCAGCGTCGACGTGAGCCAGCAGATACGGAACGAGCTGAAGAAGTTCTTCGGCTCTTCCAACACCGCCCCGGCCACCAGCGCGCGCCCGGGCCGCCCGGCGCAGCGGGCTGCCCACGCCGCCGAGGCCAAGCCGTGGGAGGACTGGAACACCGACGGCCGGTTCAACCACGGCTCCTACCTCGCCACCGCCATCCGGGAGACGTACGCGCAGGCGCACCAGATGATCGCTTCGGCGGGCGTCGACCCTGACACCGACCCGGCCGTGGTCGGTACCCTCGCCGAACTGATCCTGGGGATGGCCGACCGTATCCAGCTCGGCGTCTACCGCAAGACCGACGGCAGCGCCATCCGGTCCGACCGCTCCCACCACGAAGCCCGTGCGTGGATCGACTTCGTCGTCAGCCACCAGCCCGCACTCGCCTACACCGCCGAGATGACCGACCCGATCAGCGTTGAGGCGGTCCTCGCCCGCAACGCGTGGGCCAGCAAGGTCATCGCCACCGTCGGCCCGCTGATGGACACGGTGGCCCGCGTCGCCGAGACCGACCGCGCCGTGGGCCCGGACGGTATCCCCGTCGTGCACCCGGTGGCCCGAAGCGACGCCTTCGCCCGCTTCAAGATCCTCATAGCCCACAAGGACGTCGGCCTCGCGGGCTGGCCCGACCGTGTCTTCCCGCTGCTGACCGACCGCTTCGGCACCCACGAGCTGGAGCGCATCGAGATCGCCCACTTCCTTCCCGCGCTCGCGGAGTGGGAAGCCGACCCGGCCGCGTTCCTCGCAGCCGCCCGGGCCAGCGCCGCCGCCCGCCAGACGGCCGAGGCCGAATCCGCTGCCACAGCAGCCTGATCTACCCCGGTGGGGGCGGGAGCGCCGCACAGACGCTTCCGCCCCCACCGGGCCCGAACGAGAGAAGGACGCACGATGGGCACCAGCATCGACATACAGCGCCTCATCACCGACCGCGGTTACCGTCCCTGTCCGTCATGCCCTGCCGTGCTCCGTCCCACCACGACCCGCTGCCCCCACTGCCGCACCCTCGTGCCGGCCCCGTCGGCGGACGCGCCCCTGCCGAGGAAGACCTCCGGCTCGCGTCTGGCCGCCGTCAGCGAAGCAGCCCTCGGCAGTCTGCAGAACCTCCCCGAAAGGCGACTGATCTTCACCGTCATCGGAACGCCCGTCACCCAAGGCTCTGTCGAAGTTCCCGCCCCCGGCGTCGTCAAGTACAGCCGTGAACTCCGTGAGTGGCGCCGCCAGATCAACGCGGCCGCGCAAAAGACCTGCGGCACGGACTGGGAGCCGGCGAACTGCCCGCTCATCATGTCGGCCGTCTTCACCCTGCCCCGGCCCAAGAGCGCGCCCAAGACCAAAGCCGTCCACGCCGCGACCAAGCCCGACATCGACAAGCTGATCCGCGCCGTCCAGGACGCACTGTCCCCTGCCGACAAGAAGGCCTTCCGCGTCTACACGGAGGACTCCCGCATCGTCGGCTACGACATCGGCCCCCACAAGACCTATCCCGCGCCGCTGGGAACGCACGACTGGGCCCTTCCGGAGCCCGGCGTCACCATCGCCGTCGCCCCCGCACCTTCCGCAGCTTCCCGCCAGGACATCGCATGAGCACCACACCCTGCATCATCCACGCCGATCTCTTCCGACTCCTCGAGGACCTATCCGGCTCCGGCATCAACGACCAGATGCTCGACGGGGACCAGCTCGCCATGTTCACCGACGAGGAAGCCGACTTCCGTGAGGCCCTCGGCCAGGCCCGCGCCCTGTGCGCCGCCTGCCCGATGCTTGAGTCGTGTCTTTTCGCCGCGGTAACCGATCATGCGGTCAAGGGCATCGTCGCCGGCACCACCGAGACTGACCGTGAGCGGATCCGCAGCAGCCTCGGCCTGGCCCCCTTCGCGGAAGAGGACACGGACATCTACCTCATGGTCCGCCGCACCTACGACGAGGTCGACGCTGAGAAGGTCGCCGCCATGACCGCGGCCGGCCAGCTGACGCAGGTGGAGATGGCGGAGGAGCTCGGGTGCTCCACCCGCACGATCCGCCGCAAGCAGCGCAGCTCCTGCAACGTGCGCCGGCGGCCGCGACGGAACCCCCTCACCCCGAAGAAGGTCCTCAGCACCGCCGAACAGCTCCTGCCTTGGTTCTGACCGTGACATCGGACAGCGCGAGCTGCGGCAGGCCGAGAGCGGCCTTCTCGCCCGTTGCGTTACCGGGGTCGGCCTCCGCCGCCCACAGCGGCTGACCGCCGACCCCGGCTACCTCGCTTCCGGTCTCCAGCCGGCAAGCGCCCGCCCCTGAGGCGGATCCCCTTCTTCCTCCGCACCTGAGCGGCAGCCACGCCTGACTTTGTGCTGCCCGAAAACACTGAGAGCCCCTCTTCATGCGCCGCCCGTCCCACCAGCCGCACGCCGAGCCGCATCGGCTGGAGCCTGTCCCGTCTGCCGAGCAGGACGTCATCACCACCCGGTCCCGGCGCTGCCAACCTCGCGCCTGGCTCCGGGCCGTCGCCTGGCTCATCGACAGCGGCGCGCATCCCAAGGCACTGGCCACCACGACGGTCGACATCGCCCTCGACCTCGCTGCCCGTATGGACTTCCAGCGGGGCATCGTCCTGTACGACCTCGAAGGCACCGCCCGGCGCGTCGGCATATCGCGCGCCACCGTGAAGCGGCACATCAAGGTCCTGCGCGAGCTCGGCGCGCTCGTCTGGCTGGAACACGGCAGCCGCCGCAACCTCCGTCTCCCGGGCCGCCCGTACACCGCCACGGCCACGGTCTACGGCGCCACCATCCCGCCGGCTTACGACGCTGCCCACGGCCACCGCCTGTCCGGCCACGGATACACCGCTAGGCATACCGGCTTCACCCCTGAAGGCCGGGCCCAGGCCATCGCCGCCGCGCAGGAAGCAGCAGATCAGAACCGGCATGAGCCCCCTTCCCGTAGCACCACCACCCACTCCCCTAAAGCTGACGTGAGAGGTAGATCAACAACTACGCGCCAGGCGCGAGCGAACAAGATCACTCAGCCCAAGAAGAGGTCCGTCCTCGGCCACCCCGTCACCGCCACCGCTTACGAGGTAGCCGACCGGTTCGCCCGAGCACTCCGCCCGCTCCACAACTGGCTTCAGCGCACCCGCATCGAGCAGCTGTCCTGGGTTCTGGTCGACAAGGCCGCCGCCGGCGCATCTCTCCAGCAGGTCCACGCCTGGCTCCACGAGATCAACCCCAGCCACTACTTCGGACCGCGCTGGCGCCCCCATCGCGCGCACGCCTACGTCGCCGCACAGCTCCAGCGAGACTCCGCCCAGGAACGGGAGACGGCGCAGCGGCTGGCCGACGAAGCCCGGGCCACCCCGCCCACCGCCGAGTTCACCAACGCCGTCCAGGCCCTGAGGAACGACAGCGCCGGCAACGCCGAGGAGATCGAGGAATTCGCGGCGGCCACCACCATCGACGAGCTCGATGCCAGCCTCGTGCAGCAGATGAGGGCCGACGCCTGGGGGCGCTTCAAGCACTACGGCGACACCGACCTGGTCCTCACTGCCGTCGACGGACTCGGTGTGGCCGAGGCATCCCGCCTTTACACCGCGCAGCTCGTCGACGCCTGCATCCGCTTCCACAACAACCCGCGCCTGCAGAACGCCTGCTGACCCGCACTCGAGCACGAGGAGGACGAACGACATGACGGCACACCCCGCCATGCACCTGGAACCGGACCTCACCGGTGCACCGAATGCGGACGCCGCTGCTCTCTCCACCGCCCCTTCCAGCGAAGCAGCCACGGAGCCGGTCGCAGGCGCTGACCTGGCGCGAATCGCTCTGCGACGGGCCAGGGCCGACGCCAAGAACAACCCCGTCAAGACCAAACGCAAGCGGGCTGCTGCTCCCCGGCGGGCCAGCGGCTCTGACGGCCGGGACCCCAACCCCCTGGGCAGCATCATCAGCCAGCTGGTGGTGGACAACGAATGGGAGGGAGAAGCTGCGGGAGCGGACCTGAAGAAGGAGTGGCCCTCCCTCCTCGGTGAAACACGTGCCACCCACTGGAAGGCCGAAGAGTTCGACGAAGAGACCGGCACCCTGCGAGTCCTGTGCGAATCCGCCTCATGGGCAGCCAACCTGCGGCTCCTCTCGTCCCAGGTGATCGCCGAGATCAACGAGAAGTTCGAGCGGCTCCAGGCCCAGACGTACCAGGGCAAGCGCCGCTCCAGCCCGCTGCGCCGACTCGACGTGCAGCTACGCAGCGGCCGCCCCACCGCGTCATCCCACGACGCTGCGCCAGCGGCCCCCGAGGCACCTGCCCCGGTACTCCGCAAGGAACGCGCCGCGCCGCCCACCGCCGAGTACCAGCAGGAACGTGCCCGGCAGGCGGAAGCCCGGGCCGCGCGGAAAGCAGCTGGAGAGCCCACCTGCCCGCAGCCGTCAGGAACGCCCGCGCCTCCTGCGCGCCCGCACCCGGGCGACGCCCCCAGCGCCGAGTACCGCGAGCAGCGTGAACGGATCCGGCGGGCACGCAGAGCCACCCGCGAGCAGGTCCTTGCCATAGCGAGGGAGGAACCCGCCCCTCCTGTTTCCGAGGCCTTCTACGCCTACGCCAGCTGACATCTGACTCAGAGAAGGGAAAGTCCCATGCCTGTACCAAGCCCCCCTCCGAGCGCACCGGAGAAGACCACCGCGGCGACGCCTCACCCTGTACGTGAGGTCGGCGACACGGATACTGCCGCCTTGATGAACCATCTGTTCGATCTGTCCCGCACAGCTCCCGTGGTGGTGCTTTCTCCTGATCCCCGCCGCGAGGACGGCGTTTCGCTGATCGATCCGATCCGTTTGTACGAACAGATCAACCCTCAGGCGGAAGTCGCAGTTCTCACCACGCACACAGCTGCCCGCAACCTGCGGGACCTGATGCCTGATCTGGCCGTGTGGGGAGGAGCCGTCCGCATCGTCCGCCCCGGCGCAGCGCCGGACGACCCCAAGCACCGGCATCCTCTCGTCAAGATCACCCCGGGCCGCAGCGACGAGGCCCTCCGGGAGATCCAGCATCAGCTGCTCGGGCGCACCCTCGTCTACAGCACCACGACGCCCCAGCCCGGCAACAGCCGTCTGCCCGTGCCCGGCGACCGCAGCGGCCATGCGCCGGATGACATCGAGCACCTGCGCACCCTGCTGGTGGCCGAGAAGCGCACCGCTTCATCGCTGCGTCAGGACGTACGACGGCTCAGCAAGGCACTGCGAGCAGCCGAAGAGCGAGCCGAGATCGACACCCCCACCATCTACGCCGACCCCGAACAGCAGTTCCGCTACGAGCTCGACCAATGCTGGCTGCGCATGATCGCCGAGCCGGACCGCCCCAGCCAGCCGCTCGCCCCTTTCACCCTCGGCCCGGACTGGCTCACCTCACTGCACGCCATCGAACTCGTGGACCGACGCAAGATCGTCGAGGTGACCGTCGAAGTGCTCACCGGCCTCGCCGCCGCGATACCCGGCCGCCAGGTCCACCGGATGCGGGCCCGCGATGAGCGCGGCGGAGTCCCGCTCGTACGCGCCGACCAGGCCGTCGCGATGCGCTGCCACCTGAAGAACCAGACCTCGGCCGCGCCCCGCCTGATGTGGTGGAGACTGCCCGATCAGAGCATCGAGCTGGCCAGGGTCGCCCTCCATGACGACACCCATCTGCGATGACACACGTGCCGACAGCACGCCGACTCCGAGCGGCAGCGATCCGTACGCGCCGCCGAGATGCGAGGACCTCAACCATGGCCAGCACCAGCCTCTGGAACATCCAGAAGTTCGATCAGACACTGGGCACCTACACCAACCTCGACGCGGCCAAAGCCCACGGCGACCACGTCATCCGTGACCACTACCGTCCCCACATGGACCGCCACCGGGTGCCGGCCAGCCACCGAGTCGTCGACTGGCGTGTTCCCTGCTGCGGCCACCTGCACGGCCCCGGCCAGTTCAACCACACGGCCCACCTGGTCACGCACGCGGTCGGATGCCGACCGCCGGAGTCCCGTGCTCTGGTCCTGCGTCCCTTCTGGGCCGCTACCGGCACGGCGGCGGGCACCGGTCACGTGAGCACCGCCTGGGAGATCTGGCAGGGCTTTGCCTACGCCCGGTTCGACCCCGGCGCGACGCTCGCATAGCCCGGCCAAGTCCGTAGGTGACGGTGCCCCGTCTGCGTACCTCACGCGGGCCACCGTCACACCAGGCCGGGAGCACGGCTCTTGCCCACCTCCCTGCTCACCGGCTGCGAACCGGCGGATCAGAGCTGTCCGCTTTCCCGAGCACGATCCGGGTAACACCGCTGTCGACTCGGGAGGACTACCCTCATGCCCGCGGCCAGAAAACGCCGCCGCCCCGCCGCCCGCCGCCCCGCCGCAGGGCCCGGATGGCCGGTTGGCGCGCACACCCGAACGTGGCTGGCGTTCACCCTGGGCCGCGACCGCAGTCGCGCATTCGGGAAAGTGCCGCACGTCCTCCTCAACTGGCTGATCATGCCGGTGCTAGCCGGAGCCTGGTACCTGCAGTGGCGTCAGTGGCAAGTCCTCTCCTCAGTCACCGTCACCGCCCTGCTGTACACGATTGGGCGAGCCGCACGGGTTATCCCCCGCCAGCGGCGAGCTCTGTCCGAGCTGTACGGCCGTGTGATGAAGCCATGCGGACTGCCGGCTCCCACCGTTACCCGGCCGGTGAACGAAGGCCAGTACATCCGCGTCACCCGCTGGCGGCGCTCCACCGCGATCGCCGCCGCCCGCATCATGATCGCCCCCTCGGCGCCGGCAGCTCAGGCCCGCACCCGGTGGCAGGCCGAGAAAGCCGTCGAAGCCGCGCCCATCCCACCCGGCACCGGCTGGGTCTTCGACTGGGCCAACCCCGGCTCCCTGGCGTGCGATCTCGTCAACGAGGGCGACCCGCGACTGCTGCGTATGCAGGACGAGCGGTGGATCAACACAGTCATCGGCCAGCTCTTCCCCGCGCCCCGCGGCGTCGACGTCGACGTGTCCGTCGCGGTCGGCGCCTGGGAGGACCGCGACGGCCGCGAAGCCCCCACCGAGCTGACTGTCACCCTGGGCGCCTACGACGTCTCCCAGCGCGCCTTCCGGGAGAATGTCGAACGCGTCATCGACGCACAGATCGACCGCGGCCACGTGTGGATCTACACCTGGCAGCCCGGGGAGCTCACGATCCGCGGAGTGCCCGCCGGCTCACCGGAGGCGATCCGCAAGCAGGGCACCCGCTTCATCTCCGACCTCATCACCGCCCAGATCCCGGCCCGGCAGGCCGGCCAGCTCACCGTCGACATCACCAAGTGGGAGGACGACCCCAACAGCCCCAGGGCCAACACGCCACTTGAGATCACCATCAGCCTGGGCACCCTGGACGTCGCCGCGCCAGAACTACGCACCCGTATCGAGCGCACCCTGGACACCGCCCTGTCCAAAACCCTTCCGGACCGGACCTGGCTGCCGGACTGGACCTTCGCCAATACCAACCGGCTGGTCCTGAAGGCTGTTTCCAACGCAGATCCCCGCGCCGTACGGAAGCGGGAAACGGCCCGGCTGCAGGCCGTCGTCGAGTCCAAGTTCCCCACCAAGCGCGGCCAGGACCCCGTCGAGGTGGACATCCACACCTGGAGCAGCCACCGAGGAAGCAACGGTTCCCCGGTCGAGCGGCCCGAGTCCTTCACCGTGACCTTCGGCGCCTACGACGTCACCAAGCCGGAGACCAGGGACGCCTTCGAACAGCACGCTGACTCTCTCACCGACACCAACGACTGGCACTACGCCTGGAGCGAGGCGGAAGGCCGGGTCACCGTCAGCGCCGTCCCCAGACTGCCCACTCAGCTCGCCTTCCCTGAACCCGGCAGCCCCGAGTTCGAGGAGTTCCTCGCCCTCGCCCGCCGCGGCACCATCCGCTTCGGCCCCGTCAAGGGAGGCGGCTGGCTCGACTGGGACCTGCAGCAGACCCCCCACGCCCTCATCGGCGGAAAGACCGGGGCCGGCAAGTCCGTCGCCCTGTCCTTGATTCTCTTCCCCGCCCTGTACGACCCGACCATCTACCAGCTCATCGTCTGCGACCCCAAGCGCACCGACTTCACCTGGACCCCCGAGTTCCCCGCCGTCATCAGATTCGCTGCGACGGACGAAGAGATCTACGAGGCCATCCAGGCCTTCGCTGGCGAAATGGACAAGCGCCAGTCCCTCCTGAACAAGTACGGGCGCCGCAACCTGCAACTCCTCCGCGACGCCGTCGCCCGAGGCGAAGTCGTCCTGCGCGACGACGACACCATCCCGGGCCGGCTGATCCTCTTCTTCGACGAGATCGCCGACTACCTCGCCAAGTCCGCGAACAAGGAGATCGAGGAACTCAAGAACGACGCCAAGGCGATGCTCGAGAAGGTCGCCCGCCTCGGCCGCGCACTGGAGACGAACATCGCCTGCGCCGCCCAGAAGCCGGCCGGCGACATCCTCGGCATGCAGCTGCGCTCCCAGCTCGGCCGACGCCTCGGCGTCGGCCCCCTGGACCAGTACGAATCGCAGCAGATCCTCAACTCCGACCACGGCACCCGCTTCCCGGCCGAAGGCACCCCCAAGGGCCGCTCCTGGGGCTACGACCCCAAGTACGGCTACCAGCAGGCCCAGATCATGTTCCTGCCCGATGACACCACCCCCCTGCCGTGGGACCCCACCGTCACCATTCACGGGGCCAAGGACCTGGCCCGCGCGCACCTCGCCGAACTCGGCTACGTGCAGGTACTCGTGCCCAACAAGGACGGCGGCCAGGACCCCCGCTGGGTCCGCCGCGACCTCGTCGACGAGCCCCCACCGACCCCCGACTCGACACCGGCGCCCTCACCACGTCCGGCGAATGAACCCCAGCAGCCGCGCCTGTCGAAGACTCCGGCCCCGAAGCCGCCCCCCGCCGCGCATCCGGCCCCTCCGGCCGAACCGGAGCAGCCGCGCCTGCCGGAAGCTCCGGCCCCGACGCCGCCTGCCGCCCCCGCGCCCCAGCAGCCAGCCTCCGACCAGCCCCCGGCCGGGAACTGGATGTCCGGCTTCGACTTCAGCTGACCTTGCGCAGCACACCTCACACCACGCCAGAACCTAGGAAGAACATGAAGATCTGCATCGTCGACGGCTACTCCACCGGCGCTACCCTCACCCGCCGCCTGCGCGACCTCGGCGTGAACTGCATCCACGTCCAGAGCGAGCCCCGCACCAACGAATACCTCCAGCGCAGCTTCCGTCCCGACGACTACTCCATGGACTTCGGCTACACCGCCGACATCCCCGCGCTCGCCGGGCAGCTCGCCACTCTCGGAATCTCACGCGTCGTCGCTGGCTCCGAATCCGGCGTGACGCTGGCCGAGACCCTCGCCCAGCAGCTCGGCCTCCCCACCAACACCCCCGGCGGCCGACCGGCACGACGGGACAAGGCGCTGATGTACCAGACCGCCCAGCGCGCCGGGCTCGACGTACCGCAAGGAACCACGGCAGGCAGCCCGGCGGCCGCAGCCGCATGGTTCACGGCATCCGGCCTCACCGAAGCGGTCGTCAAGCCCCTGGCCAGTGCCGCGACCGACGGTGTGCGCTTCTGCCAGACCCCTGAAGAGATCGCCCACGCCACCGAGGCGATCCTCGCCAAGCCCAACATCTTCGGCCAGCGCAACACCGCTGTCATCATCCAAGAACGACTGTCCGGCGACGAGTACTACATCAACTCGGTCAGCTCGGGCGGCGCCCACCGGATCGCGGAGATCTGGCGCTACACGAAGCGGGCCTCCGACGGGCCCATGCCCCTGTACGACTACGAAGAGCCCGTCGCCTTGCACACCGCCGAAGCGAAGCTACTCAAGTCCTACACCTGCCGTGTCCTCGACGCACTCGGCATCCAGGAGTCGGCCGCCCACACCGAGGTGATGCTGACCGCCCGCGGCCCCGTCCTGATCGAAACCGGCGCCCGACTCGGCGGCGCCACCTCCCCCGACATCATCGACAAGTACCTGGGGACCTCCCAGACCGCTCTACTCGCCGCAACCCTCGTTGACCCCCGCACCCTCCTCGACTTCGACGACCAGCTCACCTCCTGGCCAGGACGGATCCGCAATGTCGAGTTCATCAACCCCACCCCCGGACGTGCCAGCGCCGAGGCCGCCGGCACGGTAGCCACGCTCCCCAGCGCGATAGCGGTCTGTTCCTCGATCACCCCTGGCGAACCACTGGAGCGCACAAGCGACCTGACCAGCTCCCCCGGCTACGTATACCTCGCCGCCGAGAGCCAGAGCATCATCGACCGTGACTACACGCTGCTGCGGCAGTGGGAACGCGAGGGGCTCCACATCCGCTAGCGCCGCCGGCGGGGGTAGCCGACGGCCTGCGAAGAACGGCCGTCGGCTCGCTCCTCGGACCGGCTGCGACGACTCCCCGCAGCCGGTGTGACCGTGTACGCAGGAGGCTCGCGTACCGGGGGGAGTTCGCCCGCCGATACTTGATGAGATGTTCGCGTACCCTCGCCGTGCTGCCTGACTTCTGCGGAAGATGGAGGCTCTCCAGACGCCGTGGGGAAGGATCGAGGAGCCCGCAGATGAGCCAGCACTACACCTACTTGACCGAGGTGCAGTGGGGAACCGGCGCTTGGACGCCGCCAGAATGGCGGCCGTACCACTCGGGCAACGTCACGCTCGGGCGTGAAGAAGCCCTGCCGGAGTTTCTTGAGAGGGCTCCAGCCTCCCCGCAGGAGATCATCGACTCCGCTCTGAACTTCACTGCCTGGCTCGTGGAGGATGAATGCCGAGCACGGTGGATCAGCGCGGCCTCCATTCCGACCGGCGGCCCGGCACAGGACTCGATCCAGCGGCGACGGCCGCCGACGGCGCTCCGAGCTCGAGTATCCCTCACGCCGCTGCCCGATTCTGGCAGCGAGACCAGCCTCGTCGAGGAGCGGATCCTCACCGTCCCGCCGCCCACCCTGGAGGACATCGCCCGCTTCCGTGGCGATCCCATCGTGGCCCGCAACTGCCAGGACTCAAGCCTTCCGCCCGCTCGCATCCCGTTCGCAGGTCCCGACGAACCACATCCCGCAGCAGGAACGTACTTCGCGCTCCTGCCCGGCCGGTTCCCCCTCGACCCTCACCTCCCTCAGGCCGCCGAGAAGGCCGAGCTGGCCTACCTGGCCCTGTTCGACGGAGACCAGACGGCGGCAGTGCTGCCGATTGTGGCGGACGGCGCAGCAGACCTGCAGGCAGCGTGCCGGGAGCAGGCGGCACTCCTGGAGCCCTGGGTACCAACCGTCTTGCTCCTGGCCCGATCCGAACGGTTGCCGAACCGCCCGCACCCCGCCTGGGAGGGAGCAGCAAGGGGAAACGACACAGCTGAGGGGCTGGAGGCCGCATCCACCGAGGCAGTCCCGGACGCAGAGACAGGACCGCTCCCGCCATTCGTACGAAGTTGGCACTTCTTCAACGCGTACGGCCAGTTCTGGATCGGGCAGCCGGTGTGGAGGAGGCTCAGCTCTATCGTCGTCCGCCGATGGGCCTCAGCGGCTCCCAGCGAAGGGCGCAACCACATGATCAGATGGGCGATCGATCACGGGTACCCGTCCTCTGCCCTGCACCGCGAGGGCATCCCCGTCCCCATCCCGCTCCGGGGCGGCCGTGGCGCGCCCTAGGCCTGTCTCCCGCTCTTCCTTGATGCTTCAGCTCACGTTCTTCGCCCGGCCCCACGTACGGGCGAAGGGGCGGCGGGAAGGGCGTCATGCGCGGCCGCGGAGACGCCGTCCGGTACCTCACCGCGCGTACCTTCCATGTGCGCCGGAGGCAGCGCGCGGCATCATGAGACCCGTGAACGGATCCGTACCCCATCAGCTCATCGTTGCTGCAGCGCAGGCCGCTGGCCCGTGCCGACCCGGGCTGGAGGCAGCCTGGCACGGCCGGGTGCGCGAGCTCGCGCTGAACCTCTACCTGGACGGCACCCAGCTGGCCGCCGACATCGCGCGCGTCGAAGGCGCCAAGGACCGTGTCCGCGGCGTTCTGACCCGCGTCGAGATCGAGGAGAGCAGCAACCGCGCCTTCATCTACATCAAAGCTCTGGGTCGGGGTGAGGAACGGTTCCGCACCGATCGGCTCGAGAACGACTCAGGCAAGGCGCTGTATGTCACGGCCCAGCGCCTGATCGGTCGGCTCGTCCGCGTCTACAAGGAGATGGAGACGACGAAGGCTCAGGCTGGAGAGCGGCCCAGTAAGGTCCGAATGGCCGTGCACCTGGTCGACCTCGGACCCGCTGACGGAGCCGTCGCCGAGAAGGACGCCAAGGACATGATGGTCGAGGCCGTGGCCGGGGACACTGAACGTGCCGTCGCCGCGTGGCGAGCCGCCGGCCTCCCGGACTCTGGGCCCATCGCCCAGGAGAAGCTCGAAGCGGCCCTGGCCGCCGTCACGGCCGGAGACACGGGGAGCGACGCGGCCCAGGAGTAGCCCCGCCGGGATGCCAGCGCCTGCGCCTGGCCCAGGGGTGTCCGGTCACGGCGGCAGGATCAACCCATGATTGACCTGGGAATCCGCATCGAATTCTTCGACGCCGCCACCGTGGACGTGGACCAGCGCCGCCTCCTCGGGGCGCTCTGCCGCCCGAACGGGTACCTCGCTCTCGCCGTCCCGGCCATCGGCAGCCGCCTCAGCGCCAGCTCGCTACGGCTGACGTCCCGCGACGACTTCCGCCCCTTCGTCCTCGGCTCCACGCTGCGTGTCTGTGATGTCGTCCATCAGCCGGCGCCGCGGCGGCAGGGGCGCGTGCCGGACTGGTGGGGCGACTCGCCCCAAGAGCCGACCGCCACCGTTGTGTTGAGGGCAGCCCTGCGGGGCTCCTCTCTCATGCTGCTGCCGCAGATCAGGCAGTTCGCCGCAGATGGATGGTCCCTGCAGGACCCCACCGAGGGAAGCGAGCTGGAGCGAGCGTGGCACAAGGCCCAGCAGCAGGTCGCCGAGCAGTGGCCGCTCACCGCCTGAGCGGGCCCTCCGTCCAGTGTCCGGCCGTAGTGACCGGGAACGACGATGCGCGGGGCGTTGTGGCTGCGGCGCGAGCGTCACCTTGACGGAGGGCCTCACCCCAGATGCGGGTTTCGCCTAGGCTCGGCGCGTTGGCCCTTTCGGAGGAAGCTCTCGTTCATGATCACACCCATCGTCGACCCCCTCTCCGAGGAGGCGGTCGCCACCTATCTCCACGACGTAGCGAGGCTTGCTGAGGGCAACTACAACACGGACGGATGGGCGTTCGCCACGCTCTACCACCTCCTGCTCAGCCACGGTCGCCGCTTCACCGCTTCCCCGCCTCCGCCCGACCTGACGGGCATGGAGCCACGGCTGTGCTACAGCAATGCCGCCCGCTACGCCCGCGGCCACCGCTCCGAAGGTCTGGTCTACGCCGAGGGGTTCGCCCTCCCTGACGGCGTCGACTTCCCCCTCGCTCACGCCTGGTGCGTCCGGCCTGACGGGACGGTCGTGGATCCCACCTGGGCCGATACTCCAGGCCGTGCCTACATCGGAGTGGCGTTCCGTGATCCGCAGCGTTGGCCGTATGACGGTGGCGGCATCCTCCAGGACCCGGACAGAAGCTATCCGATCCTCAAGGACGGCCTGTCGGAGGATTCTCTGCTGCCCGCCGGGCGTCCCCTCTGACTGGCCCGGCATCCGCTTGAGCTGGTGGCGGCCCCGGACCACAGGGGCCGCCACCAGCTCCTCTGCCCAGGAGCACGCACGGACGGCGCCAGCCCAGATGCCCCCCGACGACCACCCCGCTCACATGCCTTCTACGGCCGTGTCACCCAGCGCTCGCCGTGTCGGACACGGGGACGCAACCCTGCAGACCGGGCAACTGCCATCCGAGATGAGTGGGTGGAGGGCGCGGACGTCATCCACTGCCGCCGCGAGCCGGTTGCGCTGATCAGCAAGCGGTACGGCCACCCGACCAAGAACCGACTCGACGATCCACTGGTTGCGGTGCTTTTCGTGCTCGTCGGTAGGCGGCCTCACCCCGTCGTACAGGGCCGCTGTGATATCCCGGCGCATCCGCATCGCGTCGACCGGACCGAGTGTCGGCTGCAAAACCTCCTTCAGCAGTCGGTGTGCCGTCACCGTGCACCGGCCGGAGGAGGCATCTGGGAATGCTTCTCTGAGCAGTGCCCACAAGGATCGGGAGGTCATCTGCGGCGATCGACCGGTGGCCGGAGCGCCGGGATCGACGCCCCACGGCACGGCCACCTCTCCCGGCCCGAGCGTCGCAGAAGACTGCCTGGGTCTGGGGGCCCGACCGCGCCCCGGATACACGTCGGAGAGATCATGCAGGCGGCGGGCTGTGGCGACTGCTTCCTCATCCAGGTGCCGCTGGTGGCGAAGCCCCAACGCCCCCAGGTCGGCCCACCGGTCTTCTGACCAAGCGCTGTTGGTTTCCGCCCGTACCCGCTGGAGCTGCTCGATCTCGGCCAGGGCCAGCGCCTGGCGCTCCGAAAGCTCGAGAGTCCAGCGCTGCCGCTCTGATGGATTGTCGGGCGCACCGAACAGGTCGAACTCCTCCTTCAGGTCCTCGATCCGGTCTGCGCACCAACGCCGGAGCGCACGGGCGATCGTGTCGCCGTGCGTCAGCAGCGCAGTCTCGTCGAGCAGATCCTCGCCGGCGGCCGGTCCGGCGCTCGGGTCCGTGGTCATGGGCGGTTCACTCCAAGCTGGGAATCAAGAGACCCCAGTGTGGAGCGAACCGCGCAACAGCCGCGGATTCGCCTGTCCGCGCGGCATATCCCCCCTGACAACGAGAGCCCGTGGGTCCGGTGGTTTCCCGCCAGGGCTCACCCCCCGGGTGCCTTCCCCGTTCCCTGGGCCGGTTCGCATGCGGAGCCATCAGCCGCGGGCGACTGCGTGGCTCACGAAACGGTTGAGCATTCGTGGAGCAGCCGCTCACGTTGCTGGGCCCGGAGGGACTGCAGACGCCGCTGCTCGTCCAAGCCGACCTCCGCCAGAATGCGCCTCCGCGCAGCGGGCCCAACGCCGGGCAGCGACTCCACTAGCCGGCCAACCCGGGTACCGCCGACCACCCTGTCTTCACGGGCCAGTACATCGGGCAGCGACAGGTCGCCGGCTTTCAGCCGCCCCAGCATCTCCGCCCGCTCACGCCTGACCTCGGCAGCCTGTCGGAGCGCCAGCGCCCGGTCCTCGGCGGTGCGCTCCGGAGGAGGAGCTGCCGACGGCGCACGGCGTCTCTTGGGGGTTTGGGAAACGACATCGTCTGGATCAGGGCCGCTCAGCTGCCCAAGCCGTGTCGGCCGGGCGAGCAGTCTGCTGGTCAGGTCATGCTGAGCCGCCCGAAGAGCGCGGATGGAGCACGGCAGGTACGGGTGCTTGGCCGGCTCACCGTAGCGGGGCCGGCCCGGCTTGATGGTGACCCACACCTGCGTGACGGTCCCACCCTCCAACTGTTCGGTCAGTCTCTTCCAGGTATCCAGCCAGCGGCTCATGGTCCGCACAGCCAAGTCGTCCAGCGGGAAGACGCGCTCCCCCAAGGTGACGGTGGGCGGGTCCGCCTTCAGGTCGAGGGCCGACACCTGAAGACCAGCGAGTTCGGACAGCGGGCGGCCGGTGACGAGCCTCAGGGCCGCAAGCGCGCTGGTGCGCTCCCACGTGCTGCGGTTCGTGCGCGGCGGTCGGTTGTCCGCAAGGAGCTCCACTACCCGGCGGCTCTCGTCGACCGGCAGGCCCTGGCTGTCGGGCCACCCCTCGGAAAGACGCTCCGGCTGGCCGAGGTGACGAGCGAAGGCGTTGAAAGCGGCGCAGCGAGCTGCCTGCGACGCCGCGGCCGCGTCCGGCTTGCCGGCCACCCGACGCTGACGGGTGTAACCCGCGGCCGCGGCGTTCAGCCACGCGACCGCGTAACCAACGTCCACGAGGTCGCCTGCCTGAATTCGCTCCTCGGGGAGCTCAAGGAAGTCGCTGAGCACCCGCAGGTACTCGTTCAGGAAGAAGGCGCGCTGGTCGTACGTCGCCTGCGGGCCGCGTGCCAGCTTCTTCAGCAGCGCGGTGATCTCGGTGCGGGCGGGGCGTTCGAGCCGGTCCATGACGTCACATCGTACGACCGGCGTGTCCGCCGCCTGGTGACGCACGCCGCCAGCATCTACGCAGCGGACTCACCGATGCGGCCACCGGCCGACAGCTCACAGCTCACAGCTCACAGCTCAGGCCGAGGCATCCGTCTTCCAGTGGGCAGGGGGTTCAGGCTGCCTGCCGGTCAGCTCCTTGTACTCCTGGTTATGCCGCTCGCGCTGATCCCGCTCGCGCGCGTTGCAGACGTCCCACTCACGCCACATCGCCTCGGTGCCCCCGGCATCGTCCCAGCGCCCGGAATCCACTGCGGTCCGCCAGGCCTCCACCCGCTCGCGGACCTTCTGCACATCCTGCTCAAGATCGGCGTCCTCGGCTTCGTGCCGGCGCCACAGAGCAGCGAGCTCCGCCTGGTATGCCGCGTATGCACGGTCGAACGCCTCCTCGGCCGCCCACCGCGCCTCCGTCTCCCGCGCAGCCTCAAGACGCTCGCACGGAACGGTGCACCCGACGTGTACTGTCCAGCACTTCACCAGATGGCAGCCGTGGCAACCTTCCGGCATGACGCTGTGCTCGAGGATCCTGGCGCCCGGGAACCGGGCCCGCAGCAGCTCAGGAGTCAGCAGCCACCCGCCGAACAGGGAGATCTGCTGCCTGGAAGTCAGCTCCGGGCCGCCGGCATCGGGGTCGTTGACATCGTTCCACGTCAGGTCGACTCCCTCCGGAGTCCGCACCCGGTACGCCCAGGAGTCCCCCTGGTGCCCGGGCGCGGTGATGTCGTCCACGACATGGTGAAGATCGACGACGTACCCCTCGTAGGGCGCATTGACCTCGCGCAGTTCACGGTAGGCGGCGGCCGGCCGCTGTCCGGTGGCAGCCACGCGAGCCCGGGTGTTCCGGCGCGCCTTACGGCTCCTGACCATGGTGAACCCCTCCGGCGGACCCCACGCCCCCGCCGTCCGTTCCACGATGGAAGACGTGCCGGCTGGCTACACGACAATGCAGCGCTGCGTCCGAGACGGCTTGGCCGGTCCTGCGGCGGCGTGGGCGCCCATGCAGGCCGGAGTCAGGTTGCGCTACTCCCAGAGCCCGACCCTAGCGGCCGTCCCAGCTGCCCTGAGCCTGTCGACGGTCGCCTCACCCGATCGAGGGAGTTGGGGTCTGAGACGCCTACCGTTCGTACTCCTCTTCGTCCCAGTCGACCCTGCGCTCAGCGTCGATCAGGTCGTTCGTCTCGTCGTGGCTACGTTCCTGGCTCATACCTGGACCTCTGGTGTCGATCGGGCGGCGGTGGAGAAAGTCGACGGCAGGACGGAGAGCCCTGCACGCTCGATGGTTCCGGCAGCGAGAGAGGCGACGCCGGCGGCGTGCCGGAAGCCAGCCTGCGGCTGTCCGGAAGGCTGGGCCTGCGTCTGGCGCGGAGGAGCCCGGCGGCCAGGCCGTGAGAGACGTCCACCGGATCGTCGAACACCGCAACAGCCTCGGCCAGGAAGACCGTGAAGACCCGGCTTATCCCTGGACGCAGCAGCATGTCGCCGGGCCGCACCGCAGGTTGCAAGCAGCAAGGAACAGAGCGCGTAGGGCTCATGACGGAGCACGGCAAACTCTCTCCCCTCGGATTGGCAGGCCCCTGAGGACGCGGATTCTGTCGGCCACAATGGCAGGGCCTGCGGACACCTGCGCAGGCATCAGGTCTCCACATGCCGAGGTGACAGTGAACGGGCTGCGGTTCCGAGGTGTACGCCTCACGCCGTACACCTCCGACGGACAAGCCGTCGAGCACGACGTCCGGACGTGGCCGTGGCTCGGAGTGGCGTGCCGGGACGAGGCCGGCACCCGGCTGTGGCTGGAGACCACCGAGTCCGTCGCTGGTGCGGTGCAGCAGTTCACTCCGCCACCGGCCGAAGGCTGGCACGAGGTGGCTCTCTGGGCCGACACCCCCGACGGAGATCTGGGGCAAGCAGTGGTACGCGAGGTGGAAGCCCTCCGACTCTGGGCCGTCGGCCTTGGATACGTGGCTCTGTACGGCGGTCCGGGCAAGGAGCCGGAACTCACCCGAGTGCCCACACCGCCCGCCGGAGTAGAGCTGGGCAGCAGCGACCGCCCAGGCGCATGGTCGGCAGCAGCTCTGGGGCAGCAGATTGCGGACGAGTGCCGCTCCACGGAGGAGGCTCGCCAACGGCGGCGTACGGCGGTGGAAGCCGCCCGGCACGAGCGCCGCACGGCACGACAAAGGGCCCGGGCCTAGCCAGGCTCCGATTGCCCGGCGCCTGAGCCCGACGGCCCGGGGGCAGGGGGAGGGCCGGGACGCGAGGCCAGAGGGGCAACCACGCCCCGGCGTTGCACTACTTGCAGGCGGCGGCGCCGGGGCGTCGTAGCGCCAGCCGAGCAGAAGGCTCAGTGGACGCGCTACAAGTATGTGGCGCCCGGAAGGATGTCGGCCTCCGGCCGCCCTGGTGCCCGGCGCCCGTCCCGCCGGGCACCAGGGCGGCTCACTTCTGAGGCGGGAAGAGATCGAGGAGCTGGGCCTTCTGGCGGGGTCCGAGCCCTCGGACTCGGCGGCGTTCGGATATGCCGATGTGGTCCAGGAGCTGGCCGGCGCGGATCTTGCCGATGCCGGGCAGGGCTTCGAGCAGGGGGCGTACGCGGATCTTGCCTGCGACCGTGTCCGTACGGTCGAGGACCTCGTGGAGGGAGATCTGGCCTGCCTTGAGGCGGATCAGCAGTTCGCTGCGTTCCTTGCGGGCGGCGATGGCCTTCTGCAGTGCCTGGGCACGGGCGTCGGCGGTGAGGCGGGGCAGGGCGGTCACGAGATGGTGCTCCCGGTCGGTGTAGGGGTGTGGTTGTCGGAAGCGGCAGCCGACCGGTGCCTGGGCGCGGCCGCCGGCCGGGCAGACGTCAGCGGGCTGCCGAGCAGTGCTGCGGCGACGGCTTCGATGTAGGGGTTGATGACACCTTCGTCGTCGCCCTGGGCGGCATCCTCAAGCAGTTCGGTGAGGGGCTCGTACAAGGCCGGATCGACGAGAGGGTTGCCCTGGCGCAGCGAGGTAATGGCCTGCTGCAGGAGGGCGTCGCCGCGCGCCGCGGGAGCGGCGTCGTTCATGATCGTCCTTCCTTGGCGACCGGCGTCGACACGAGCGTGCCAGCGGTCAACCACATGCGATGTCCGTACGGCCGCCCCGGCGCGAGCTCGCGCCGGGGCCGTGGGTGACTACGTGAGGCAGCCTTTCGTGCGAAGCGGACACCACGGTGCCCACGCAGTTGGACGGTCCGGCCGTCAACTGCCCGAGGCGACGACGCGGCGCCTGCGGGAGCCCTCAGCTGTCCGTGCGGAGCCGCACGAAGTGCAGGCTGCCGTGCCTGCCGACAGGCGGACGCACCTCGGCAAGAACCACCCCGACGACCAGGTGCTCCTCGGAGCCGTCGGGCCGCTGTCGCCGAGCACCCACGTGGCCTGTGAGCTGCCGGGCGACTTCCGCAGCGCGCACAGAGTCCAACCGCGGTGATGTCTCAGCTTCCCCGCCGTTGACCAGCACTCGCAACGCCCAAGGACGGTGCACCGGCCCGATCACCGCGATCACCTTCGCGTCGACCGGATCACCATCGGTACGCCACTTCACCCACGCCCGAGAGGCCCGCGCGCTGTAGGGCGAGTCAAGCCGACGGGAGACCACACCCTCCACTCCAAGGTGTGCCAGATCCCGCGCCTGCTGTACCGCCTCGGCCGCGCTGTCGAGCCCCGGCACCCATCGCACAGCGCGACCCGCCAGGGCCTGTTCAAGGAGGAGCAGCCGCTCCCGCAGAGGTCGGGAGCGAACGTCGAACGCAGGCCGGCCAGGCGAATCGGAGAAGGCCAGGATGTCGAACGCGGTGAAAACGACCCCGATTCCGTGGGAGGCCCGCCACGCCGGCGTGCGTGCGAGGGCACCGAAGTCCATCCGTCCGTCCGCGTAGGCCGCCACGATCTCACCGTCCAGGACACCGTCGGGCAAGTCCATCAGCACAGTGCGTAGTTCGGGCAGCTCCCTCGTGATGTCCCGGCCGGACCGGGAGTGGAGCAGGACCTGGTCGCCGCGGCGGTGAACGGCTGCCCGCCAGCCGTCCAGCTTCATGGCATGGGACCAACCGGGCCCCGCAGGCACGGACGACACCACGGAGGGGCGCATGAGCGGGACGGGAACAGGCACGGGCGTGGTCATCGGGTTCACCGTGCCGTGCACGGCACGGTGAACCCGTAGCGGCGCGCGCCGGCGGCCGTCAGTTCACCGGCTCGGCGCCCCGACCTGCTGCTCGGGCACGGCCTTCGACGGCAGTCTCCAGCTCACGCGCCACACAGTGCCACGCGCTGGGCTCGACCACCACGCGCTGACGGATGCGCTGCCCTGTCCACGACTCCCGGCCTTCGACGACCGCCGCGATCCGCTCGGCGGCCTCGCTCGCCACCGGCGTGACCGGGCCTCCCGCGTAGAAGACCGGACTGGGCCGCTGGGCCGGATCCATGGAGGTGAAAGACCACCCGTGTTCGGCATCCCAGGAGAACCACTGCAGACCGCCCAACTGGTTCCGCTCGCGCAGTGTCACGTCACAGTCGGCCGACAGGTCGAACCCGTCCTCCACCCGGACCCCGGCCTGCTCCGTCACGGGGATACCGCGGGCGGTCAGCAGCTGTCCGACGAGTTCGATGTAGGCGCCGATGGCCGGCTCAAGGTCCGTCGCGACATCGAGGAGCGCCTGACCATCCGCCCAGGTGTGCACTTCCTCGACGTCCGTCCACTCACCCAGCAGCTCTTCGACCCGCCAGATGCAGTCCTGTCGGTGACGACGGCCCACCGGCCGGTCGCATGACTCGCACACATCGGTCTGGTCTTCGTCCCCCTCCTGGTCCTCCTCTGCCTCTGCCTCGACCTCCGCCTGGGCGTCGACGCGGGCCTGCCAGGCCGCAGCCCGTTCCTCCTGGCGCGTCTTGTTCTTCGCCACGTCCTCGTCCGGGGCCGGGAAGGCGAACACCCGGAACTCCCGCCCGTCGACGACGGTGTACCCGTACAGGGGGACGTGGCCCCAAGCGGCCCAGTCACACGGGAACGTGTGGGATCCAGTGCCGGGAAGGTGCCGGCCGAGGCATTCGGTGAACGCCTGCGTCAGCTCCGTGGTCCCGGAGACCTCGGCGAACCGTGCCACGGACGTGACGTGCCCGCAGCGAGGGCACAGGGCAGACCACTGGCTGATGTCGTCCGTGCCGAACCGGGCCCGCCCGGCGGCCAGCCATTCCTCATGCGTCAGACGCGCCCGCAACGGTGGCAGCGCCACCACCTGGTCGCGGGCGGCGTTGAACCCGCCGCCCGCCCGCCGCTGGAGCTGCCGGGCCCTGCGCTGCACCGTCCGGTTCCGTGCCATGCTGCGTCCTTCGAGGCCGCCCACGCCCGGCCGTCAAAGTCCACGGTCGGTCTCACAAGAGATGGTGCGTGCCGGGTCCGGGACTCACCCCGCGGACACCGCGAGGCTCCTTCGCCTCTTCGCTGGGACCGCGTGGGGTGTCGCATCAGCGGGAGACCGGCAGGCACTCTGCCGTCCACCCGACGCTACCGGCACCGCGAGGAGCGACTGCCAGGAAGTAGGCAGAGGTCCCTCGAAAGAGGAGCCGTGGTGTTGACGGCCGCTCCCCTCAGTTCGGTGCGGAACAGCAGGCGGCCGGTCTTCTGCGTGCCGGCGGCAGACATCGCGCACCGCTGTCCGCCGCCGACACGCCCATGCCCACCCATCAACCAGTCAGGGCCGGCACCTCGGGACGCGCCCTGCAGCGAACCGCCGGCGCCTGAATTCGCGGACCGATGGCTATCCGCTCGGCCTGCGCAAGCATCCGGGCCGACACCCCAACCGCGATCCCGCCCCTTCGGAGAAGTCGATGACGCACCGCCACCCCACCGATGGAACCTGCGCCGCCTGTGACGCCACCGGGCTGCCGTACGTAACGGCCAGCCAGCTCAAGCCTGGACTGCTCATCCAGACGGTATTCCGGCCGTGGCTCGGCCAGGAGTACGAAGTCGGTGAAGTGGCGACGGTGGAGGTGGAGCCGCTCGATGTCATGCGCGACGGAAAGCCGGTCGACGCGGTCACCTGGACGTTCGCCTGGCACCTGACCTGCCGCGACGGGGAGGTGATAGCCCAGTTCGCGGACAGGACGAACACCTCGTACATGATCTGCGGCTACAGCGAGTACGCCCTGTTCGAGCCTGGCGCGGTCCAGCGGCCCGACCGCACGGTCCGGCACGACGCCGAACGTCCAGCCGCCCCTGTCTACCCGGGGCCGCCTCCCGCCTCCGCGTAAGGCCGCTATGGATGCCACCGCGCCCGCGCCCGGCGCGGCCGGTAGTACGCCAGCGCCTCAGCCAGGGAGCCGTTCACGAACCCCCTCGGCCTCCTCGACGGCGGGGATGCTTCAGGCCACAGCCGGGGGGCTGGCCGCGGCATCGGGTGAGGGCCCCCGCCGCTGAGCGCATCCAGGCCGCTGCGTTGTCAGTCCAGCAGGTTGAACTCGAGGTCGACGATGACCCGCGCGATGCGCTCCGGGTGCTCGTCGAGGAAGCTCCGCAGGTCATCCCAGAACGGCCATCCGTCGAACGAGTCGTGGGCGTAGAGCTTCAGAGCGCCGCGGGGTTCGTCCTCGTCGGGTTCGCGTTCCAGGTAGGCGTACCCGAGGCGGTCCAGTTCCTCCATCGTGCTGCTGATCTCGCTCTGTGACCGCCGGGTGCGCCGGGACACCTCGGCGATGCCGAGTACGGCGTCGGCCTGGACTAGGAAGGAGAGGAGGCTGCGGGCCGGCGGGGTCAGCTCGGCGAGCTTGTCCGCGATGGTGTTGACCATCGTGACGTCGTCGTGCTTCTCGTCGGGCGTGAGCTTGTCGACCCCGATGGCGGCGTGAAGTGCGTCGAGGGTGGTGGCGTAGCGGACGGTCGCGGCCTTCGTGTGATCGGTGAACTGGGCCTCGATGTACGCCGCCGCCGCGCGGAACCGGTCCTCGTGCTTCCTCTTCATCCTGCGCAGCATGGGCGCGGGGTACTTGCTGCGGCTGTTCACGTGGTCGATCCGGGTGTGGTGCTTGGGGCACAGGAGCATCAGGTTGTCGGCGGCCCGGAGAGCCTGCCGGTCCAGTGCGGGATCGTGCCGGGGGCTGCTCGGCTCAACGCCATGGATGTGCGCCACTTCGCCGATGAATGCGCCGTCTTCGCAGATGAGCCGCTCGGTGCAGGGGTCGAAGGCGCATTCGTTGCCGCTGAGGATCCAGAGTTCACGGGCGACCTGGCCCAGCGGCTCCATGCGGTTCGTCGGCTTCTTGGGTGAGGGGGGCACGGCGGGAGTCTTGCGCACTGCGGCGTTCCTGCGCTCGTCCTGGTCTCGGTGAGGGCGCCCGGGTGGCTGGTTCAGGTCCGTTCTTCGGCTGCCAGTTCGTCGGCGAGGAGGCCGAGCTGCCACGTCTGCTCGTGCAGAGTGTGGATGATCTTGCCGAGCTGGCGTTCCCGCTTGACGCCGGCGGCGCTCTGGTGGGGGTTGGTGTCCGCCTCGGCGAGGAAGCCGGACAGGCGCTGGAGGGCCTCGGTGCCGAGCTTGAGGTGGCTGAGCGGCGCGAGGTCCTTCTCGGCGACGGGGCCGGTGCGGGTGGGGTAGCCGTCGGGGCGTCGTTCGATCACCCGGGTCTCGTCGAGGCGCAGCAGGGCGGCGAGGACGCGGGCGATGTGGGTGCTCTGTGGCGGGACGGCGGCCGCGCCTGCGCCGGCGTGGGCGGGCGGGGTGTCGCCGGGGTAGCCGAGGACGCCGGGGCCGAGAAGGTCCAGGACCTGTTCGGTGCACCGGCGGGCCCGGGCGCGGTCGCGGTTGTCGAGCGTGAGCTGGTCGAAGACGTCCTCTCCGTCGATGGCGAGCATGGACCAGGCGGGGAAGTGGCGTACGACGGTCGTGTGCGGGCCGAATTCGGCGTGGGCTGCGCGGCACAGGCTCTCGGCGTTGTTGATGAGTCCGGCGCCGAGCATCAGGTCGGTGGCGATGACGAGGGGGCCGGGGCGGTCGCGGGTGGGCCAGACGCGCAGGCGTACGTGGGAGCGGCCGCCGGTGCTGAGGGGGAAGGGCCAGGCGTGGTCGTCGCGTACCGGGGTGGTGCGTGCGGGGGTGGGCAGGTCGGTCTCGGTCATCGGGTTCCTCTCGGCGTGTGGGCCGCCGGCGGTAGGCGCGGTCGCGGACTGGCCTGTCGTGAGGGGCGGAGGGAAGGGGCGGTGTCCGCTCCCTTGCGTACGGTGCGGTCGTGCCTCATCGAACCGTCTCCTCCGTGTCTACTACCAGCCAACAAACCCATAACGGCAAGAAGCGCTCCGCCCCTCTTTTTAGCCCGCTCGCATCACCCGCACCGTGCCCACCCGGCCGTGACGACTCGTCACGGGTCGTCACGTGTCGTTCCGTATCGTCACGTCCGGGCCCCCAAGAGGGCCGGGAGCCGGACAGCCACCCGTAGAGGAGGACTCCAGGCTTCTTGCCGTTATGGATTCGTGGGCTGGTCGCAGGCACGGGCGCTGTCCTCTCTCCTCAGTGGTGCCCGCACCGTACGGACAAGACCGGACAGCACCAGGAGGACAACCGCGCGGCCGCCGGCACCCGGGATTCGCGAGACGTCGCCACCACCGGACGCGCCCCCGTTCACTGAGGCACCCCGGCAGGGCCCCAGCACCTGCCCTACGCCAAGGAGCCCGACCCGATGCCCAGCAACGGCACTCCCCTCAACCCCCTCGCGCTCATCGCCGCGCTCGAAGCCGAATGCGTGGCCATCGACGGCGAAGGCCGCTACCTCCCCTTCGAGGACCTCATCAACTACGTCCGCACCCACCTGAGCGACGAGGAACTGGCCCAGCTCGCCAAGAAGCCCACCGACCCCCACCTCAAGGAGGGCGACGTCATCCTCCACAACGGCCACCCCGCCACCGTCCGCAGCATCAACTTCCACGCCCCCAACAGGCACCCCCGCTCCGGTCTCCCCCGCCACCGGCCCGCCACCGAGATCACCACCAGCCAGGGCAGCCTCTACTTCACCCTCGTCCCCGACGCCTGAACCCACCGACGAGCCCCGCCCAGCAGACCGCCAGCCCTGCACCGAGAAAGCGGTCACCAGCGGGCGTGCCCGCTGGGCACCACGCCCCTCACCCACGATCCCGCCAGCAGCAGAGGACGGCCGCCCATGAGTGCACAGGAGAGCCGAACCAGGTTCGTCTGGTCCGACAGCCCCTCGATGGCATGGGGCCTGGTCCTCCTGGCCGAATCCTCCGACAGCGACATCACCCGGATGTTCAGCCCCCACGCCCACCGCAGCCGCGAAGACGCCGAAGCGTCCGGGCCCGGCCCCTGGCCCGGGCCCACGCTGTACCGGATCACGCGCACCAGTTCGCCGACGGACGCCGGCACCCCCGCACCCGAAGGGCCCGACTACGCCTTCGTCTCCAGCACCCCCTCATGGAACAGCAGGTGGAGCAGCATCGACTTCGACGCGCACCGCAACGGGGGCCACAACCGGCTGTCGGCGTCTCCCGAGGCTGCCGAGGCCATCCAGCGCGCCCGGTGGGCGACGGAAGAGGACCGCAGCAGGTACGAGGGCATCGTGTTCCGGGCGTACCTGCTGACGTGGTCGGTGCAGGCCGTCGAGCAGCAGCCGTGAGCGGGCGCTGACTCGACAACCCGCACGAGCGAGGCGCTCTCGCCCGCCCCCTCCAGGCTGCCAGATCGGCCTTCGTCACGATCGCCATCCCGCTGCGCATCCAGGCCGGGAGCCCTGGACCAGGGGCTCCCGAGCACGACCTCACAGAAGAGAGACATCCGATGCCCGAGCCGACAACGAACGATCTGATCGTCGCCTCCGTCCTGGAGGAGACGCGAGTGGCCCGCAAGGCCCACCACCAGGCCATCACCCTCCTGGTCAACACCGCTGAAGCCGAAGACCCCGTTCCCGGCATGCAGCTGGAGACCTTCGTACGGGTGCAGGCTCTGCACCAGTTGTGGGCCCGCGCCCACTCCTGGACGGGCGCGTCGGCGCTGTCCGAAGCGGACCAGCGCCTGAATGTGCCGCGCTCCCCCGAACCCGCCATGCGGCAGCTGCTCAACACCAAGGCGCCGTTCGTCCTCGGCCAGGACGCGTCAGAGATGGCCCGGCTCGTCCATGAGCACCGCATGGCCATGTACCACCGATGGCACCGCGACCTGGCGGCCATCCTCGAACGCCACACCGGAAACGGTTGGTGACCGACTTTCCGCCGGCCCCTTCCCGCCCTTCGCCTCCGGAGCACCCGTGGTACAGCCCCACACCGCCACTCCCATCGAACCGGCCGCACCGCCACGGCCGGGAACCGCCGCGCCCGCGCCCGCGGCCGCGAGCGCCGGGGGCCCTGCGGCCGTCGTGGTCCGCACCCCCGCCGGCGTCCTGCACCTCCTGGCCCCCGGCGCCACGCCTCCCCCACTGCCGGTGTTCACCGTCCCCCTGTTGTGCTGCACCGACCCGGAACAGGCCCCCGCAGTCCGCGCGTACGACGGTCCCTGGAATGGCCCGAAGACATGCCGGGCGTGTCTGCGTGTGTGGCGGGGCGATCCGGCCCCGCAGCAGGCTGTCCTTGAGGAGCTGCCCGGCGCCGAGCCGATCGAGCCCGTCGAACGGCGGATTCCTGCGCTGCCACGTGAACACCGGGGTCGGCCACTCGTCTGGTGCGACTGGCAGCCACAGCTCGTCCTGTCGCACTACTCGACAGCATGCGAGAAGTGTGAGGATTCGGGGCCCGGACTGATGGCATCCGGGCGCGGCAGTGAACCCCCGGGCCGCTACGTGGCGTTTCGATGTCCGGCCTGCCAGCACATGACGGTGTACGAGCACCGCGGGTCCTGGGACCTGGACCTGATCTACGAGAACCGCGTGCCAGGTCGCCACCGCTGACGTTGCCGCACCCCCACGGGCGAGCGCCCGCCGCCGGACCGACAGGTCGGCAGCCTGGGGCCCCCGGCCCGGTCCGTGCGCGGGATTCGCGAGATCGCGACGGTGACGGTGCTCTGCCTCTTCAGTGGCCGAGCCGCGCAGCCGCCGGCAGTCCTCTCTCAGGAAGGCACCCCATGAACGCCGACTCGCGCACCGCAGCCCCCCATCCGCATTCCTCTCCGGTCACCGCCTGCTCCGGCGGACACGACGATGCCCGCGGTCCCGCCGGGGAGGAAACTGCAGCCGAGTCCTGCCCGGCGTGCCAGCGCAGTGAGGTCCGCTCTGGGCGCTGCGGCGGGAGTGCCGCTGCCCTCGGGGCCGACGCGGCGGTCGCCGCGCTGGAAGGCATGCCTAAGAGCGCGGGCGCCCTGGTGCGTGAAGCCGAACAGCTGGGCTGGGACGTACGCGTGCAGCGCCGCTGGACCGGCCGCCTGTGGGTGCGCGCCGCGGTGCTCTCCGGGCTCGTGATGGTGCGCGCCGGGGTGGAGGAGACCGAGCACGTGTGCGCATGGAACGAGGCGACGGGCAAGTTCGTGGCGTCCGCTTCGACCGGCGGGTTCAAGGCCGTGCGCGAGGCCGTCAAGGCCGTACGCGTCGTCTCGCGTGAGCAGGAGGCCACGGGCCGGACGGTGTGGGGGCGCGACGGCGCGGAGTGGGTCCGGCAGATGGACGACGCCGTGGCGAAGGTGAATGCTGCCCTGAGTGACGCTCGGGACGCGTTCAACGCCCTCGACGGCTCCACGCCGACGGGCGCGCGGACGGTGGAGCTGGGCTCCGCCGCCTACGCGGAGGCCAAGACGGCGGAGCGGTCGGCCACCGACGCTGTGAAGGCGGCGCGGGCTTGGCTGGCCGAGACGAACGGCGAGGACGCGCGGGGGTGCGCGTCGTGGCGGCGTGCGATCGTGCTGGCCGGGCAGCACGTCAAGGAAGCCGGGGAGGCGATCGCGGACGCTGCGGCGCGCGCGGAGCGGGAGGCGCTCGCCGCTCCGATCATTGAGGAAGCACAGGAGCGGCTGATCGCCCAGGAAGCCCAGTGGCGCAAGCAGCTGGCCGACGAAGGCCGCGAACCGTCGGCGCGCGGGTACGCCGGGCTGATCGTGATGTTCGAGGACTCCTCGCGCGCCTGGTGTGCGTGGTTCGACGGCCACACCGACTACGACGGTGTCACGCACGCCGGGCACGGTGATCCCTCGCTGTCGTTCGTGGCGCAGTACGACGCCTGGGCAAAGTCCAAGCGCTCCAGCCGGTCGGTGTATTACCCGTCGCGGTACACCTCCGCCGCGCTGATCGCCGGGGACCGGGTCGACGCCGCTGCCGTGGCGTTCACGCTGGCCGTGGCTGACCGTATTGAGGGACGCGGCGCTGAGAACCTGCGAAAGGCGGCGGCCGCCGTCCGCAAGAACCCCCGGGGATTCGGTACTGGAAACGACCGCAAGCACTTGGCCGACTGGGCCAAGTACCCGCACAACAGCTACGGGGAGCCGACCCGGCTTGCCGAGCACGCCGTCGCCGAGTGGGCGGCGCTCGAGACCGCCCAGGCCGCGTACAACGGCGTTCGGGACTTCGAGAAGGCCCTGCACTGGGATGCGCATTACGCCGGCGAGCGGGCGGAGGCGCGTGCGGAAGCCGACCGTGCCGGCCTGGCCGGACGTGACCAGGCCCGGGCCGAGCGCGCGGCGTCCGGCCGAACGGCGGCCGCGTGGGAAGCGGCAGTGGAGCGGCTGACGAAGGCCCGCATGCGTGTGCATGCTGCGGGGGTGCTCGCCGCCGGTGACGTGGAGCGGGCACAGGCGTGCCGGGACCGGGTCCGGGAGGGGGACGCGCTCGCTGAGGACGTGTGGTCGGCCGTCCGGTCCTGTGAAGGGGCGTACGACGACGTGAGCCGTGCGAAGCGGGACGCCGGCCACTACGAGGAGTCGGCCGGGACCTACCGCGCAGTGGGTGCCCTGTCTGACTTCGTGGCCGAGTGCGCGCGCATGGAGGAAGCCGCCGCTCGTGCCGAGTCTGGGCGTGAAGAGACGCTGGCTTTGTACGGGTGTGCCTTCGCGGCATCCGCGAAGGCGGAGGAGGACCGGCGCGAGGACGTGCTCCGGTAGGGGCCAAGACGGGTGCGGTGCGCTGCCCCGGGTGAGCGTGCCGGTCTCGGACTCCTCGTTTGCAGGCCCCCGCCGGACGTGAGGACGCCTCAGGGCGCGGGGCAGGCCCTCCCCTCGCGATGTCGCAGCCCCACTTCATCCGGACCGCGGTCATGCGCGGTCACCAACCGGCCCGGGTCGCTCCCCTCGACCCGGGCCGGCCGCTGTCCGTCGTCGAGGACGCCCTCATTACCTGCCAGCACGCGGTCGAGAACCCGCTGGTGCGAGCGCCGATGCCGGAATTCGCGAGAAGGCGACGCCGCTGGCGTACGCCGCTTCAGTGGCCCCGGCCGCGCATCCGCGTGGCCTCTCCCGGCCCACGAAGGAATCCCGTGAACACCGTCCCCAGCAGCTCCGTCGACAGCCAGCACAAGTCCGTCGTCAACGGCGATGCCGGACTGCCCGAGCCTGCAGCCGGGAACATTGCCGCCGGTCAGCTCGCGGCTGCGCTGCAGGAAGGCGAGTCGATCGCGGCTGTGTCGTTCTTGGACGGGCGACAGCCTTCCCCTGGGTGGGTGCTGACGACCGCAGCCGGACACACGTTCCGGATCCGGCCTGTCGCCTACTGCCGTCCGGAGGAGGGCCAGTGGGAGGCAGGACACGACGCTGACGGGTCGTACTGGTGGGCCGCCAACATCGAGGACCGCCCTCTTGCCAAGGTGCTCGCCCGGATCCGCACCGACTCCACCACCCGCAGCCGGTTCGCCGCACTGTGGGCCAAGTACGGGCAGCGCACGGCACAGGCTCCGGCGTTCGGTTGCACGCCGGAGCGTATGGAGCTCGAGCCCGGTGTGTTCCTCATCCGCCGCTTCGGCGCCGTGGGCCTGATCGCCGAGGCCCGCTGGGGCTTCGAGCACCTGACCGCCGCAGACGGCCGCGAAGGCTGCACGGGTGAGGACTGGGCGCGCAAGGGGCCTGACCACCGGCGCTACGTGGCTGAGTGGAAGGTGTGGAACTCCGCCCTGGAAAGTGTGGCGAACTCCCGTCTCCGCGTTGTCTCCCTCTGTGCCGACGACGACAAGGAAGCCGACATCGACGCGTACTGTGCGATGTCCGCTCCTTACGTCGGCAAGTGCAGCTCGAAGCGTTCCGGCGCCCGCTACTGGGTGGCGGTCGTCGACGACCAGGACTGCGAGCTCGGCCGGTTCGTCGCCTGCGCTCGCTGCCTCTCCCGCCGGATCCTGGACGACGCTCACGGCGGCGACCGGTCCGCCGGGCGGGATGTGGTCGACCTCGCCCGCGACTTGGCCAAGGGCGATCCCAAGACGTGCGCTCTGCACTGGCAGCAGTGGGGTGATCGTGCGGCGGAGCTGTGCGGGCAGATGCTCGCTCAGGCTCTGGAAAACGGCGAGCGGTCGCCGTGGCCGTCCAAGGCGTTGGCCGATGCGCTCATAGCTCAGGGCGCGGCCGACGGTGACGAGCGTGCGAAGCGGGAAGCCCGCGCGGCTGTGCGCGAGCGGGGCGGCAGCAAGAAGGCGCAGGACGAGGCCGCCGCGCTTTCCGCTGAGGCGCGCGCCGACCGGGCCGCCCTGGTCGCCGCGGTCCGGGCGAGCCGGGCCGCCTTCTCCGCCCGGCTCAACGCCGCGTCCACTACCAAGGATGAGGAGCGCTCCGGCGAGGCCGACTCCGGCCAGACCGCCGAGCAACGCCTCGGAAGCACGTCCCCCCACATAGCGGTGGCTTCCACGACGGACTTCTCGACGGCTGACGCCGCGTACGGTCCGGACGACACCAACGCCCCGGAGCGGGCCCACGACGCCAGCCGAACGGCTGGCACCACGCTTGCCGCACCCGCTGACTCAGAGATGGAGAACAGCGGCGCGGACCGGTGGCTCGATGAGAGCAACGCCCGAACCGAACTGCCGCGTATGGGCTGGTGCGCGGGGCTGGCCGACGTCCTGGCTGCCGTGTACGCGGGAGACCTGCACGCGGACACGTCCGGGATCGTCCGCCGACGTGAGGGTCAGGGACGCCGGGTACGGGCCGCCCTGGTCGAGCTGCTGGCGTCCGGCGGCTACATCGCGGTCCCCCGCAGCGGCCGGCGCGGTCCTGTCACGGTCACCCCCGACGGCGTCATCGCGCACCGTTGGTGCACCGCCGCCCCCGACCTGCTGCACGCAGACCACCGGGCCGCCTACTGGGCGCGGGTGCGTGTTCACCACACCGGCCGGACGAGCAAGCAGTCGGCCAGGGACCGGGCCCGGCGTCTTACTCCCCTGCCGTACGGACAGGAGGAGGAGCGCCGCCGCGCCGCGCAGATGCGGCAGGTCGAGCAGTGGGCCAAGGAGATGGAGGCCACGCGGGAGCGTCTTGCGGCGGAGCAGGCGGAGCGGGATGCGCAGGCCAAGCAGGAGCAGGCGGCCGCATGGGCGCGGAGCGAGCAGGAGGCCGAGGAGCGGCAGGCGGTGAAGGATGACCGCCGCGATGACGGTCTCGTCATGTCGCAGCACGGTCCGCAGGAGATCGTCATGGGCACGGGTAGGCGGCGCGTCACGGTGACGCGGGTCAGCCCGAGTATCTGGGAAGCGGTGGTCCGCGGAGCGGTATACGTGGTGTCGAAGGAGGGTGGCGAGGACTGGCCCTGGCTGGTCATCGCGCCGGACGGCACGCGCATCGACGTCTGCTCGGTGATCAACGACGCGCCGTACGCGGCCAGCGTCCGGGACATCGTTCGCGCCCACGCCGACGCCACGGAGCGCGGCGAGACGTTTCCCGAACGGACGCCGCCCGGTGCCGCCGTCGCTACGCCCAAGGAGACCGGCCAGGGCCGGGCGGCCGCGGGCGACGATCTGCCCAAGGTCGGGGAGGCGTACAGCACCCCCGCCCCCGCGCGGGCGGTCGCTCTCGACCTGATCGGCTCCCAGTGGGTGGCCGAGTGCGACCGGCATGGCCCTGTCTCCAGGGGGCTGAACAAGTTCGGTGACGCGGTCGCCGACATCGCGGCTGCCTACGTCTACGACACCGAGCAGGATGCCGCCGACGCCGCCCGCGCCCACCTGGACGCGCACGCCCGGGAAGACGCCGACGTGATGACGCCGGAGGACATCGATGCTGCCCAAGCACTGAACTTCTCCCGCAACCAGTGGCGCACGCTGGGGTGGATACGTGACGGCAAGGTGCGCGAGACTGCCGACGGATTCCGCGCCTACGACATCAGCCCCAACCGCGCCGACGTCTCCAAGAAGATCAGGAAGACCCTGGTTCCACGCCTGTGGGCAGCCGGGTTCGTGAAGGTGCTCGCCATCGCCCCCGGGGCCCGCGCGTTCGGTCTCACCGACGAGGGAGACCGCGCGCTTCGTCTGTGGTCGAACGCGATGCGCATCAACGCAGTCACGGAGCCGGAGAAGGACACCCGGCCCGCCGCGGTAAAGAGCTCCCGCTACCGGTGGCTGTCCGCCGGAGAAACCTGGCCCGGGGAGCAGGAGAAGGCCCAAGCCTCAGCAGAGGCGGAGCAGGCCGCCAACGAGCGGGCCGCCGCGCTGCGCGCCGCGGAGGAGAAGGCCGCGGCCGAACGGGCCGCCACCCCCACGGTTGACGAGCTGGCCGTGCTGGAAGCGCTGAACGCTGACGGTTTGGACGCGGAGGCGGCCGCGACGCTGTCGGCCGCGTACATCGGCCACGTGGTCACCCGTCTCCGCCCGGGGGCCACCTCGGCGCGTCTTGATGGTGGCACGGGCCGAGGCGACCGGCGGGTGACGCGTACCTACAACGTCAACGGCGTGGAGAAGCCGATCACGCCGGCGGCTGCCGATGTTCTGTCGGCGGCCGCCGCGAACCTCACCGATGCCACGGCCGAGACCTGGCACGCGCTGTGCACGACGGTAAATGAGCGGTACGGGGTGTACCAGCTCGACCTGGCCGCCGCCATCAAGGCAGGCACGACGACGCTCGCACTGCTTGATCAGGCCGATCAAGGGCCGGAGGAACCGGCGGAGCTGTGGGCTTCGCGCGAGTTCGTGCAGACCGCCAAGCCGGGCACGGAGGCTGAGGTGATCGAGTGGGCTGGAGCGGGCCTGCTGTGGCAGAACGGTGACGGCTTCCGCCACGCCGGCCGCAAGGTCAACCCCTCCCGGGTGCTGCCGCTGATCGAGGCCGGAACCCTCCACCGCAGCGTTGACGGCCGGGTGTACCCCACCCAGACCCAGCCCCCGCAGCCCGACGACGCTGCCGTCCCGGCCACTGCCGGGCCAAAGAGCCCGGCGGAAGGCGGCAGCGGCGTCGCACCGCAGGCTCATGAGCAGGGCCCGGTGCGGGTGCCGGACACCTTCAGCGCTACGGGCCGCACGCCGCTCACGTACGACGACTTGGACGGCTGGACGTACGCCGACTTCGTCGCCGCGCACCCGTCCGAGGAGGACACCGCCGACCTGGCGAGACTCGCAGGGCCAGGCCCGGTGCGATGGCTGTTCGCCCCCGCCGAGGGCGACGCGCCCAGAGCTGTGAACCTGTTCGGTGGCTGCGGGGGCTGGTGCGTCGGGATCCGCCGCATCCTCGGGGCCAAGGTCGACATGCTGTGCATAGACGCAAGCCGCGACGCCACGGCCACAGCGACGCGGGCCGGCTGCCACGCCATCTGCGCGGACGTGCGCAGCATCGACCCCGAGCACTTCGTGTTCCGGCACACCCAGATCCTGATCGGGTCCTCGCCGTGCATCGACTTCACCAACGCCGGCAAGCGCGCCGGACGGCTGCCCGAGAACGTCGCCGCTCTGGCCGACGCCATCGAGCAGGCCGGGGCAGCCGTCGGGAACTACATCGTCGACGGCCCGGGCTGCACGTGCGTCACCGACGACGAGTGCGAGTGCGGGCCGGAGGCCTACGACCACTTCGGCCCGCGCTCGGGCGCCACCTGGGACGAGATCCGCTCACTCGTCGCCGACATGCCCGGCACCCAGACCGCCGGGCTCATGCTCGAACCGATGATCTGGGCACTCGCCCTCAAACACGGTGGGGCGCCGCTGCACACGATCCTCTTCGAGCAGTCCAACCAGCTTCCCCAAGAGATCCGCGACGTGATCAAGGAAGAGCTGTACTGCGCAGGAGAACGCGAACTTGGCGCCGCTGTGTCCGTGACGTGGGAAGAGATCGACGCCGCCTCCTACGGGTCGCCGTCAACGCGCCGCCGGGCGTTCATGATGGCGACGTTCGGCCGCTACAACTCCGGACCGAAAGCACCAGAGATAACGATCACCGCCGACCAGGCGACGGGACTTCCCGCCGAGCTGGAGGTGATCACCCGAGGCGCCCGCAAGACCAGCGGAGGCAACGCGTTCGTCATGGGCCGCGTGATCCCGGGGGTCACCTCGCGTATCCGGTCGGTCGATGTCGGGCACAAGGGCGGCCGGTTCACCCTTGAGCAGGTGGCAGCTCTGGTCACCCTCCCCAGGGACTACGCAGCACTTGCCGAGGGTTCACGGACGAGCATCTGTCAGCAGTTCGCGGACATCGTGGCCCCCGTCGTCTCCGCCGCCGTGTTCGGGGAAACCGTCGGTCACCTCTTCGGGATCAAACGAAACTGCGGAGGATGGCTGCCCCTCCTTCTTGCCTACCTACGCGAGCAGTACCCAGGGGCCAAGACGATCCCGGAACCGCAGCCAGCTACGCCAGAGAGGATGGCCGAGGACCGGCACAACCGTACGTTCGTCGAGGACGAGCGGACCCGGTGTGGACTGGTACCGACCCCTCTGCAGGTGGAGGTGAAGCCTCCTGTGCACGCGGTCAGCCGTCGCTGCGATGGCGGGCAAGCAGACCTGCTGCCGCCCGCCTCGCACCGGGGCCCGGACCTGGGGGCGGGAGCCGTTCGCACCCGCTGAGAAGAAACCGAGGCATTCGAGGAGCTCCTGTTCGCTCCCTCAACCTGGAACGACGAGCGGGTCAGCTGAAGCTGGCCTTCAGCGGGGACCCCCGGAGGAGTCCCTCCGGGGGGTCCCCGCTGGCCCGGCGGCGTACGCCGTGGGCGCGTGCGGGTCAGTCCGTCGGCAGTGCGCAGCCGCGTCCCCCGTCGGACATGCCCGACGGGGGACGCGGAGCGTGCTCACGAGGATGTCCGGGTCACGAGTAGGTCGGCCATCACCAGGGCCAGCCGGTTGGCGGCTGCGGATTCCTGGGCAGAGGGGCGGGCCGGGGCCTGCAGCGCGTCTTCTCGTTCGGAGTGTTCGGGCAGGTCCGGCAGGACGGTGAGCGCGGGGATGCCCTCGGCGCGAAGGGCGTCGCGCACGTCGGCGAGGTGGTGCTGCTCGTCGGCAAGGGTGTTGTCGACGTGCGCGATCGCGAGCGCGATGGGGGTGTCCTCGGGCGCGTCCAGATGGGCGAGCAGGAACCGGGCTGTGGCGGCCGGGTCGGCGGGCTGGAGCGTCTCCTCGATCAGGTGCCGCCAGGGGGCGAGGCTGTCCTTGCGGGTGCGGGCGTCGGCCGCTGCCCACCGGGGGTGGTGTTCCTGCCACGTCTGCTCGCCCCAGCGGGCGGTAGCGGCAGGGGCGGCCTCACGCAGGACCGTCTCGGTGAGGGCTTCGTCGTCCCCGCCGCCCTCACCGCTACGATAGTGGGCGTAGGAAAGGGCAACCGCGCCGCGCCCGGTCCACACCGACCTCGACGCCCACACCGTCGACGGGGACCGCAGACGTCTGAGACTCGCGCGAGCCAACTCGTCATGCCCTCCTCCTGGACGGCCGACGCGTGTGGGGCAGCAGGCTGGACAAGGACGAGACGTCATGACCAACCCCCGCCGCCGTGAGCAGGACCGTGCCGTACGCGCGTACAAGCGGGCCCACCCCGGCGTCACCCTGGCCCAGGCCCGCGCCGCCGTCGCCGCCCGCTCCGGCCCGCGCCCTGGCCTCCCCTCCCGGATCGCCGGCGCTCCCCGGCCCCGGCCCGGTGAGCGGCTTGAGGGCTACGTGAAGCGCGTCGCCGTTGCCGCCGGAGTTCAGCGGCACCGGGCTATGGAGCTCCTCGGTCTGGAGCCCGGCGCCTCAGCGACCGAGCGTCTGGACCAGCTCGCCGACGGCCTGCCCGACGCCGCGGTGAAGGCGCTCGTCGCGGCCACCGGCATGACCCCGCAGCAGGCCCGCGCCCTGACCGCCCCACGTACTCCCGCCCAGCAGCACGAGGAGCTTGAGGACCTAGTGCGCCGCCACCTGCACACGAAGAACTTCCGGCGTGGCGGCGCGGGCAAGACCGTGGGGGAGCCCGAGCTCGCCGGGCTGTTCGCCGAAGCAGACGAGCGGCTCCCGCTCCCGCCCGGCCTGCTCGCCAGCGATTTGCTCTCCGGCTCCTACCGTCCGATCATCGTCGATCCCGACTGGCCGATCGCCGATCTCGACTGGCAGGACGACTTCCCTCGGCCGTCCATCGACCCCGAGGTGTTCAAGGCGGTCGCCCAGGCCCTCGGCATTGAGCAGGGCGACGACCCGGACGCGCCGCCGCGCGCGTAGCAGGGCAACCAGGTGACGTCGGGTCTCAGCAGTTGGGTGGAACGCCGCCGGGCCCCGACATTGCGGGGCCATGACCAGCCTCCTCTGCCTTCTCAGCGGAGATGGCGCTATCGACAAACCGGACCAGCCACCGGGACGCGTCACCGCTACAGACCCCGGGCCGCCGGCTTTCCTTCCGCTCCCCCGCTGACGCAGGTCAAGGCGGAGACCTGCCCGCCAACCGAACACCGGCCGAGCGACGGCTTCGAGCGGACCGGCCTCGGAGGCATGGTCCTACTCCCCAACTACGAAGCACAGCTGTCCGCTCCCTGCGGCAGACTCACTCGGGCCCGCAACGTCCCCTGACGCTTCCCGCCAGGGGCGGCTGCACTGAGTACCGCATGTCGCCGACCGCTGACACGTTCCAGTACCTGAGCCGGGCCGTTCTGAAGGCCGTGGTGGAAGCACGCAAACTCGCGGCACGACTGCCCGCGTCCCCAGCTCGCGGTTAGCTGCTTCCCGTTATCCCGCCCGCCTTGAGAGGAACAGCCCGTGACCGACCAGCCGACCCTGGCCACGCTCACTGAAGAACAGCTGGCCGATCTCATCGCCGAGGCCACGGCGTTCCGCAACCAGCCGTCTCTCCGCCAGTGCCTCTACCCGGGATGTCTCCGGGAGTTCGACATGGCGGCCCGCATGGACGGGCGGGAGCCAGCCCGTCCTTCCTGGTCCGGTGCCGGCTGGCGTCAGGTCACCCGTGGTCCCTCGACCGGCTCCCTCTGCCCCGATCATGTCGGCGTCGTCACCGAGCACCTGCCCCGCACCGTCGACGTGCCCAACGGCCGCTGGATGGTGGCCTGCGCATGCGGC
Organism: Streptomyces sp. NPDC001787; assembly: GCF_040297465.1. Lineage (NCBI taxonomy): Bacteria > Bacillati > Actinomycetota > Actinomycetes > Kitasatosporales > Streptomycetaceae > Streptomyces > Streptomyces sp. NPDC001787. Next base: position 197,029 of record NZ_JBEOZE010000008.1, read on the forward strand.
TGGATGTCCCGCTCTCAGAGCTACGGTGGTCTTCTGCGGCCGCTGTGGGAGGAACACCTCCTGCTCGCAGCCGGGGAGCTCGCTGCGCCTGTAACGCTCGCTGAAACACCCGGTCGGCTGTCGCTGGACGAGCACACGGAGGCCAGCCTGGCGGAGCTTTACGAAGACCTGGAGGACACCGAGCACGACCGAGCCGAGACCCGCGAGGCGGCGCAGGCCATGTACAAGGCCTGGGACTGGCACCGGAATACCTTCGGCGGGATCGCACGGGCCGTCAACGCCGTCTGCAACATGATGCGCGCGGGCGTCGGCGACACCCGTGACTGGTCCGCCGACCGGCACGACGCCTATCTGTGGGCCGTCCTCATCGGCTGGGACGACGACACGCTCAAGAACGTCGCGGCACGGCACCGGTGGAACGAGCACCGCATCCACTACGTGCGCGAAATGCGCGCCCTCCTCTCCCCCATTACCGACCCCCAGAAGCAGGAAGCCGCCGAATGAGCCCCCTGACTACCGGAGCCGCAGCTCCCACAACCGGCCCCGCCCTCTCCACGGCAAAGCGTCAGTGCGGGCGCACGTCCTCTGGGACCGCGGAGGAGGGCAAGCCGCTCGAGGAGATGCCGCCCTGGGCCCAGGAGGTCGTGTTCAGGGATGCCCTCGGGCTGTTGAGGGACGAGGACGCAACCTGGGTTCCGTACACCTCGCCGCGCGGGACCGAGTTCGTCATCATCTCGGCCTGCGGCTTCCGCTACACGGTCTCCAAGAACGGAATCGCGTAACCCGCCCACAGCAGTCTCACGAATGTGGCGCATGGCCTATGGCGGCCATCTGGCGGTCGAGACGTACATCCGCATCACCAGCGCGCCAACGGAGATCACCGCCGCCTTCGCGGCGCTCTCCCCCCGGGCTCCTGGTGGAACGTCGGGGTGCAGCGTCACCAGCTGACCCCGACCCTGCGCGCGGCAGACCAGCCCGCCGGCGGATTCGCCGATCGTCGCCCTTTCCGCACCCGCCCTGTTCACTGCGGCCGTCCTGCCGGCGCTGCACCAAGGCTCCGCCGGCACTCACCACCCGCGGAGCGGAGACACGATGAATGAAGTGCCCCACCAGAGCGTGCCCACCGAAGGCGAACTGCTGCGCGCAGCTCTGGCTGCCGTCGGCCGCTACGCCTTCCCTGGTACTGAGGGAGGGATGACCTTCCTGATCATGGCCGCACTTCCCGGCGCCCCGGACAACGAGGATGCCGCCTATGACGGCCCGCATGTCCTGATGTACGCCGGCGAGCGTGCCGACCGCCCCGCCTCCGAGCACCGTGAACCCTGGTCCGCGCACCTGCACGACGCCACCGGCGACTACCTCACCACCCTGGTCGACGGCACATCGGGCGACCTCGACGCAGTGGTCGACGCAGTCCGGTGCGCCCGCGAGGTAACCGACAAGCTCGCCCACCACTACGGCACCGCCCCGACGCCCTCGCTGTAGTCCTCTACAACTCGGCGCTCCAGGTCCTCCAGAGTCCACGTCCGGGGCCCTGGAGCGCCCACCGTCCGCACGCAATCCCAAATTCACCGCGGCGGCAGTCGACTGGCCACGTCTCCTCGTCGAGGCGACACAAGGTGTCACACGGCCCTGCCCCCACTCAGGGACGGCTGTCCGTTCCCTGCAGCAGGCTCACGGCGGCCACCCAACGTCCCTGACACAGTGCCGCGCCGACAGGGCCGCACCCGCTGCTGCTGCCCCGCCGCCGACCGCACCCGGCCGACCAGATTCGCGGCCAGGCGACGCTGCGGCTGCGGTCGGCTTCAGTGACCACGGCCGCAGCAACCGTCGGCCTCTCTTCAAGGAAGGCGTACATGAGCACCGCCCCGTACACCGATGACGACCTCCGCGCCGAGGCTGCCCGCCAGCGCGGCACTCTCACCCAGGATCCCGACATCATGGGTGTCGGCGAGCAGATGGAGGGCAACCTCCGCTGGGCGGAGCTCAACCAGGAGCAGTTCCGCCAGGCGCAGCAGAAGATCTACGACCTGATCAACAACGCTCCCGACCTCTCCCAGTGGTCCGTCGTTCTCGGCGCCGACGGCCTGGAACCGCTCTCCAAGACGCTGAACGGCCCCGGCGTCCGCATCCTCATTGCCGTCCGCCCCGACGTGCCCCAGGAACTGCGCGGCACCTTGGTAGAGAGCATCGGTGCCGAGGTCGCGCAGCTCGACGCGTCTCAGTCATCCGCGCACACCGTGAAGGAGCTAGAGGACGAGCTAGCGGCGGCTCGCGCTCGGCTGGTCGTCGCTGAGCAGCGTAAGAGCCGCCGCCAGGCGGAAGTCGAGCTGCTGGAGGAGCGGATTGTTCACCGGCAGCTAGCCGACGCACTGGCTGAGGACGGCTTTGCCGGCGTCCTTCGCTGGTGGATACGCGGTCACGACCACCCTTCCAAGCGGTACGCCCGGGAAGTCATGACCGCATGGCTCCAGAGCCTTTCTTCTCAGCTGTGGTGCCCCGACCACCCTCCGACCACCAACCCTCGCCGTCCCGTCCGCACCTGCAACATCGCGTGGAACGTCTCGCTGACCACGCAGGAAGGGACCGCGGCCCTGGCCAGGTCCTTCAACTCCATAGGCAGTGCCGTACGGCCAGCGTCCCGCACGGACCGCATGCTCCCCGACATGAACATCCAGGTCATACCGCCCTGCACCGAGCTGCGCTTCGGGGCCCGCCGCGAGCCCTGCTTGATCCTCCGGCCCACCCGTGAGGGGTGGGAGCTGGTCACAGCAGTTGGCGCTCCGATCACTGTCGGCTCCAGCGGCGAAGACTGCCGCGCCCTGCTGGTACAGGCGCAAACCATCGCCCTCAGCAGCCTCGACGGCAGCCAAGGCCGATGAAGCAGCAGTCCGCGCATGAGAAGGAAGGCTTCCCCGTGGACCACACCGACGGCTCCCCTACCGGCCGAAGGCCGTTCCTTGCACTGCTCACCGCCACCCCATACGTCGACTGGCTCGTCCGCGTACTACTGGAGGCCGCCGACGAGGAACGCTCCGCACTGCAAGCGGCCCGCCTTCCGACTGCCGTGACCCTCCCGGTCACCGTCGTACGCCACCAGTGCCCGCACTGCCGCCGTACCTGGGCCAAGAAGCCCGCCGCCGCCGCGCACGTCGCCCGCTGCTGGAGCAATCCCGAGGTGCGGTCCTGCAAGACGTGCGAGCACCACGAGCCGGGTGAGGCTGCGGGCGGCTGCTGGGGTGATCCGTACTGCAACTGTCCAGAAGTCCCCGAGGGCTGTGCCGTCGGAGCCGCCACGCCGATGATCACCGACTGTCCGCTGTGGCGGCTGGCTGACGACGCCGAGTGATCCCGCAGAGGCGGGGCCGGTGGACCTAGTACGGCTGCATGAACCCAGGATTCGCCAGCGCGTGACGTACCCAGGCCGCACCAGGTCTCCTCGGACCTCTCAGCCCGCCATGAGTCAAGGAGACACCCACACCCCATGAAGCGCATCGCGTCTGTCGCCCGCAGCGAGGAGGCGATCCTCGACCGGATTCGGGCTCTCGTCATCGAACGAGCGTCCCAAGGACGCCCGCTCCAGTATGAGGAGCTGCCGGCCTTGCACGACGGCACGCTCACGCCCAGCACGACCGACCTCGCCTGTATCGCCGAGGAGGCCGGGGTCACGATGGAATTCCTTCTCGGCATCCACGGCCCGGCTCGGCTTGCGCGGACGGTGAGGATGCGGGTGGGGCGCCTGTACTGGGGGTGGTGGCGCGGCATTGGCCGTCACCGCTGCGGGCCGGGGTGCGGCTCGTGAGCCGCACGGAGCAGGAGTTCGCCGTTCCCCAGAGGCCGCCTGTGATGACCAAACGTCCGCAGGAACGCAAAGACCCTGAGACGGACGGCGTGACCGCGGCGCTTGATCCCCTCGGTTTGGCCGAGCACCTGGACAGGCTGGGGCAGACGTCTGCCGCTGATCTAGTCCGGGCGATGACGGAGGAGCTAGCTCTGGTCCGGCGTGAGCGCGACACCTTGGCCGAGCATGCCCGCCGGATCGCAGGCCTACCGGGCCATGAGCTCAGCCACAACTGTCGGCTGATGGGGCCCGCGATGGAAGCGCTTGACGTTCTGCGCGTCACTCGCCGCTGCCCAAGCACCAGCAACGGCCGACACTGGCCCCTCCGACATCTGAGTGCCACTCGCTGCGCATGGTGCCACGCTCGCCTGCCCGACCGGACCCGCTGATGACCGCAGCGTCCCATGCCTGCTGCGTACGCCGGCTGCCAGCACCGGCGCGGCAGGGTTTGTCTCTGGTCCGGCCTACTCCAAGCCGGACCCACAGCCCGGGCCGCGGCGCCATGGACCAGCGGCTCATCCGCTCCCTGTCCTGACGGTACGGCGGCTGACACAGGTCTCCGCCGCCGCCATCCGCACGAACTCGCGGATCCTCGCTGCTCACCGGCCTGGAGCGGTTCACTGCGGCCACCGAGGAGGGAAGACTCCAGCGCTTCCCCGGCCCGCACAGCAGGGAGTACGTACCGATGAACCGCCCCAAGCCCGGCAGCACCGTCGACATCAGCCAGCTCGTCGAGAAGCTGGACTCGGCGCGCGGCACCGTCGCCTACGACGCCGATAAGGACTACTTCGAGCGCCACCACTCCGAGCGCAGCGAGATCGACACCGTCTTCGACGACCTGATCGACTGGGTCCGCGCCCACCAGGCGGAGGCCGAGCTGGCCAAGCTCGTCAAGCCCGCCTCCGACCCGGACCTGCAGCCCGGTGACCTGATCGTCGTCCACGGCAAGCCCGTCACCGTGCGAGAGATGCGCGTCCACCGACCGCATAGCCATGGCGACTCCGGTCTTCCGCAGCATCGGGCGGCCATGGAGATCGTCACCGGTGTCGGCAGTGAGTGGTTCTCTCTCACGCCCCAGGCGTGACGACCCGGCTCGTGGTGACAGCCCAAGGCAGGGCCGGTCACCACGAGCCGGTACCGCCCGTCCCAAGGACTCCGAGAGGCAGCGAGATGCAAGACCAGCCGCACACACAGATAGTCGTCAACCACACGACCCGGACCGCGTTCGTCGGAGGCTCCTACACGCGTAAGAGCAGTGCGCTGCGCGGAGCGCAGCGGGTCGTGCGCCGCCAGGGAACCGACATCGTCTCGGTGCTGGTCTGCCCTGTTCATCAGCGAGATGACTACCTGAGCATGGCGGACGTCCACGCAGACGTCATGGTCTTCGTCGACCCGTCGTGATCGGAGCAACCTCGAGCGGGGTACCACCGTGAGGAGGGCGAGTGGTCCGCCGGTCTGAACAGGAATACGCCCGCAGCCACATGGCTGCGGGCGTATCTCGTCGTGAGCTGCGCCTGGTGATCAGTCGATGTACTTGCTTAGCAGGGCAGCGGTGGCCCCGGCGGCCAGCTTGGTCGTACGGCTGAGCTTCTGCGTCAGTTTCACGGGGCCCTCTCATCGCGAAGTACCTACGGCTGAGCAGGGAGTCCTGTACCGGTCCGAGCTGTCCTGTCGGAGGCTTCGACAGGCCGGCTGGTGTTCCCTTCATCTGGAGTGGGGGGCTGGCCTTCCCGGTCGGTGTGGTCGGGCTGCAGACCTCGGCGACGGTTCGAGTCGGGCCAGGGCAGATTCAGAAACTTCGACGTCACGGTTCCTCCTTCGACACTGTGGGAGTCGGCCTACGCAGGCTGGACGGTGCGTTTGGGCTCACGGTGGGCACTGGGGCCCGCTCGGGAGCGAGGTGGACGAAACGGCACGGGAGGGACACGCGAAGGCGGCCGGACCTGGAGAGGTCCGGCCGCCTGCATCACGGCGTGTGCCGATGGGTCAGACCGGTCGGGAGAACCGGCAGGGACGACGGACCGAGGTCTTACGGATGGAGCGCATGCGACACCTCCTGTTGGCGGGCCCTCTGGATGAGGGTGGCGCCACAGTAGAAAGCGGAAGGCGGGCGTGCGGCTGCAATTCCCGCCCTGGAGATTCACGTCTCGCGGCGTTGTCTCCGGTACGGGGAATCGGACGTGTCCCGGTTGGTCAGGCGGCACGTGACTGACTGCTGCGCGCGGCGGCGCGGCGTAGGAGAACCGCGTGTTCCTGGACGATGAGGTCGTCGGTGAACTGGTCAGGGGTGCCGGTGACGGTGAGGGTAGCGACCAGAGCGTCGCCGCGAAGGACCGCGGTTGCCAGGCTGTGGGTGGAGCTCGTGCGACTGGCAGCGATTCTGCTGCTCGTCACAGTTCGCGCGAGGTCCTCGCACAAGCGCAGGGGCCGGCCGTCGGCGGTGCTGGTCATCTGCGGCGGCAGGAAGGCCAGGGCGATCCGGCCGGCGGCTGTCCGGGAAAGGTCGCCATCCTGCTGGGCCGCGTCGAGGCGCAGCGCCAGCCGGGGGCTGACCACGTCGACCAGGTCGAGGTGCAGGCCGGCCCCAGGACGCCAGCCTGGGACGTGCCACGCCGTCGCCAGGTTCGTGTCCCTGTGCAGGGCGCGTAGCGTCTCGGTGATCTCTGGAGTGCTGGTCCGTACTGGGGCAGGGCCGAGCAGGACTGCGGCGTCGCAGGTCAACCGGTAGGTGCCGTAGCGCTCGCCGGGTTCGGCAAAGCCTTCTTCGACAGCAGTCAGCAGCAGGCGGGAGGCATGGCCGGGGCGCAGCCCGGCAGAGTGTGCGACGTCGGCGACCTGGTGCTCAAGGTCGGCGCCCAGCTGTGCCAAGGCACGCAAGACTCGACCGAACGCCCTGGCGGACCGATTGGGTTGTGTGGTGGCCGCCGCTGCGGTCACAGGCTGTTGAGCTGCAAGAACAGGCATGGGGCACCAACTCGATTCGCACGGTGACGCGACTGGTTGAAGGTCGTGACCCGAGAGTGCCAACGAGACCGGACACTGGCTTCTACCGTCCTGAGCAGCTGCTCTGTGGGTGGTGTCGTACACGCCGGCCTGCGGGACCGACGGAGGCCTGGGAGCCGAGTAGATGCCGGAGCAACGCTCTCATCGGCGGCAAAGGACAGGCGCTGGGCAGAGGGATCTCGCACGGTGATGGTATGTGCGGCATCGCCCGTTCTACTCAGGCTTGCCCAGCCTTCCCCAGCGCACAGGAGCCCCGATGACCAACGTGAATCCCGGACCAATTCCCACTTCCGGAGGGACGGCAGCCGAAGCCACCCTGCCCTCCGCCGCCGCGCGGCACACGCTCCTGGAGGACTGGCACGCTGCGGGTATCGCCGCCGAGCGTGCTCACCAGGACTACCTCGCCCAGTGGGCGGCGGAGAAGGTCCCGGCCGTGTGCACGGTGGTCTTCCAGGCGGAGGACAGCAAGAACGGCCCCCAGTGGTCCGATCAGAAGGTGACCTTCCTGGGCAGCAGTTCCGACGGAGAGGACGTCCCCCTCGCGTCCTACGACTCCAGGAACGACCCGGAGCTGGTGAAATCGCTGGACGCACTCACTGAGCTCACGCCGCCAGCCCATGAAGACGACGAGCTCCACATAGTCGTCACGAGGGCACGGGCTTGAAGCAGCGGCCGGGGCACGGCCAGGGCCGTGCCCCGGCCGCTGTGTGGGTCAGCTTTCCACCTCGGCGGGCCCGAGGCCCAGCAGGCCGACGCTCAGACGCTGAACTCGTGCGCGGGACTGCAGTTCACAGGGCGCGCGCCGCTCTTCTGAACGCAGACACGGATCTTGTGGCGGCCCTCGAACAGGGTGGGGGTCCGCCAGGAGCAGCTGCCGTTGTTGTAGGAATCGGTGACGGTGGTGATCACCGAGCCGTCCATCCTCAGGATCTGGACGGCCGCCTTGTAGCCGTCGGTCTTGATGTCGCAGGCCGTCACCCTGCCGTTGACGTGGTTGTAGTAGCCCGAGGCGCCGTTACCGCTGGAGTACCACCAGCCGGAGCTTGCGGACGCGGGCGTGGCGGAGATCGCGGCAACCGCGAGCGCGCTTCCCAGAGCGACAGGGAGGGAGCGCTTGATGAAGTGGGGCACTGGCACGGCTTGCTCCTGTTCACAGCGGGACGACTGTCGCCAAGACTGTGCCGGTGAAAGCGGACACCATCGCCCGCTGTCCTGTCCGCTCGGTGCGCGATCATGAAGCCTATGTCTCCTTCCCAGGGCCTATTCCTCGCCGCACTGCTTTTCACGACCGCGGGGGCTGTTGTCGGCGTCGTTGCGTCCCTCAAGATTCGACGCACTCGGCGCCTGCTTCGGGAAGGCTCGGCAGCGCGGGGTGTGGTGACCCGCCATGAGCAGGCTCGTATCGCACCAGGCGCGGACTCCATGAGTACCAGCCGCAGCTCCGGGACCGCCGTGTACTACCCAGTCATCGCATGGAGCACGGGCGATGGCGAAGCGATGGAGACCAGGGCGGACATAGCTCGCCCCAAGAAGAAGACCCTCCCCGTCGGTGCTCGCGTCGAGCTCCGCTACGACCCGAAGGATCCGTCACGCTGGATGCTCCCTGCTGAGGGCAACGGCTTCTGGTGGCTCTTCGTCGCCCAGGGTGTGCTATTCGTCGTGATCGGCTTGGGGTTCTTGCTCGGGGCCTGGTCAAACAGGCTCTGAACCGGAGGGCTGGAGAGAGGGCGACCCTCCGGGATTTCGCAACATCTCCCCTTTGAGCCACTGGCCGGATTGACTGTCACGATCGCACTAGGCACTCGCCTGTCGCCTCCGACTCTGGCTGGCACGTTCCGCCGGGCAGCCACATCTGAAGGACCTCCACAACCGCATGTTCGATTACAGGGCCCACTTGTTCCCCGCTGATGAAGCTGACCTCGGCTCCCAACCGCACGAGTTGTCACCAGCCCGTGCCCTCGCCGAGCTTCGCGATGCCCTGGCCGGATGGATCGCCGAGACTGTCGAGCCGTTCACTGATCAAGCGTTCAACCCTGACCGGGAGCACGGCGGGCACATCGCCATGAGCCTGTTCGAGGCAGTGAGACACCTGCGTACTACCAGCGATTCAGCGGCGTTGCGGACCGCCACGATTCTGGAGCACGCAGCCGTCAACACCCTCTACGCAGCGAACCTGGCTCGCCGCCACGGCTCGGACCAGGCGCCGTACGGGCCCACGGACCTGAGCACATATGTCCGGTCGTCGTACGCCGCTGCGGTTTCCGCCGTTCGTCAGGCTCACGCCGCCGCTGCCACAAACCCCTGCTCCTGCGGTCACTGCCCGGCACGCTGAACCTCTCCACCATGTCGGCGCGGGCGTGGTTAACCGGTAGCGCTCCAGGCTGACGCCGTCAGGATTCGCAGTTCCTCGCACCGCACCCCCTTGACGCCGTGGGATGCGCAGACGTCGATCAGGAACCGGTAGCTCTTCTACGGGACCGACCGGTCGGCGGCTGCCCGGCCACCTCAGGACGGGCAGATTCACACTGCACCGACTGGAGAACCATGCGCGAGAGCCATCCCGTCGAACTTCTCCCTCTGCTCGCCGGCGAACAGGTAGAGGCGTACGCACGTGCCATATGGCGGCAGGCGTGCACTGATGTGGCTGAGATGCTGGCCCGCGACGGCCTGCCCCTTTCGGCCGGCATCGTAGAGGCACATCGTGACCTGACCGAACTCGATCACCCTGCGCCCACACGGCCGGAACAGACCACCCACAAGCCCGGCTGCCGGGCTTTCGACTGCCGATGCGGCTGCCCCCGGGCTCAGGACTGCTCAGACTGCCAGCGATGCATGTGCTGGCGGTCGGAGTGCTGTGCTGAAGTCGCCCTGCAAGCGGCACGGCGCGCGGAGCACACCAGGGCAGTCCGCGCCCTACTCCCCCTTCTCGACCCGCAGACGCTCACCGCAATCCGCGAGAGCGCTGCAATAGCGGAAGAGAGCGCGTGGCGCCGGGTAGCCGCCCGTCGGGTACGCACCCTCGTGCCGGGCAGAGACCGCTACACGATCGCCATTTTCGAGGCTATGGAGACGAAGCTGGGAATGAGCCACGCCGGCTTCGTCGGCCAGGACGTAGAGCTCTACGCCGAGGGGCAGAGCGATCCGAACGAGGCCGTCGACCTGGACGACGGGGAACTGGCCCGGGCGCTGGGTGCACTCAGTGCACTTCTCCGTCCAGTGGAAGGCCATCGTCTCGTCGTGGACCTGCATCTGGGCCAAGAGCAGTCGTAGCTCGATGCCTGATGTCGTGTCGAGATGCGGCCACGCTGAGCCGCTGGCCCTCGTCAGCTGTCTGAGTCCGTGGAACTCAGACAGCTGCACGCCCAAGCCCCTGCGACAACGGTCGTAGTTGTAGGCGAGGGAGGGTGTCAGGTGCCTTCCAGGCACCGGCTGTAGAGGTCGGTGAGCGTCCGCAGCTGGGAGGAGCCGTCGTCACCAAGAGGGTGCTGCTCCCACCAAACCCGGATCTGCGCAGTCTGCTCCAAGCCACGTTCGAGGGTGATGCCGGCCCGTTCGAGCCAGGCACTCCGCGCGTCTTCCAGCTCGACAAGGAGTTCGCGCCCAGGCCGCCGCCCTAGCTTGTTGTTCACCAGGGCGGCGGCTTCGTCCTCCGGCTGGGCCTCGGCGGCCGGGGAGGTCACCCGCAAGACGTCGCGCACTTCGGTGACGCGAAGCCCGGTCTCCTTCAAGGCTTCGACCGTTTCCCACAGTGCCTGAGCGATGTCTTCCTCGGTCTGCATGGAGACGAGTACGGCGCCGCCCGGTGCGCCGGGCCAGCGAGCAGCGCCGGTCAGCCACTCCCAGGTGGCCGTGCCGGATCGCTCGAGGTTGCCGGGGAGCGCTGCGATGTCCGGGGCACCGAGGAAGTGGACGTACGCCTCGTACGACCATCCGCCGTCCGGCATCTCATCAGCAGCTGGCAGGTCGAACAGCGAGCTTTGGCCCTCGCAGGTGTCCAGGTCATCTTGCATGCGATCACCCTAGGTCCGGCACGCCCGCGCCTTGGACCCGAGCGTGGTCAGGGTGCCGGCGGGGCCGGCCCCCGGTCCACCGGGTCGGAGCTCAAGAGGCAGCCGGGTCAGGCGCCGCAGGCGTGATTCGCGACGGCACAACATCCACGCGACTTCTCGTGTCTCGTGGTGGGCGGCAAGAGCGTCGGGCGGATGCGCCTGAGTACGCCGACCGCGCGTGCAGCTTCCTTGTCACCCAAGCCGCACCAGCTTTCACAAGGAGTACCCGTGAACCATCTTCCGTTGGCTGAGTCCGAGGTCAACGCGTTGGCGTTGAGCATGATCGATCTGCGCATGATGCACATCGTCAACGGCGTCCCCCAGCAGCCGGCACCCATCAAGGGCCGCGAGCATGAGTGCGTCGCCGCGGAGCTGGGGTTGCCGGTCGTTGCGCTCGACGACGCCCTGCGTGCCTACGTCGACGAGCACCGCCGCTTCCTCTCATGGCATCCCGCAGCGCCTCTGGGCATCAGCGCTCACAAGCTCGCGTCAACCGGGTGGGTTGTCAGTGCTCTGGAGACGAGGGCGGCCCTGGCCGTGCTCGACAGGAGCAGTAGCAAGTCCGTACGCACGGTCGTGGAGGGCCGTTTCGGCGCCGTTGGCGCGGACCTTGGGACATGGGACGACTGGACGAAGATGCTGCGGGGCAGCGCGGACTCCGGTTCCCCGCTCCTCTTCGGTCCGCCGACATACGACGGCCCCTGGGCCGAGGCCGAGCTCCTCCTCGACAGCGACTGGCGTTCGGCCTAGTTCTCGCCGTCGTTCCCTGCGCCCGGCCAGATAGAGCAGAGTGGGTTCGCGGACGGGGAGGGACTCCGCCCGTGAGGAGGGGGCCCAACCCATGAGGGACCGAGAGCAGGGAGAGTCTCGCGCCAGCATGCTGGTTGCCGTCGACGAGCGTGATCTCGCCTTCGTACCGGAAGCCCGCGGCAGCGGTCAGTCGTTCACCCTGTACTGGCGCAGCGTGCATGCCCGGGCGGAGGAAGCTCTGACGAAAGGCGAACAGCCGCTGCTGGCGCCCTTGGTCGACTTTGCCTACATCCGCGCATGTAACGACGTGGGGCTCGACCCTCGCTCGAAGGCTGGCTTCGACGCGTACGCGCACCGCTTGCACCCGGTGGATGAGCTGTGGCCGTTCGCTGGGGAGTCTCCAGAGGAGATGCTGCGGCAGATGCGCAGGGAGCAGTCGGCGTGGGCCATGATGATCCGCTGTCGGAAGGTGTTCGGTGCGGCACAGTCTCGCTTTGGTCCTCAAGCGGAGGCTTGGGCCAGGGGCTGTTCTGCCCGCGTCCTGCAAGCCCTCGTCGATGAGGTGCTCGGCGGTGCGCCATCGACCGCTGCGTATGGCCTGGTCACCCTGGTGGCCAAGGCCGCTGGTTTCGAACTCGGCGCATACTCGCTCGCGGTGGAGGCTGGTCCGAAGCCGGGGGTTCAGGACCGGGACCGGGAGCGTTTCACCGCGGCGTTGGGGGCCTCCCTCATCGCGGGCGCCAAGGGAGTTCTGACCCTGGAAATCGGGGATGCGCGGCGTGTGCAGGTCTGGGAGCTGGCTGATCAACGTCTTACACCCAGCGAGCACGGGCAGCTCCTTCTGGAGCCGGACGGCCACCACGCGTCCCAGCCGCAGCCGGCGTACGTGCCCGGTCCGCCGCTCCCCCAGCCTGTCTGACCGATTGCTGTTCGAAAGGATGAACCGCATGAACACCATTCCGGGGCACCCTCACGGAAGGCACTTCCAGCACTGCTTCGTCTACGAGGGGAGCTTCTGCTCCTGCGGAGGTCAGTACACCGGAGACGACGCTGGCCCGCGCCTGGACCTGCCTCCCACTCCCTTCAACCTGCTCGTCCCCCGCCGCCCGCCGCAGGACGAACTGCGGTGACCAACGCTGTCGTCTCCGCACGGGCCAGGGCTCGATCGCACCGGCACCCCGTGGGCCGTCCACGGTGAGATCCGACACCCACGTCGTCGGCGCCCGACACAGCCAGTGTTCCGCACTGGAGCCCTACTCACATCCGCTTCTGTCGCTCGTTGACCGCCGCAAGGCCCCCGCGTGAGGTCGAGCCGGCAGCAGCTCGGTCTCGTAGCCGACGGCGACGGCCTGCGCGGCGGTCCGGGCTCGAAGTACTCCCCGGAGCCTGGCGACGAGGAGGCCGACAGTCTGGGAGCGCACCCGGAGCGCGGTAGCGATCTCGGTGTACGAGTACCCTCGCGCCAGCAGGTGAAGGACCGCGGCCTCGTGCTCCGTCAGCTTAGGAACCCATCGGTTCAGGACGGGCCGATCGATGTGGCGGTGTTCGACCTCACACCCGATGCCCACGGCCTGCAGCTGGGTGGAGATCTCCTCGGCCAGTGCAACGGATCGGTGCCGGCCGCCGACACACAGGACATGAACATCGACGCGGTGCAGCTGTCCGCGGGGCGGAGCTGGGAGCCGGAGGAGAGCCAGTGCGCGTTGCACGCTGCGGTCGACGAGCTGTTCTGCTCCGTGCGTGGACATGACGTAGTGGCGTACCTCAGGGTCCAGGCCGGTGGAGTGGAGCATGCGCTCACGGACGGCAGGGTCGTCAGGCGGGTTGCGGAGCGGGCGGGCGTCTACGCGAAGGGCGTTGCCACTCGGAGCGTCGTGATGACCTTCTCCGTACGAGGTGATCACCGACTGAATGAACCCGGAGGGACGGGCGTGGCCGCGTAAGGCGTGCTGAGTCATGAGCTCAGTGTTCCGACGCTTCACGGGCCGGGGATGGAGTTGTCCTTGTTGCCTGTTGCCACTCTCGTCTACGGCTCTGCCCGGTCGGCCACGGAAGGGGCTGGCGACCGAAAAGGGCTGTCGCTTATTGGCCGGTTAGGCGTAGTCTGCGAGCAGAGGCCGAGACCATTTGCGCAACCCCCCGCGCTGGTGCTCGGCCTCTCGTGCTGTCGATATCGTGAGGCTGCGCCGGATTCGGGTGGACGTGCCAAGTTGCTCGTATCTTCCTCGGCGCCGTGAAGCCCGATGTTCCCGTTATACGAAGCCATCCAGGTCGGACCCGCCCCGGCGCCGTGCCTCAGCCGCACCTTGGATTCGCGGTCGCTGGGAGTCTGGCCACCTCAAGCGTGACGATCGACTGCATGTCCACAACCCCCGATCAACAGACACCTACCCCAGCCCCGCAAGAGCGCCGGCCCGTCGTCCGGCCGACACGGTTCTCCGTGAACCTGCTTCCCGAGGACGTCCCCGACCGCGAGGCTTTCACCATCACCGTCGAGTACAACGGATCCGGACGCTATCGAGTCATTCGCAACGAACTGTGCTCCCTCGGATCCGACGGGAAGTGGTCCTGGGGGTACCAGTGGCCTGGAGGCGACCGAGAGCCGGTTACCGACGCCGAATGGGACGACTACCACGCAGGACGTGGCGCCTGGGTTGCCAGCCATCAGTTCGATCTTGAGACTGCGCTGCACCTGGCCGAGCAGGCTGCTCCACACGTTCGGGTCATGCGCACCACCGCCGCCCAGGCGCTCGCCGACTACCTCGCGGAAATGGAGCGCACCGGCCGCTCAGACTGAAGTGAACACGCGCCCGTGTCCCTTTCTCCACGCAGAATTCGCAGACCGTCGCTTCCCCTGGGCTCCAGGGCGATGCTCGTCGGGCAACGACGACGTAACACCGTGAACGAAGAGAGCCTCCGATCATGCCGAAGAAGATTCAGATCACTGGCGACGCGCGACGTAAGCTCGCCGCCGACTTCAAGAAGAAGTACGACGCTGGCGCCTCGGTCCGGGCTATCTCGGACGAGCAGGGGAAGTCGTACGGATTCGTCCATACTCTGCTCGGCGAAGCCGAGACGACCATGCGCGGCCGAGGTGGAGCTCTCCGGAAGAAGAACGCCTAGCGGGCCGAAAAGGAAGCCCGCCTGAATCCAGTCCGCAGGAAGCGGGGCCCCCACCATCTGGTGGGGGCCCCGCTTCGATGACCCGCTACTTGCCCTTGGCGGCTTCCTTCAGCTTGGAACCGGCCGAGACCTTCACGCTGTAGCCGGCCGGGATGTTGATCGGGTCGCCGGTCTGCGGGTTACGGGCGGTGCGAGCGGCACGGTGAGTGCGCTCGAAGGCGAGGAATCCGGGGACGGTGACCTTCTCGTCGCCCTTGGAGACGATGTCGCCGACGACATCGGCGAAGGCGGCCAGAACGGCGTCAGCGTCCTTACGGGTCACCTCGGCCCGGTCTGCGAGCGCTGCCACCAGCTCACTGCGGTTCATGCGGTTACTCCAAAGTCTCTGAGCGTCCCCAGTCGGCAGGTGCTTCGGCCGGGGTGTCGCCATCCTCGCATCCGGCACTGACAACGGAACGTAGTCGACGTGCCGAGCCGAACCGGCCGCCCAGCTGAGAACCGCGAGACGAAGACCAAGACGCCGACAGGCAGGGTAACCGTGGTCGCCACAAGGGCGGTTTCTCGGTGAAGGTGGATCTGCCCTCACGTCATGGCTCGCGGATAGCTGTCCGTCGACGAGGACATCAGGTGCGCTCAGGCGGGTTCCGCCGGAACTCCGCTGCATGCAGGCAGTGCGCCCAGTGTGCGAGCCCTTCCTCGATACGCGCGAGCGCCGAGTAAGGGGTGTGCTGGAGTACCTGGGTGGCTTGGTTCAGCTCACCAGCGGCGATGGCCTCGGCAGCCTTCTGCCAAGAGGTCTGAAACTGTTGCTGCGTTGCTCTGTCGAAGTGGTCCTCGGGTAGCCCGGCCGTCAGGTCCTCCGGCAGTTTCAGCAGCGCTCGGGACAAGAGCGCGTCCATGGCGCGCTCGCTCTCACTGAGGGACTCGGCCGTGCCGGTTATCTCCGCAACCTCCTCGACGGGTATGGAGATGCCGTCGGCGATGGCCTGGTCCATGTCGTCGAACACGTCGGCGATGTCGGGGAGGTCTTTGGCGAGGTAGCGGATGCGGCCCAGAGCGCGGGCCATGGCCGGCAGCAGGATCTCTGCACGCTCGTGCTCGGGAGGGGAAGGCACACGGGCTCCGTCAGGTCGGATCGGCGTTTCGGGAAGTAGGGAGCACCATATGCAGACCGAGCGGCTGGTGGTTCTGGGGGCGGAGTCGCATCGGCCGCCGAGCGCTGTTTCGCGCCACGGCGACACACGGTCGGCGCTCAGACGCTGGTGGCAAGGAAGTCGTGGGCGCCGCGGAGGGTGGTGCGGAGCTTGCGTTGGGTGCTGCGGCTGTCGAGGCGGACATCGAGTGCCCCGGGAAGCGCTGTGTCCGCCCGCAGGCCCTGGGCCAGTCGGGAGGGGTCTAGCCGGTCGCGGCGGGCGATGAGCACGCCGAGCTCATGGCGGCTAACGGCATGGGCGCCCGCAAGGTGGTGTACGCCGTGCGCGCCGGTGGCGGCGAGTTCCAGCAGGGCGGCAGCGAGATCGGTGACGTGCACGGGGCAGCGGATGTCGTCGGTGAACAGCGCTCCATCTCGGCGGCCGGCTGCGAGGTCGTGGACGATGCGCACATGTGCGGATTCGGTGCCGCCGATGATGAGTGAGGTGCGAGCGATGACGGCAGCCGGGTACAGGAGGCGTACGCCTGTCTCCGCCGCAGCCTTTGCGGCGCCGTACGGGGTCAGCGGGTCAGGATCACAGGCTTCGTCATAATGAACGCGGCCCAGGCCGGAGAACACCGCGTCGCTGGAAACGTGGACCAGGCGGCTGTCGTGCTGGGCCGCAGCCATGGCCAAGCGGATGGGGCCCTCAGCTGTGACTGTCCAGTCAGCGTCACTGCTGGTGGCGTTGATCACGACGCTGGGCCTCGCCTCCGCCATCACAGCTTCGAGGCGGTCAGGGTTCCGAAGATCCAGCTCGTACCACGTTGCAGCCGGGGCGCTGCCGGGCCTGGACGCGAAGGTCGCGGCAGTCGTGTGCCCTGCTGTTGTCGATTGGCGGACAAGCTCAGCCCCGAGGAATCCACTGCCGCCGACGATCAGAACAGTCATGGCGCGACCGTAGAGGATCCATCGCCGCCCCGACCCGGAATCGTGTAGAGCCGTCAGGCTCCGTCTCTCCCCCGGGGTGTGCAGGCTTTCTGCCGCGGTGAGGAGCCCGCTGCAGATCGATGCCGGACTGCCTCAACCGTGGCACGTCTCGGAGGGGTGTTCGCCAAGAGGCGCCTACGCGGTTCGGGGCGGGGCCGTAGCCAGAGCTCGCATCGAAATAATGTTCCCTTTCTGGATACATGCGGTTACGTTCGGTTCCACGCAAGATCGTGAGGGGGGTTTCCATGCACGCCGATACTGCTCTTCCCGGCCGACCGCCGGGCATCCGAGAGGACGCTGACGGCCTGACGTCGCGCCAGCGCGCCGTCCTGACCTGCATCCTGAACTCCGTCCGAGAGCGCGGATACCCGCCCTCGATGCGTGAGATCGGGCAAGCGGTGAAGCTCTCCAGCACCAGCTCGGTCGCTCACCAGCTCCAGGCACTCGAGCGCAAGAGCTTCCTGCGCCGTGACCCTCAGCGCCCCCGGGCGTATGCCCTCGCCCCCCACGCCCAGGACCTGGTCGACGCCCACCAGCTGCCTACCCCCTTTGAGCAGGACGTGGCCGTGCGGGCCGCCAAGGCAGCGCGAGCGGCCGCCGTGGCGCATGTCCCGCTCGTAGGACGCATCGCCGCCGGACCGCCGATCCTGGCCGAACAGGATGTCCAAGACGTGCTCCCAATGCCTCGCGCGGTAGTTGGTCACGGTGACCTGTTTGCGCTCCTGGTCGCCGGCCAGAGCATGATCGATGCTGGCATCCGTGATGGCGATGTGGTGACCGTGCGCCGTCAGAGCAACGCCGAGCCCGGCGATATCGTGGCCGCTCTCCTGAGCGACGGTGAGGCGACCGTGAAGAAGCTCCGTATCGCGGACGACGGCGCCTGGTTGATGCCGTGCAACCTGGCCTACCAACCGATCAAGCTGGGAGAAGACGGGGTGATCCTGGGCAAGGTCGTTGCCGTCATGCGATCCCTGTGACCCCCTACTGTCCGACTGGGGCACGAGCTGCCGGACCTACCGCTCCTCTTCCTCAACGGCCCGGCGCGCAGTCAGTCGCCCAAGGCGATCAGACGGGCGGCGCAACACGCCTACCCCTCCGGCAGTTCGCCATCCTGCAGAGGCAGCAAGGCCCCCCGGCCCTGCATTGCCCCCGTGCGGCTGGCGCCGCCTGACGCGGCTCCCAGAGGCTGCTACGCTCGGCGCGCCCCAGAGTCTCGTGGGGCGGGCCGTGCGCAGGCCCGCGTTGTCGGCCCGGCTGACGCGCTACGGAAAGGTGCTCTGCACCAGCGCATTCAGACCTTCTGAATGCCCACGGAGCTGCCATGCCTGCTGATCACGCCCGTAAGAGCCTTGTACGCCGCCGCGGAGAGGACACCGGCGAGTCGTACACCGATGCCGCCAAGGCCGTGCGACGCGAGCGCAGTGCGTACTACCGCGCCGTCTGGGACCCGTGGACCGCTCCCCGCTGCGAAGTGACTGACCCGATCCCAGGGCATGACCCGTGGCTGTCCGGTCCGTGTCCGGAGGGCTGCCCGACGCGGGAGAACCCGGTCTACCGCGCCTACCTGGAGAC
Organism: Streptomyces sp. NPDC001787; assembly: GCF_040297465.1. Taxonomy (NCBI): domain Bacteria; kingdom Bacillati; phylum Actinomycetota; class Actinomycetes; order Kitasatosporales; family Streptomycetaceae; genus Streptomyces; species Streptomyces sp. NPDC001787. The sequence goes on from NZ_JBEOZE010000008.1 coordinate 215,489, forward strand.
CCTCCCTCCAAGGGAGCGTCTGCCGCGCCCGGCGCCCGGGCGGGACCCGTACATGTGCCCTGGCGCTGCCTCATGCACCGACGACGGCTGCAGCTGCAACTACGTTCATCTGGCGGTTTGCCAGGACTGCGACGCCGTCTACAGCCCCGGGCTTGAATCCCCGTGTCCGAACTGCGGCCGGCGGCCGGAGTAGCAAGCATCGCCAGCGGGTCTCCTCCACTGGTCAAGCAACGGACGAGCCGGCGCTCTTCGTCGAGGACTCCTGCCGAACGCTCCAAGCGCTCTCGGCGACGGCGCGTCGGTCGTGCTCCGTACGGGCTGCGGTGAGCAGGCCCCGCCACGACGTGACGGTCGGACGCCTGCGCAAGAGAGCGCGGCGCTCACGTTCGGTCATTCCACCCCAAACACCATGCTCTTCCCTGTGATCGAGGGCGTATGCGAGGCATTCGGTCCGCACCGGGCAGCCAGTGCAAATAGCTTTTGCTCTGCTCTGAGCCGAGCCTTGAACGAAAAGCTCTTCCGGGTCTCCCGTCCGGCATGATCCTCGTGCACGCCAGGCTTCCTGGCCCCCCTTGCTCACCGACCCCGCCCTCTCACCTCGTCATCCGCTCCCCCGCCAAACTCAGCAGGCAAGTGCCGCGACGCTACGCCAACCGTTTCTGCGACGAAATAGCGGCCGCGTACAGTGACCCGATCGAGTGAACAGCTGGCCAAATACCTACGACCTGAGGCTGGAACTCCGCAGCTCAGGAGTCCCTGGGCCCGGGCCGCGCCAACTGACGTAGAGATCTTTCGCAGGACCGAAGGGAAGAGCACGATGCCGCAGGCACAAGATCGCAAGACCGCCAGCAGTCTTGCGTGCGGGGCTGCGGTATGCGCCTTCCTGACGCTCGTCACCGGCACACTCTTCCTGGCTGTCACAGCCAGTGGCCTGCTGGTCGGAGCGCTTCTGGCGCATCGCGGAACCCTTGAGCCTCGCCCGTACTGGTACTGGCCTGCTTGGCTGACCGGCGCGACAGTGGCTGCTCTCCTCGCCACAGCCGCCGACGAGGCGGCCCGCCTTCTGCTCCTGCCTCTGGCCGCTGCCGAAGCCATCATCGGCCTCGTTCTCCTCGCTCTGTGGAGCCACCGTCGGCACGGCCGCGGCGACTGGATCGTCTGGCTGCCCGAGACTGGCGTGACCCTGCGCCGCGAGTGGAGCCGCCGGGCGGCGATCCACTGGGCGCAGACCGAGTGGCCCGGCCCGCCCTGTGCGATCAGCCCTGCCGAGTCGTTCCCCGAGGCGGCAGCCGCCACTCCTCTCTATCCGTACCGCGACCGGCCAGGGATCACGGGTGTGCGGTCACCCGAGCTCGGCTGGACACGACCCATCGGTTGAGAGGAGCTTGGGACGCGCGGGCACCTGGTGGGTTCCGACTGCCGTTCGTAACCCGGGAGACGAGCGCGTCCCAAGCCGCGGTCCGGCCCTTCCCTGACCTGTCCTGAACGAGCGATGCCGCACGGCTGTACGACTGCTTCGTTACGGCCTCTCACCACGGAGCCCCCGGCGCCGGCGGCCGCACGCAGCGGCGATGTAACCCTTCATCAAGATTCGCGGCGCCTCGCTGAGTGAGCCGTGCACGACGACGCTCCGCTGTGCACACCGTCTCGCTCAAGGGAAGCAGGACCTCCGGCATGGCCCGCTACATCAGACCCGAACCACCCTTCACGCTCGACCGCGTAGAGATGACCCAGCACCCAGCGCGCACCGTTCGCGTCCACCGGATTGCGGCCGCGTTGCAGATCCTGGGCATGAGCGCCCTGATCGGAGCGACGGCCGCGACCGGCACCACCCTCATCCACACGCTCTTGAGCAAGGCACGGACCTGGCACGAGATGGTCAGCTGGTGGCATCCGGCGCTGGTGTTCCTCGTCCTGGTTCCCGTCGGTCTGTACGTCTGGCGCTGGGACCGCATCAAGGCCGGTTGGCTCTTTCGCGGCTACCACCTGGGCGATGAGGAGCTGTACATACGCGCCGGTCTTCTCCATCGGCGGTTCACGGTCCTGGCCTACGCCCGGATACAGGAGGTCAACGTCGTATCCGGCCCCATCCAGCGCCGCTACGACCTGGCCACCGTGACCATCAGCAGCGCGGCTGGGCGTAACGCCATCGCCGACGTCGACCCGCAGACGGCGTACGAGCTGCGCGACCGGCTGACCGACCTCGCCCGGAAGCGGAGGCTGCCGGTATGACGCTGTCTCCCTTGCAGGGCCGCCTTCATCCGGCCACCCCGCTGCGGCGCAGTTGGGCCGTGCTTGCCGCGCTTGCAGGTCTGGCGTACCAGCAGCACAACCTCTTCAGCGTCGGGACTTCAGGCGCGAGGAACAAGATCGACGTGCCTCTTTGGGTCGCCTGTACAGCCGTGACGGTGGTTGTCGCGGTCGTCCTGAGCCTGTTCATTACGTCGTGGAGGTTGAGCCACTACAGCCTGGATGGTGACGAACTCAAGTACCGCAGTGGCCTGCTCTTCAAGGTCCGACGTCACTGCGAGCTTCACCACGTCCAGAGCGTCGACATCGGCCAGCCCTTCTTCGGCAGGCTCCTTGGGGTCTGCACCCTCCGAGTCGTGATGTCGGGCACGACGATGACCCTCTCCTACCTCACCCTCAATCAGGCGAGAGCGCTCAAGGCCCGCATCCTCGCCGAAGACACCGCCGACGAGCGGCTTCACCAGGTCAAGACTACGGACCTCGTCGTGGCTCTCCTCCTTGATCTCGGAACGAACCTCAAGTCGCTCCTCCTCATCGGAATCGGCGTAGGCCCGTACGTTCTCTCCGGCCAGCTGTTCACCCTCTCGACGCTGGTCGCCTTTGTGCCCAAGGTTTGGAAGCTGACGGGACGGCGACTTTTCACCTACAGCCGGTGGTCGGTCACCCGCATCGCCGAGGGCAGCTACCGCACCGACCATGGCCTGTTCGACACCCAGCAGTACACCTACCGAGCCTCCCGCGTCGCATCCATCGAAATTCATCAGCCCGTTCTGTGGCGACGGTTCAACTGGGTCGAGGTGCGGGTGGCCGTGGCCGGAGCGGGAAAACCCGGCGTGCTGCTGCCTGTGTGCCCGCGCACCGTCGCCGAGAAGTTGGTGCTCCATCTCCTTGGGGCGGACGCCGTGGCCCATCTCCACGCTCCCATTCCGGCGCCTGGGAAGGCCCGCAGGGCGACGCTCTTCCACAGGGCGCTCGGCTACCGCCTCGGCAATGGGTACTTCGCCACTTGGCGCGGCTTCTTCTTCCGTAACAGCATCACGATCTGCCCCGCTGCCCGAATCCAGACGGTCGGCGTTCGACAGGGGCCCTGGCAGCGCAGGCTCGGCCTCGCCAACGTGCACGCGCACATGGCAGGAGGGAATCGCGTGTCAGCAGTCCACCGCACATCTACCGAGTCAACCGATCTTGCGCAGCGCCTGCACCAGGCGTCCACGCTTCATTGACCTCGGCCCCACGTCAATCGCGTGGTTCCGTACCCCGGGCCAGCCCGATTTTGAGCCTGTAGACGACTGTCGTGAGGAAGGCGGGAAGGCGCGTACGCGCCTTCCCGCCTTCCGGCAGAGGCCACCATAAGGATGTAACGCTCGTCTGCCTCAGGAGAACCGCGTCCGTGATCCGTGCTCACCATCGACTCAAGGGCGGGGCCGCCCAGCTCGGCGCTGCTGGCCCTGGCCTGTCCGGCCCATTCGGCATCTGGCCCGCCGACGACCACCAGGACGACGAGGACCATGAGGACGAGCTCACCGTCGACCGCACGAAGGAGACGCGCACCTGATGACCAGCGAGGACCGCGTCGCCAGCGGCGAGCACGTCAGCGGCCCGGCGGCCGAGGAGTACCGACGCGTCTTGCGCGGACGGCGCCGGGACGGCTTCAACTGCTCCTGACCCCCTCATCTGGAGCCCAGGTGCGGACGTCCACTCGGTACGTTCCGGCCCGCCGGTTGCCCTGCCGGCCTACTGGTGGGTCCGCTGTCGGTGGAACTCCCTCGCGTCTGTATCCAGCGATCTATCGTTTGCTGCAGAGAGTTCAATGGGGGCGACGTGGTGCGGGACACGAGACTGGTGCAGACCGCGGTCATCGGTGATGAACACTCCGATGTCCCGATCATCCTGCCGACCGAGGCGATCGAGCTCGACGTCTTCCGGCACGCCCACCAGCAAGACACGTTCTGGTGCGGGCTGCTCCTGGGCGGCTGCGGGGGCCAGCTCGCCACCAAGCTCTACGTGGATCGCCAGTGTCACTTCCAGCACAATCCGCTGCCGAACGGCGCCCCGAACAACTGCCGTCGACCGTCCGTCGGCGAGTCCAGCGCGGATCACCTGTACGTGAAGTCGGCGATGTCGCGCTCGCTGCTCGAGTTCGGCCGAGCCGCCCAATTCGCCTTTCCGCCGCCGATCGGCTCCCTCGTCGACGTCGACCTGGAGGACGGCGTTCCCCTGCGCATCCACATGGACGCCGCCGTGGAGCCGGACTGGGAGCGTCAGGGCGCCGTGATCCTCGGCCCCGGCGTGGTGCCGGCTCCGGACGTGCTCGCAGGCTGCCCCTACGTCTACCGCGTCAGGTGCGACAGCGACGGCGCGAGTCGCCGCGTGTGGGTCGGAACCCAGAGCCTAGCCCGCCCCACCGAGTGGGTCCCGTTCAGCGAGTGCACGTGGACGGACGAGGGCCTGCTCACCCCTGCCGCCTCCCGCATCCTGCGCGACCGTGCCGCCGCCGGAAGCCGGTCAGCCGTACCGGGGCCGTCTGCCGGCCGAGGAGCTCTGCCGGAGAGTGTGGTCACGTTCGTCCGCGGCCTGGAGGCGGCGCAGCGGACGGGGACGGTGGACCACGTGCGCCGGCTCTGCAACGGCAGCAGCGCCTTCCTGGACGGCCTGTCCTCCACGGCGCGGGCCGAGGCTGAGAGGGCCTTGGCGGAGGCCAAAGCATGGCTGGCCACCCACGAGGAGTACCAGCGCCGCATCTTCAAGGAACTGGAGGGCTCGGTCCGCGAACGGCGGGCGTGGGATGTCCGCGCGGGGATTCAGCAGGCCGCGTCCCTGACCCGGCGGGGTGCCAGCGCCGAGGAGCACCGCATCCTGGCCGCGGCCCGCGCCTATCTGCGCGAGCACGACTACGCCGATCAGTCCCCAGCCAAGGCGGCCTTGCGCAGGCCGTTGCACCACCGGCCGGCCCCCGCCGCGAAGAGACCGGCGCCGGCCAAGAGCAAGAAGCCGAACCGGGCGAAGGAGTCGGCAGCACGAGCGCGTGCCCTGCTGGAGCGGCTCGACCGTGAGAGCGACCTCCTGGCCGACGATGAGCTGGCGCAGCTGGTGGAGGAGTTGACGAGGGCCGCGAACATCGCAGGCCCCAACCTCAGGGACCCCGAACGCAAGCGGGTCGCCAGCTGGGGTCGCAAGGCGCGACAGCGACACCCGGCGCGCACCCCGGCCACTGAGCCCCGTGCCCGCACGAAGCCCACGGCGGCCGGGAAGCCGGAGAGCCCCGCGCGGGTGAAGCTCGACGCGCTGGCCGCCGCGGTCAAGACCATCCTGCAGAAGGCGGCAGCAACCGGCGCGACGCTCACCTGGGCGCAGATTCGCGCCCAGCTCCCGCCGGGTCTGCCCGCCCTCGAGCGGAACCAGCAAACCAGCGTGCTCATCGAGGTGGACCGGAGCCGCGCGGGGACCGCGCCGTTGCTGTCCGCTCTGGTCACCGGGGCCGATCACGACATGCATCCGGCCTACCCCCGGATCGCGGCCGCAGCCGGCCGGCCGCGGCCGCGGGGAGACCTTGAAGCGGTGGCGCAGTGGGCCGTGGAGGTCTCCCGGTTCCAACGGGCGAAGTAGGAGCATCAGCGGCGCCCGCCGCGCCGTCCCCGTGCGGCGGGCGGTTCGCCGGCTTGCGGGAGCCGGCCGGGCGCGGTGCCGGTTCAGGCGCGATGCTCAGTTCGGTGCGGGCGCGGTGGAGGGAGTCGTAGATGGCTGGCTCCCGGCGCCGCTGTCCCGAGAGACGCCGGGCGGGCTTGACGTGCGAGGGTGGCCGGGCCGAGCGCGCTTGCGCCACGATGCTCCGATGAACGAGGAACCGCTGGAGGAGTGGGCACGGCGGCGCGAGGAGCGCCGGGCCGCCTCGAAAGGCCGACTGCGGGCGGTGCCACTCACCGAGGACCGGCATCGAGCGGCGCACGTCGAGCCGGACGCTCCTCGGGTCATTCAGGAGTGGAACGGCACCGAGTGGGAGACGATCGGCGTCGTCGAGAACCTGGACGCCGCGAAGGCGCTGCTGTATCCGCCGCAGCCGGTGAAGGAGGAGCCGACCGAGTGGGATCGCCCCGCGCTCGGCCCGGGGAAAGGGCGGCATCGCCGTACGGCCCCGAAAGAGGAAGGCCGCTGAGAGCTTGAGACGGAGCGGCGCCGGCCGGAAAATCAACGCCCATGGGCGTGCGGGGTCTCCCTGCGGTGCGGTGCGGGGCGGTGGGGCTGTACTCACCCTCCTCGCCCAGCGACCTCCGCAGCGGGATCGGCGCCGAGTCGGTTGTCCCGCCCCGACTCAATCAGGCGTAGGTACATTGGGTTCCTGGGAGGGCGGGCCGTAGGTCAGCAGGTCGTAGAGGCACACGCACTTGTGGAACGCGGTCGCGTGCGAGGTGCCTTGACCGCATTCGTCCATGCGCTCGACCAGGACGTCCCGCAGCTCCGCGGGTGGGTACTGGCCCGGATCCAGCAGCGGGCAGCAGTTGATCAGTTCCACGAGGCCGTGCGCTTCCAGCTCACGAGGCGTTCGCGGCAGTGGGGACAGCCGCTTGAACCGCCGGGCGTAGTAGGGGCTGGGACCGAGCACGCCGATGCCCCGGGTGACGGCGGCGGCGACGCGGTCGTCCAAGCCGCTGGTGTCGACGGTGCTGCCGCCGGTCAGGCGTCCAGCCTGGCGCAGGTACTTCCACACTGGCACGTACGGGGTCGTACGCAGCAGTTGCGGCAGCGTGGAGGCCAGCACGGAGGAGGCGTCCAGGGGCTTGGTCGCAGTGCCCAGCACGTCGTGAACCAGGTCGGTGCGGGTCAGGCTGCGGTATCCGAGGCCGGCGACGTCGCTGTCGTTGAACCGGCCGACGCCGAAGACCACCCGCAGGCCGGCCGCGTCCGCGCTGTCGATGTCGGCGACCGCGAGAGCGGACGGCTCGCTGGGCGGGTTCCTGACCAGTTGGTAGACGTGATCGGACAGCCGCCGTAGGAGAGCGGCGGGGAACGGCCGCTCCAGGCCGGCCAGGACCTCGAAGACGGTCCTGAAGTCGGCGGCCCGGATCAGGGTGATCGGCACCAGAGTCTGGTCGAAGACGAGCGTCGAGGGTCCCATGTGCGGTTCGGTGGCGGCTGGGTCCCATTCGACGACGATCAGCCGGTTGGCGAGATGGCCGATGTTGCTGCTGGTCAGGCATGCGGTGATCGCGGACAGGATGCTGTGGACGTTGCGGTCGGACAGGCTGTAGCCGAGAAAGATCACCGGATGCTCGACGAAGATCGTCAGCAGTTTGGCGGCCAGGTAGGCGTTGCGTTCCTCGAACCGCCGGTAGTCCTCGGCCGTCAGCACCAGGCTCTCGGGCTGGTCGGTGTTGCCGTGGATGTAGTAGGTCTCGGCGATGCCCTGCGCGTCGCTGAACAGCAGCTGGTCCTGCCCGACGTACGGACGGAAGTCGGCGAAGATCTGCGAGAGCAGGGTGTCGTAGTTGGTGGTGATGACCCCGTCTACGGTGGCCTGCCCCAGCAGCTGCACCTCCTCGGCCAGGCCACCGTCGGCCAGATGCGGGGAGGCGGCCAGGTCCGAGCGGAAGGCCAGGTCGTGCGCGATGGCGATCTTCAACGCGGACTGCGGGCCCGTCGGCACCGCGCCGCCCGCCCGCTGGTCGGCGTAGGCATCCGACCACCACAGCTCGTGGAAGTCGCGCGCCATCAGACTCGCCACTGCCGGGAGATCCGCCCCGGCGGTGGCCCGGTAGTAGTCGTACGGCCGGGGCAGGTCCGAGCAGAACTGCTCCAGCAGCTCCTCCCACCCCGGCAGCGCAAGGTAGCGCCGCGACATGCCGCTGCCGACGAACAGGAACGGCGCCGCAGTCAGGTCCTGAAGCCGGCGGGCCAGCGCGGCCCGCATCTGCGCCTCCACACGACCATAGTCACGCGCGCGCCCCACGCCCGCCTCCCGGCGGCGAGCCCCTTCGGGTGGGGAACTTCCAACGCAGGGTGGCGAGGCGCGGTTGCGCCGCGGCCGCGATACGGAGGCTGTCTTCTTCGGAGCTCATGGACGCGGGCGGGATTCGCCGGAGCTGTGTCGGCCCCGAACGGTTCGGGCTCAATAAGGCCGACGCCCCGGCCTCTCCGAAGGAGCCCCTCGACTATGACCGCCTCTCACACCACCGCGATCGCCGTTTCCCGCCCGGGATGCTTCAAGGCCGCCGGCCTGATCGCTCCGGTCTCAGCCTTCTCGCCTGCCCCGGTAGCGGGAGTTCCGGCCGGTGCTCGGTGTCCCCGCTGTGAACGTGATGCGCTGTACGGCCTGGAGTGCGCGCACTGCGGCCGTGTCATCATCACCGGCCTGATCGGAGGTCCGCGCCTGTGCCCAGCAGAGGAGCGCGCGCAGACTACCGGACGTCCGTACTGCCCGAAGTGCTACACAACCGACGCCCAGCTGTACGTCACGGGAGCTGGAGACATGTGCGGTCCGTGTGCGGTCCGAATCCTGGGGCGCCGAGTATCGGACCTCACGCCGGTTGCGGAGACGCCCACGGCGTGACCCGTGGGGTAGGGAGCTGCACACTCTGAACAGCGGATGGCCGTCGGTGGCCCGCCCGGGACGACGTGCGAAGGGCCTCCGGGCGGGCTCCGCTGTCAACGATGCCAGTTGGCATCGAGTGACTGAGCGAGGCGCGACCGAAGTCGGGCTTGAGCTGGGGTGCCGTTGAACGGCAAACTCGATCCCGGAGAGCAGCCGGCCTCCCACTGGTTCCTGCGGCAGCGGGGATGCAGCCCGCCCCCGGCGCGGGCCCTGCCCGTGCGCCTCCAGTCTGTGAGCGCGCCTTGCGATTCTGGGAGGAACCGCCATGCCCGTCACTGATGAACTCGCTGACCGCTTGCCGCCGGCCGATGCCGTGCACATGGCCTGGTCGCTGGTACTGGCGGCGAGCGAGCCGTCTGCCCGCCGTAAGAAGGCCGTCCGGTTCATCAAGAAATACCGGCCTGTCCCGGCCATGGAAGACACCCAGGGTGCGACCGTCTTCCTCATCGCATCGGTCGCCAGCCTGTTCTTGGGGAACCGGCAGACTGCTGGCGAGGACGCGGCTGGCGTCGTCAAGGTGCGCGAACTGGTGGCCGAACGGATTGTTGGTAGCGGTGCCGTCGCGGACCTGAGCGCACAGGACCGGGCCGAGGCGGTTGCCTTCATCACCGAGCTCCTCAGGCAGCTCCCAGCGGACGGAGAGCGCGATGTCCTGGCCTGGTACTACAGCTGGCGGGCGGAGAGGGCAGGGAGCGATCAGCCCGGCCCGAACCACATGGCCGTCCTGACGTGCGCGCTGCTGGCAGTGGTCGATCTCGGCGACGTCGCCAACGATCGACCGATCATGCGGGATGTCGTGGATCAGGTGCTGGAGGGGAACTTCCGCCTCCCGTAAGGGGCTGGCAGTAGGGCGCCGCGGACGTACCCGTCCTGGAACGCTGGAACTACTGACGTCACAAACCGGCACTCCCGAGGCCGACTGTGTTGTTGACAGAGGTGCCCGCTGCGGGATCCGTCTGCCGGAAGTCGTGAGCTGCTCCTGTCACGCTGCGTCCAGCTCTGGCCCTCTCCCCGCAGGGAGAGGGCCAGAGCCGTACCTGTGTCGGTGGGCGCGAGCTGTCAGTGCTCGTAATCCGGCTTCAAGCCGAGGACGTTGGAGATGAGCGGCACACCGATCGTCAGAGTGAGCATCGACCGGAAGGACTGGGGGATCAGGGTGCTGCCGATCTGGTGGAAGTGGTCGGCCAGAGTGCCCTCTTCGAAGCCGTCGGTGAGGAGGTCCCATGGTGATTGGCGGTGCGGTCGTTCCCTGAACTGGGTAGCCGTGGTGACGGCGTAGCAGATGACAGCCGGCCACAGCTGTTCGACCAGGTAGTCCTGCGCTGCTGGAGGGCTGTCCTTCTCGTCCTCTTCCAGGATGGCGGCCATTTCGGCGTGGAAGCGGTCGCGCAGGTCGGGGTGGGCGGCCTCGACCGCCATGACAAGGGTGTTCAGGCTTGTGCCTGGTCCCAGTCCCTGCAGGGCCGGCGGCAAGTCGCCGGGCGGAAGCCACACCCAGACCTGGCCCGGGTCGAACCAGTGCGGTAGCGGTAGCCGCAGAACGCCATCGTCGCCTTCGAGTCGATCGCGGAAGTCCGGGCCGGCGGCGCAGGCCAAGAGAGCGGTCACTGCTGACCAGCCTGCTGGCGCGGCGGCATCCTCGTCGGTCAGCGCGTCGATGAGGTAGGCCAGGCGCAGCGGGTGACCGCCGAGGGTGTCGCCGTCGAATACGCAGAAGGGGCAGTGGAGAAGCCGGTCGTGCTCGGTGGCCGGCAGCAGGTGGGCGGCCGGGTACCTGTCGCCACACAGGGAGCATTGCGCGTTATTGACCAGTTCGTCGACCTTGGATGCACGGGCGCGTCCGAGCTCCTCTCCTACCGTGTGCACGATGTCCGTGAGTGGTGTGGTGCCAGGCAGGGTGAGCACCATCGCTTCCCCGGAGTTGATGGGGATCTTGGGCGTGATGAGGGTCAGCTCAGGGACGGTGGTGAGGTCGTAATGATCCGGGTCGTCGGGATCTGCCTCGGTGTCCGTTCCACCCGGCCGGGAGAGCATGGACCAGACCGGCCCAAGCCAGCTGGTCCAGATGCCGCCTTCGGGAAACCCGTCGGTCTCTACAGGCCAGCCCTCGACTTGGAACGCGTTGATCAGGCGGTCATGGAGGTCGGCCGTCAGGATTTCCTTGGGGGCGGGGGTGTGAAGTCGGGCGGCACGGGCGTGGCTGCCGCCATCGGCCTCGGCTCGGATGGCCAACTTCTTCTTGCGGTTGCGCGTCACGCGTGCTCGTCATCCCGTGCGGTCCCACGTCCCGCACTTCGGCATTTCAAGCACAGGTGATCGGTGAGTGAGATTCGACAGAACCTTGTCCGCCGGCGCTGCTGGTCACGTGGGGACGCGCAGCATCGGAGTCGGGCGATCACTACCGCCGCGTTGACGGTAGCGCGGCGGCCCCTACGCGGGCAATCGGCTCGGTGAGGCACCCACGATCGCGCTCTCGTGGGCAGAAGCCGGTGAAGCCCTGACGGACGACGCGCGGCGGCGCAGGTAGAGATGTCTGCCCGTTCATCCTGCCGCTTCCGAGCCGGTATGCTGCCCGGCAGGCGGCCACGACCGCCGACCGCTGAAGGGGCCTTCCGCCCACGCCGGAGACCTCGTTGGTAGGCCAAGCCGTCCTTCGACGCATCGTGCACCTGACCATGCCTGTCTTCAGAGCGGCGTGTGCGTGGGGCACGCCGCTGCATGGAGTCAGACATGCCTACCAATCCGCCCCGAAAGTCGCGGAAGCGCACGCGAGAACTGCGAGAGCTGAGCCGAGCCGCCGGCCTGCGGTTCACCGAGGCGATGCGGGCGAACGATCGCACCCGAGCTGGCGACCGGCCCCTACCGCTGCGCCCCTCCCCCACCCGCACCATGCTGTTGCCGCTCGTACCGGACGCCCTGGCCGGCCTGTACGAACTGGATGGCCTGCTCCTGAGGCTCCGCATGGACATGGTTCTGAATCATGAGGGGGAGCTTGTGGGCTATCGGGACAGCGGAGGTGTGCCGATCCCCGGCGCGCCGATTGAGGACGTCACCGAGGCGTACTGGCAGGTCCGCCATGCTCTACCCGAGGGGACGGAGGAGCTGGTGGACGGGACAGAGGAGTACCCGCCCAACATGCTGCTGCTGGTGGGGCCCGACGGCGGGAACGTGGTGCACCTGGCGTCGATTGAGGTAGCCGAAGCGGATCTCGCCCTGCTCACCACGTTCGCCGACGCCCTCGATCGCGCGGCCCGTCCGCGTCCCGGCTCGGAGTTCCAGTCCCTGAGAGAGGCGCTCGGTGAGCTTGGACGAGTGCCCTACTACTCATGGATGCCCAAGGGGGACGAGGCCGTCGTCGCCAACTGGGTGCGGCAAGCGCTGTCACCGGTCCTGGTCTCGCCTTTCGACGGCCCTCACGGATCCGACGACTACGAGACGCTGTCCGGTGTGCTGCGGTACGCCGAGGGCCTGGGCTGGGAGAGCGTCGAAGTGAACCAGGATGAAGAGGAGGCGGCCGAGCGAGCGTCGTTCAGCATGATGCGCGCGGCGGGGTGGACCTGACAGCCCGCTCCGGGGCCTGGGGTCATCCGTGATGGCCAGAAGGCTGTGCAGCACCGATAGGAAGGGGCCTACCACTGGCCTGGTGGCGGTGGGCGTCTTCAGGCGGACGCGGTTCCGCACCATCCTGCGTCTACTACCTTCAGACCCATGACGATTCCGCCCCAGCCCTCCTCCGCCAGCCCCGCCCCCACCGCTTCGGAGATCTCCGCTGCGCTGTCGGCGCTCGGTGTGTACGCCAGCGTCCCCTCAGAGGTCGAACTCGCGCAGCAGGCCGCTGCTGTCGGCGGCGAGCAGGTCCTGGCCGCCATCCTCGCGAACGCCCTGTACGGGGCGTCGATCGGCACCGGGATGGTCACCGAGGGCCGGATGCTCGAAGGCGGTGCCGGCGGCCGCGAGCTCGGCCTGGCCCGCGAGCAGGTCCTCAAGGCGTCCGGCGCGGACGGCGTGGGCGTCATGGGCGTCCTGCACTGGCAGGCGGGCCAGGTACGTCAGCTGCTGAAGGCGATGAATGAGGGCGGCGCCGGGCCCATCGTGGAAGCCGCTGGGCACGCGTCCAACGCGCTGCTGGACCTCCTGGCCTGCACGACCGTGACCGCCGTCGACGACGTGCGCGCCGCCGAGATCCCCGAGCAGCTCGTCCGTGCCCGTCGAGCGCTCGAGGCTGGCATCGCCGCGATCGACGCGCTGCCCGGCGCTGTCGCCGAGATGTTTCTCGGGTCCGTCACTGACTGACGCAGCGCAACGAATGCCTCGTGCCCGCGGGCATGTTCTCCCCGGGCATACCGGCTGGCCAGCGCTCTGCAGCCGGTACAGGGATCCGTCACGGTGGCGTACTCATCACGGCTTTGCGTACCTGCTCGGCGCGGCGGCGAGCCCGATGGGGCCTGCCTGCATGCCGCACGCCTCACCGTGTTCGGTGCCCGAGGATTCGAAGGGATCGCGGGGGGTCGCGTCTTCGGATCCCAGGCTGCTGCCCGGTTCAGCGACGGGACGCCGCTCGCCCCCGGAAATTGCGCAGCCCTCTGTCGGTGCCGGGTGGAAGGATCGCCAGTGGCCGGCCGTCCGGCCGTAACGGGGGGGGAGAACCATGAGCAGCGAGAGCACGTACGAGTGGCCGCGTGGGGCGACACCGTCGGACATGATCCAGCTGGAGGCGTGGCTCGCCCAGCACGGATGGGAAGTCGACCCCACCGTCTACATGGCCGGCGCGGGCGGTGCGGCCGTCCAGGTGCGGCGTACCGGCGCGGCCTGGCAGGACGGGGAGGCTGGACTGCTCATCCTGCCCGCGGAGACGGTGCTCTGGAACGGCACCCGGATGCAGATCGCACCCCCGGCTGCTGTACCGGCCCGCTGTGCAACCTCGTAGGGTCAGGGTTCGAAGATCACGAGGGGTAGGGGTTCGGGTGGACATCAACGAGCAGATCGAGGCGTCGCGGACGTGGGAGCACGGCGACCCGGGGCCGCGCCCCTACGACCCGGACTCCGCCGCGCTGGTGCGCATGGCCGCGTTCCTGGAGCGGATCGCCACCTTCATCAAGGAAGACCCGGAAGCCTCGGCCCTGGTCCACACCGGCAACGACCCGGCCGTACTGCTCCCGTTGGCGGAAACGGCCCCGGGCCGGGAGCGGCTGCGCCTCGCGTTCGACGAAGACCCCGGCATGGTGATGTGGCTGGAGTCCAGCGCCGCCGGCCGGGACGTCCTCGCCCGGGTCCAGATGTCCGTGGACACCCCGGACCCGGGGGTGGCCGCGGAAGCGATACGCACCGCGCCGTCACCGCGGGTCGCCGAGCAGCGGCGCCGACGGCACGAGGAGAGAGTGCGGGACCACGAGGAGCACCTGCGCTACCTGGCAAGCCCTGAGCACGCGGCCCGCAGGCAGCAGACGTACGAGGTGATGATGTCGGCCCTCGAGGCGCAGCGCGGCGCGGATTAGAGGCATCACACGGCTGGCGGTGGGCGAGCGCCACATGCTTCCGGCCCCCTCCGAACTTCATGTCGGAGGGGGCCGGTGCGTTGGTAGCGGGGACAGGATTTGAACCTGCGACCTCTGGGTTATGAGCCCAGCGAGCTACCGAGCTGCTCCACCCCGCGTCGGTAGGACCACCCTACGCTACTGGCCGTCGGTCCCAGACCGCATTTCCCCTGGCAGCGCCACTTCTGCCCCACCAGCCTCAATTTCGGTATCCAACGCACTCTTCTGTCCCGGCGGGCCTGTAGGTGAGGGGCCACGCCGGCCCCGGAACGAAGGAGGACGCGGTGAAGGAAGCGACCAGGGGCCCAGTGATCGCGGTGGGCCTGGCGCAGCGGCCGGGCACGGAGCCCCCCTGCGCAGACGGGGTCGACGTGCAGCGGCGCGGGGAGACGGTGTGCGCGGCTGTGGTGGACGGGGCCGGGCACCACCCGGACACCGTGCGGTACGCCGCGCTCACCCCGCCGGTGATCACGCACATCGGGATGGAGCTGGGCGGGCTGCCGGGGCTGATGACGGCCGGACAGATGGCCGCGGCCTACAACCGGCCACCGCACGCGTCGGCGGTGTTCGCCTGCGCGCAGCCGGGGCAGCCGACGTCCGTCCATTGGATCGGGGACTGCCGGGCGTACGGCTGGCGGGAGGACGCCGGGCTCACCCTCTGGTCCGACGACCAGACCATGGGGAACTGGTTGCGGTGGAACGGTGGTGCGGCTGTGCAACTGGAGGCCGCGAAGCACGACAACTGGGCCCGCCTGGGGCTGGCGCAGTCCAGCGCGGCGACGTGCCGGCAGGTGCAGATCCCCGAGGCGGGGGCCCGCCTCGTGCTGGTGATGTCCGACGGAGTGTCCGACCAGGTGAGGGCGGAGACGATCACCCGGCTGTGCAGCGAGCACTCGGACGGGCCGCAGGCCCTCGCCGACGCCTTGGTGGCGGCGGCTGTGGCCGAGGAGAGCGGCTACCGGGACGACGCCACCGTGGTGGTGCTGCGGCTGCGTTGAGGGGCGTTTCGCAGGCCCGCCGCCGGCGCCCGTACTTTCGGGGCGCCGGCGTCAGGGCCGCCATGCCTCGTTGAAGTCCGGGTGCCCGCTGTAAGTCACGGCGATGGCCCGGGCCACCTCGTAGACGGGACAGTCGTAGTGGCGCGGTAGGAGATGGCCCCGGTCGCAGGGGTCGGTGGGTGGGAAGTCTGCTTCGTCGCAGGTACACAGGGGGGACTCGTCCGCGATCAGCAGGCGCTGGGTCTCCAGCCGCAGGGCAGCGCCGGTGGCGGCGGCGTCCTCCGCCAGGCGCGCGATGGCGAACTCGACGACCTCGAGGGGGCGTTCTCGTCTCCTTCCATCGTGGGCAGTCTGCACCGGCCGGCTCATCTCGGTGGGCGTTCACCCGGGCGGGTGGCACGTCCTTGGCCGCCTGAAGGGCTCGGGGCTATGGTCGGGCGCGGCCCCCGTGCGGCCGAAGGTTCCCGTCCCGTCCCATGACCGCGACGTACATCAGGCCGAAGGTGCTCCGCATCAGCGCGTGTTTCGTCCTGTCCGTGCTGTCCGGCCGGCGGGTCATGGGCCGCGGGCTGTGAAGGACGTACCGATGACGAAGAACCACGCTCGCAAGTCCGCGGCCCGCGCCCGCGCCGCCATGACTGGCCAGCCCTACACGTCCGCCGGCCTCCGGCGCGAGTCCGAACTCGTCGTGCTGCGCCAGTACGGGAACGGCGGCCCGGGCTGCCTCACCCTGGTCGTCGCGAACTGGACGGCTCCGGGGAATCGGTCCCTGCTCGGCATCGCGCCCGGAGTGGTGCACCAGTGGCCGAGTTCCGCCCAGCCCGGCAAGCCGCGTGTCGACCCGTACCGGCACATGATCGAGCACGGCTGGTCCGACGGCGCGGATCCCTCCATCGGGGTGGCCCAGTGGGGTGTCGTGTTCGCCACTCCGGATGGTGTCCTGAGCGGCATCGCCTGGGACGACTGCCTGCTGTACGCCGAGGCCTTGCAGCTCACGCCGACCAACCACGCCGCGCTGGCCTGTGCCCATGACGGTCTGGTCCGCGTCGTGGTCACCAAGACGGCACAGCCGGCCGACCGCAGCGCCACCCAGGCGTGGGTCCTGAGCTTGCTGTCCACGCCCCGGCTGGCGGTAAAGGCCTTGTTCCAGATCCACGAGTCGCCCTGCCTGCCGGGCACGTTTGTGGAGCACGTCAACAGCCGGATGCCCGACGGTGTCGCCCTGGTCTCCCCTGGATCGGGTTTCCTGCCGCCGTGGTTGACCGGCCCGGCGTAGCCCCGACGTTCTGCGACCCGGCGGCTCTTGCCGGCTGGGGGCAGCAGCGTCGTTGGGCTGATCAGGCGGCCAGGCCGAGGAAGCGGGTCGGGTTCTCCCTCCAGGGGACCTTCTTGCGGCGGTAGGCGTCGAAGGCGGTGCTGCGCAGCGAGTGCCGTGAGTGCAGGGCGACCGTCTCGGGCGGGCTGCCGGCGGCCAGGGCCTGCTGGATCCAGCCGCGGCGGAAGCTGTGGCCGGTGATGCGGCGGACGGCGGCGCGGGCCGCGCGGCGGGCGGTGCGCCACGTCTTGAGGACGGCGTTGGCCTCTTCGGCGGTGGGCGCGGCGTCGGCGGCCGCGAACGCTTCCTGCCTCGCCTGGGCCGCGGCGGCGCGCTCCTCGGGGGTCGGAGTGGGGGTCAGCTCGGCGGCGCGGGCGGTGGCCTTGATGATGTCGTTGACCGTGTCGGCGGTGATGCCGCCGCGGCGGCGGTCGTCCTTGGCCCGCCGTCCGGCGGCCTTGACGCCGATATTGCCGTGCCGGTCGATGCGGCGCAGCAGCGGGCCGGGGGTGAGCTGGTCGTCGTCGGCGAGGACGTCGAGCCATTCACGCAGGGCGTGGATGGGGCACAGTTCCGTGTCGGCGGGGGCGAGGATGCGCACTTCCTGCCCGCGCGCGGCCTGGTCGGCCTTGGAGCGGCGGATCTTGATGATCAGGGCCTGGTGGGGGCGCTTCCGGCCGTCCTCGTCCTCGATCTGCACGGTGCGGATCTTGGCGTCGTGCAGGTTGAGGCGGGCGGGCTCGGAGGCGCGGGCGGCCATCCACCAGGCAATAAGCAGGACGGCGGCGTCCCGCTTGCCGCGCGCCGTGGTGCGGTCCAGCTTGCGCACCATCAGGCGCAGTTCGTCCAGGTCGACGGCGTCGGCCTGGAGCGGGCCGGGCTCCACCAGGGGGTCGTCGGCCTCCTCCCCGGCGCGGTGGCGGATGACGAGCTGGCAGGCCTTGACCTCCTTCTCCGACAGCGGTGTGCCCTGGATGGCGCGCATCGCGCGCAGGGTGCTGAAGTGGGCCTCGATCGAGTTCGCGGGGTGGCCGCGGTCGCCGAGATCGGAGAGGTAGGACAGCACCGCGTTGGGCTCGTCCTCGGCCCAGTCGTAGGTGGCGCACCACAGGGCGTAGGAACGCCAGCGGCTGGCCCGGGCGTTGTGGGAGTTGCGGGGGACGGAGTCGGTGAGCTTGCGGGCGGCCGAGGCCGAGATCCGCTCGCCGGCCGGAGAGACGATGTCCGGCTCGGCGCGGCGCCGGCGCCGGACGGCCGGAGTGCGGCCGGGCCCGGCGGTGGGGACGAGTTCGGTCGACGTCATGACGCGGGCTGCTCCTCGTGCGCGCGGGCGGTGGCTTCGGCGGCGGCGTTCGGGCGAGGTTCGCTGCCGGGGAGCGGTGGCTGGCCGGCGGCCTGGCGGCGCTGCACGGTTGCGGTGTGGGCCCGCAGGGCGGCGGCGGCCGGGTCGGCGGCGAGGTGCAGCGCGCGGTCGCAGGCGAGGCAGGGGGTGCCGCACAGGGAGCGCTCGAAGTCGTGCGGGCTCACGGGCAGGGTGCCGCAGGCCATGCGCCACCGGCCGGGGCGCTCCTGGCGGGCGGTGTGGTCGACGCGGCCGCCGTGGACGCGGACGAGCCTGGTCTCCGCCTCCACTTCGCGCAGCACCTCGGCCATCTCGTCGCGGATGAAGACCAGCGGGCGTGCCGACATGGCCGGACTGGGCGAGATGGCCGGGCGCGTGTGGGCAAAGGGTGCTGTCGGCGGTGTCACCGGCCGGCCTCCGGTCGCTCAACGTGGAACTCGATGAACTCGCGGCCGCCGCGCATCACGGTCTTCTCCCGGAAGGGGGCTCGCTCTGCCGCGAGCTGGGCCCGGAACTGGTCGGCGGCGCTGGTCTTCCCGCTGCTCGGGGGGCCCAGGTAGATCTCCTCGCCGGGCAGGTTGGCTTCCGGGAACAGCCCCGCGTCCGCCGGTACCTGCTGCTGCGGGATCTCCCCCGTCATCTTCTCCCCCTGCGCTCTCGGGCCGTCCTGGCGAAGTTGTTGCGTGAGCCGGATACCTGCTCACGCGGGTTGTCGTGTCCCCCGCAGTTTCTGATTCCGGCTAAGCAGAGAGTATCCGGAATCAGGACCCGGCGCAGGGCCGACACCCGTCCGTACGGGATTCAACTAAATGGGGCGCCGGGAGCCCGTCCGATCAGCACCGAAGGCGCAGGAGGTGATCTGAACGCGCGATGACGCTAGCGGTACGACTGGGCCGGGAATGCACATCACGCCTGAGAATGGCGTACAGAGCTTCACCGCAGTTCAGAGGCAGTTGCGCATCAGGTGGTTACGACTCAATAGTAATCGCGTTTGAGTTGAGTTGTAAGTTCAAGATCCATCCTCTACGGTGCAGAACGATCCGGTGACCAGCCGGGCACGAAAACGCGGACCGGCGGGACGCGTAGAGCAAGGAGACCCGTTGAGACGGCGGCGATGGCGCGGCGGCGGCGACGGTCCGCTCATGGACCTGATCAACCTGGCGGGCATCTTCGCGCCCGTGTTCCTGGCCGCGGCCCTCCTCGTCGGCCGGCACCTCGGCTGACACCCCGCCCACACATCAGCCGCCCTCCACCTTCAACCCGAACGGGGAAAGCCATGCCGAGTCCTGCTGAACTGCGCCAGAGGGCTGCCGAGTTGGAGGCCCGCATCCCTCCAGCCGACGCCGGTCCCCGCACGGACAACGAGCGGATGTTCGCGGAGAAGGCCACCGCACTGCGCGCTGAGGCCGACCGCCTGGAGGCCGAGGCGGTCCCCGGCACCACCGGGACCCTCGCCGAGCGCATCAGCGACGTCATCGCCAACGAGGTCCCCGCCGCCTACGCCGATCTGGCGAGCGCGCGGGCACGGGAGGTCGTCGCGGCGTGGCAGGACGACGCCACACAGACGATCGACGGCGTCCGGGCATGGTTCGCGCTGTACCGCCCACAGCTTCCTCGTTCAGCGGCTCAGGCACTGGACGTCCTGCTGAACGAGCACGCCGACGAGGAACGATGAGCACGATCCCCTACACGCACTGGGCGTACTTCCCGGACCGGGCCAGCGCTGAGGGATGCGCGAAGGAACTGGCGGACTACGTGACCCGTATCAGCGAGCCGGACCCCGCAATCACACCGAAGTGGCAGCTCCTGGCCGCACGTGACGTCGAGGTCAGCAGGCTGGTGGAGCGGCACCGGGAGGTCGAGGCGATCGTCACCCGGCACGGGGGCGACTACGACGGCGGAGAGGCGACGTACGAGTCCGGGCGCCCCGTGGCGGACCCGATGATCGTCGACCGCGACGAGAACTGAAACGGCCGGGAGACGAGAGCAGCGATGACCACGAAGACCCTCCGGCACGGCAAGGCGGCCGCCACGGACGAGTGGCTGGCCAGGAAGCTCATCGAGGCCGGGTTCGGCGGCGCCGACTGCGACTTCCCCGACTGCACGAACGCCCGCGCACCGCGTCCTCCGGGCAAGTCCGGCTCGCCGACCAAGTTCTGCGTGCAGCACAACAACCCGCGCGACCGCCAGAAGGCATACCGGGCACGCAAGGACCTGGAGAAGGAGCGCGCGGCCCGACCGGAGCCCGTGCCGGTGCAGCAGGCCGTCGCCCGGGGCGTCCGCGAGGAGCAGGTCCTCGCCTCCCTACTGCCCCGGGTGCTGACCGCGCTGGAGGCCGTGCACCAGGGACAGCAGGCAGGCGCGGACACCGCGGCGATCGCTGCCCACATCACCGAGGTCAACAGCGCCGCCGATGAGCGGGCCCGCCAGGCCGAGGCGCGCCGCGAGACAGCGGTAGAGGACGCCGGGAAGGCCCGCGAGGAGGCCGCCCGCAGTGAACAGGACGCGGCCGACGCACGCGCGGAGCAGCAGGCAGCGCAGAAGGAGGCAGCCACCGCCCTGCGGGAAGCCGCTGACGCCGACAGCCGCGCCACCGCGGAGCGCGCCGCGCTCGACGAGCTGTCCGGGGCGCATCGCGAGCTGCGCGACACCCACCAGCAGCTCAGCGGCGCGCACGACCTGCTGAAGACGCGGCACAAGGAACTGGAGCAGGCCCACACCGACCTCACTGAGGAGCACCGCCAGCTCGTCGCCGCCCACGGCCGGCTCCAGGGCGAGGCCGAGACGCAGAGCCGCCGCCTGGAGGAGTTGTCCGGCCAGCACACCCGGCTTGAGGAGACGCAGCGGCGCACGGCCGCCGACCTCGCCGCCGCCCAGAGCGAGAACACCGGTCTGGCAGCCCGTCTTGAGGAACTCCAGGCGCACCGCGAAGAACTCAAGACCGAGAACGGCCGGCTGAACGGCCTGCTGGAGGAGGAACGCGAGCGGCACCGCCGGGAGCTGGCCGCCCTGCAAACGCAGCTCGACACCGCCCGGAAGGCCCCCGCCCCAGACACGACCGCCGGACACGACGACAGCGACACCCTCGGTCCGGACCCGGCCGACAGCGACGAAGGCACCGACGCCGCACAGGACGAACCCAGGGCTCCTGTCGCCATCGAGGACCTGGGCGTGCACGGCGGGGCCGGGTGGACGCTGGTGCGCTACGAAGACGATCACAGTCGCTGGCGGGTGCTGCGCGACGGCGAGATCGCGGGCAGCATCCAGCCCGAACACTCCCTGCACGGAACCTCGCTCCTCGGCTGGTCCGCCCGGACCAGCCACGCCATGCCGCTGCGGCCGCCCCACGGCCAGAAGCACTTCGCCAACCGTGAGCAGGCCGCGGGCGCGGTAGTCCGAGACGGGCTGCGCCGAGCCGCGGCCCCCGGCTCGGCAGCCGCGGTGGCCGACGCCTTCGCCGCGCTGACCGAACCGGACCAGAACGCTCTGGTAGCCGCCGTCATCCCACTGGCCATCGCCACATCGGAGCGCGCCGGCAAGCTGGCCCGCCTTCCGCAGGCTGTCCGGGAAGCCGCCCTGCGCACCGCGCTGCGGGTGCCCGGCGAAGCCGACCTCCAGCAGCTCACTGCCCTCGACGCCGCAGAACTCGGCCGCAGCAAGGAAGCGCGGCAACTGCTCCGCGCACTTCAGGACCTGTCCCCGGCCGCGGCGCAGCAGGAGACCGGTCCGGTGGACCTGGGCACGATCGGCGGACGCGCCTGGCGGCTGGAGCCCGACCCCACCTATCGGGGCGGCTACCAGGTGTTGGCCGACGGAACCGAGCGCGGCGCCGTCGCTCCCGTCCGACAGCGCAAGACCGACACCGTCCGGTGGACGGCCGAGCACCGGCGGCGCGCTCTCGGACGCAGCCCGGCCCATGCCGGCCGGGATGCCGCTGCCCGGGCCGTGATCGCGGCGGAGGAGGCCTGGGTTCCGCTGCCCGATCTGGACGACGAGGCCTACCTGCGCATTCCGGCGGGGCTCCGCAGCGACCTCTACGTCGCGGCCGGACGGGTCGACTCGCGGCGCGGCCGGCTCGCCCAGGTCCAGCCGGGCGCCTACCGCCAGCAGCTCCACGCCGCACTCAGCCAGGCCAGGCGCAGCGCCAGCGGCCGGATCCGCAGCCAGCACCTGGCGGTTCTGCTCGACGCCGCCCGCGAAGACCTCGGCGCTCCCGGTAGTACAGCCGCAGACCGGTTGTACGAGGCGATTCAAGGCATCCGCAGCGTCTTCGTGACGAGCACGTCCTCGAGGCCATAAGAGGCCGTCTCGGAAAGAAGCTGTCTCCCCGACCGAAGACGATGGAAGACACCACATGGACACCCTGCAACCGGCCGGTCCTGTAACCACGGCCGTGACCACGCTTCTCCTGGCACACCACCCCAAGGCGAAGTTCGACGCGACCGGCGCCGTCGTCACGGCTGGATTCCTGTGCTCACCGGGCGCGCCAGGTTCAGCTCAGGCACGCGTCAGCCACCGCACCCCGTTCCCGAGTTCCGCCAATGGGCTTTCTTTCGAAGGGGTCGCGGCTGAGGAGTACGTCCTCGTCGCCGCCTATGCCGACCTCCTGCGCGAACACGGCTGGACGGTAATTGACCGTACGACCAACCGGCCCAGGCTTCTCGTCTCGAAGCCCCCTGCGGTTCCGCTCCAACCGGACTGAGGCTCCTGCGCTACGCCTCTGTACCCCCGTCTCGAGCTGTCGCATTCTTCAGGCTGCGGTCGGGGAGTCCGCGGGCAGGCTGATGTCCGACCCCTACATGTGAGGCGTCGCCCGGGGCCGGGCTGCTTCTTCGGTGAATTCGCGAGAAGACGACGCTATCGAGGTTCGGCGGTTCAGTGGGCTTTCCCAACGCCTTCCTGGAGCTGTCATGAACCTTGCCGACCTCAACCGTCTGCGTAGCGAAACCAAGCACCTGCGCGCGGTGGACACCCAGGACATCCCCGGCGCGGAGCGAACCCTCCTGCTCGGCTACACCTGTGACCGGGACACTTGGCATGTGTACGTGCGTGGTGCCTACCTGCACGTCCTGGTGTACAACCACGTCACTCGCGTAGTGGTGCGCTACGAGAAGCACTTCCACTGGCAGGCGGCCGACCTGGTGCCTGACAAGCGGGTCTACCCGGAGAGCACCGACCTGGAGTTCGCCCGGCTTTTGACGTCCCACGGGGTGGATCTTCAGTTCGCCTCGTTCGACACGGCCCGATTTGACCGCCTCGCGCGGAAGCCCTTCCACGGGGCGATCTACGACTCGGCCACTCGGGGTCTTGCCGACGTGGAGGGAGGCTCCCTGTGACCGCTGTGGGTGAACAGCAGGGGACGCCCCCGGAGATGACCAGTTCCTGGACGCCGCAGGCTCACGCCGAACGGCTCGACGCCGAACGCCGGGAACGGCAGGAGTTGGCCCATCGGATCGGCCGGACGCTCGCTGCCGAGTTCAACGACCGACAGGTCGAGGGCGGAGGCTGGCGTCACCAGGTCGCTCCCGTGAACTTCGTGAGCGTCCTCCTGACGCACCCCAGCGGGATGAGCTTGTCGCTCACGCATGAGGGCAGCTACCGCAAGGACGCGGCAGGTAGGCGGCTCACGGTGCGCGGCGGCTACCCATCCGAGTACTGCGGATGGCGAGCCGAGCCCGTGACCGTGGGGATCGACACCTCCAGCGAAAGCAAGGCCCGTCAGATCATCAGGCGTCTGCTGCCCGACTACCTGAGCACCTTCGGGGCTGCCCGTGCGATGCAACAAAGGGTCCAGGAGGAAACACGGAGCCGGCAGAGGCTCAACCGACGCATGCAGGACGTACTGCCAGCGCTGCGGGCCGCCCCGTACGAGCAGCCGCATGCTGTCGACGCCCGCAAACAGTCGCATTGGTCAGCGGCTCAGCATCGGCCAGATGGGGCCTCGGCGCCCCGAGCGCACTGCTCCGGCTCCGTACGGCTGGCTGATGACGCCTCGTCGGCAGAGGTCCTGAAGCTGACGAACGTGCCAGCAGACCTGCTCCTGGAGATCCTCGCCCTGGTCAACGCGCAATCGGTCCTCGAAGGCCGCGTGATGCCCCGAATGATCTCTCCCCAGCGCCCCGAGCTGCCCGCCGCGCCCACGGTCATCCACGTCTGAAGCCGGAGGCGGGGCGAGTCCAGGGCCGCCCACGCCTCCAACCGCGCCCGCCCGGCCGGGGAGGCAGCTCGCACCCTCTGCGAGCGCACCGGTCCGTTCACATGCTGTCCGCCAGCACCGCCCCGCGGCTCTCCCGCCCGTCTCGTCGGGTGCTGCGGCCATGGTCATGGGCGTACAGAAATAGCCGACTCCCTGCGGAACCACCTCGGGCCGGTCGCGGTCTGCCCCCGGGTGCAGCGGAGGGAGATTCGCCACGACTGCGAGCTGGGCGCGGACTCGACAAGCATCGGCTCCACTTCGCCGCCCTACCACCGAGCGGCGCGACGTCGGCGGCCTCCAATCGGCGGTCTCGCCCCGTCGAAACTCACCTGGACTCCCAGACGAAGGAACGCGCGTATGACGGAAGAACTCAAGAGGATGCTCGACGGCTTCTCGGTCGGCGACCATGTGACGGCCACGGGTGCTGACACTCGCGGTCATCAGGTCACTCGCACGGGCTACCTCCTCGCCGAACCGCAGCTCGTTGGCGCCCGGCGCAACGGCTGCCCGGCCAAGGGCCTTCGCCTGTTCATCGGAGCGAAGGGCACGGACGCGAGCGACCGCACCACCTGGACCACGCTCTTCTCCGACGCAGGCGTCATCGAGCACACCCCGGAGCCGGAGGCCGGCAAGTGGTCCATGACCGAGCTCCGCTTCGTTCCGGGCGTGAAGGCCAGCAGCCACACGACCCGCATCCTGTTCGGTGGTAAGGGCGGCGCCCGCTCGACCGGACCGACCCAGGCCACGCCAGTCACCGTCACGTACACCGACGACGGCATCTACGCTCTGTGGGACCCGGCCTCCGACACGACGCATGCGACCATCAGGCTCTCGGCCAAGATCTGGTGGGCGCACCTTCCTCCGGAAGCCGCCGTCGATCCCGCGAGCGCGGAGTAGCGGCGGCCAACGAAGACCTGGAAGCCCACCCCTAGCAGCGACGCCCCCACCGTGGAGATCCACAGTGGGGGCGTCCGTGTCGAGTTGGTGGGGCACGCCTTGCGGCGGCAGGTCAGCGCCTACGCCTGGGGGCGCCCTACCGTGTGATCACCATCGTGTCGGCGACCTTGTCGTGCAGGCACTGCTGGTACGGCTTATCCCAGCAGCACCAGAGCGGGTTGAGAAGGCCGAGGACCGGAATCACCGCGGCGACGAAGAAGAAGGTCTCCCGTCCCATCGCCCGCCAGAAGCCGGTCGGCAGGGCTGACTGACTCCGCACGATGCGGATTTTGCAAATCCTCTTCCCGATGGTGGAACCGAACCGCCAGACGCTGAAGGGGAAGTACAGGACGTAGGTGGTGAGCAGCCAGGCCACCAGCACTGTCTGTCCGGCGGCGCCGGCGCCGGAATCGATCCAGATCATCAGCGGTATCGCCGTCACGAAGTAGGCGACGTACCAGATCACGAGGTCCAGAAGCCGGGCTCCGAGCCGGGCTCCGATGTTGGCGAGCAGCGGGCCTGCCGGCGGCCCGCCATGCACCGGCCCGACATGTGGGTGGCCCGGGGCATAGGACGCGTACGCGGCCGGGGCGTGGCTGAGTGAGCCGTACGCGCTGCCAGCGGCGGGAGTGGGGTCGGAAGGGCCGTAGGGCTGTGTCGTCATGAAGGCTTCCTGGACCGTCGGTGGTTGGGACGCTGGAAAGCTAGGCCCCGATCCGGACATCTCCCATGGCTCACCTTCTACCTCGGCGCAAGGTGGCCGGCGTCGTCGCGCGTACGGCTCAGATGGATGGGCCTGAGTCGTACGCCCTCGAGGGCCGGGTGTTCTGCCGACGGACACCTCACCTGTGGCGCGCCGCCCAGTCTGATCCACTCGGGCATGACGCTCGGCGTATGCCGCCTACTGCTGTCCGACTGGGCACCTGCCGGTCTCGGGCATCACGGCCGCCGGTTCTCGCCCGTACGAGCCTCTGGCCCCCGGATCCCGTTCAGTCTGCCTTCCAGCCGGAATCGAAGTTCTAGGAGAGCAGCATGACGACCACACTGGAGCGCCTGGCCACTGAGCCGAAGCACGAGACGGCCATCCTCCTGCCCAACGTGTGGTCCGATCTTCAGCGTTGCGTCCTTGCGCTGTGCCCGTGCGGCAGCGCAGCCAGAGTGGACGTCCGTGATGGCGTCCTGGGCGCACACGAGCCGAAGGCCGAGTGGACCTTGGACGGTAAGCGTCGTGCTGTCATCCGGGATGCGTACGGCATCGGCTCCACCTGCCGCTACAGCGGGCGGGCCGTCACCCTGGCCTCCGCCCTGGAGCGTGACAACGTGCTGACCCCGGCCGAGCGCGAGGTCCGTGACAGGACTCAGCGGCTCCTCGAAGCCGGGGTCGTGTTCGCCCCTCCCCGCGGATACGCCCTGCCGAAGGCAGCGGCCAACCTTCTCTCCCATGCCGAGGACCACGGCTGGACTGCCGCACAGGCATGGACCCCGTACGAGGACGGGTTCACCCTGAACGTCCGCGTGAGCCGTGCTGCGGAAGACGGATCGGGATGGCAGTTCGACCTGTCGTGGTTCTGCGCACCCGGAGTCGCCCGACGGACTCGGTTCGGGCTGAGCCGGTCGCCGGATCGCAGGGGCCTCTACGACACCCCGTCGGTGAAGGCGATCCACGGTGTCATCGCTGCCCATTCCGTGCGCCAGAAGGCATGACGCGCTGCGGCGCCGGCTGGTCACGCTGTCCGCGCGCGTGGACGCGCATCCGTACTGGGAGGGCCGCAGTCCTCCGGCGGGCGCTCGTGCGCAGGTGCGCCGGCTGGCCCGTGAGCGGGTGAGCCCGCCGGATGGGTTCGGGTCGTGAGGCGACGAGGACTGCCGGGTCGGCGCCGCGGGTTGTCGAGCGGTCGGAAGGTGGCTGGCGCTGAACCGCGTAAGAGGTCTGGCCTGGCGCATTCTCCCGCTGCGTCGCCCCGGCCGGGGTGCTTGCGTCCGGGCGGTCGAGCTGACGGGTTCAGCGGGTTCGGGCTCGGCCGAAGAGCAGCCGGTCGGTGGCGAGTGTGGCATCCAGGTAGGCGTCGATCCGCGCGGCGTCGGCGGTCTGCGGCAGCGGATCCAGCCCCAGAAGCAGGACCGCCTCTGCGTTGCGTGCGACCAGTTCGGTCCAGGGGCAGCGGGTGGGCAGCCGGAGCCGGCGGGAGACCCCGGGCACGTGCAGCAGCACCTGGTCGCCGACGATCTGCAGGCAGCGCTCCAGCTCCGGAACGACCTCTCGGGCGCCGGTCAGGCCTCCCAGGCTGGCGGACAGCCGCCGCATCCCTGCCTCGGCCGTCTCGGTGGTGCCCGAGCCGGCGGGAGCGCGGGTGATCAGGATGTGTGCGGCCTCATGCCCGTCCGGGCGGGTGTCGGCCCAGGTCCAGGCGGCAAGGGACACCAGCAGCCGCAGATCAGGGGCGGGCGGCGTGAGCAGGACTGTCATGCTGTCGTGCCTCCCGCGGCCTTGAAGCAGCACCAGACGATCTTTCCGGACGGGGCGCGGTCCTGGACTCCCCAGCCGTCGGCGAGCGCGGCCACCAGGATCAGGCCGCGTCCAGAGGTGTCGGTGTCGGCGGTCTGCCGGGCCAAGGGGTGCCGACGGCGGCTGTCGTGCACTTCCATGCGCACGGTTTCCTCCTGGGCGTCGAGCTTGACCAGGAAGCCGTGTCCGGGCACGGTGCCGTGGACCATGGCGTTGGTGGCGAGTTCGGAGACGCAGAGCCGGATGTCTTCGACACGGTCCGGCAAGCCCCAGTCGGTCAGGGCCTCGGAGGTGAAGGATCTTGCCTGGCTGATCGACTCGGGGCGGGCCTCGAAGAACTGTTGGGTCGTCAGGGCCATCGTGGTCCTCGTGACTCGGCGTCCAGGACGCGGGTGGTGCCGGGCTGGCGGTGGCGGACGGGACCGGTGCGGGCAGCGGCGTGGTGCGTGGTCCGGGGCTTGCGGACCAGCAGCAGCCGTGAGCCAGCCGCCTCGATCCGCCGCCTGCGTTCGGCGGCTATGGCCTTCGGTCCCAGGTGCGACATGGCCGGCGCGATCACGCCGTAGACGTCCGGCAGCGCGAGCACGTCCAGCAGCCCGGTGAACGCCGCCGACGCGGCGCCCGCCGCCGTGTCCCGGTCGGTGAAGACGCCCGACAGCTGCAGTTCGTGACTGCGGCAGTACTCGGCGAGCGAGCCGACCAGTGCCTCCTGCCGTGCCGGGGAGACCCGCACCAGCCGCAGAAGGCCGTACACGACCGGGCCGTTGACCTGGCGCTGCTCGGTGAGGGGTTCCATGCTGGGGACCATCCAGAAGGCTCGGCAGAGAAGTGACGCTCTGAGCGTGGCCGCTGCCCAACTCGCCGCCAACCAGCTGTCGTTCTACTTCCGTTCCACTTCCGTCCCGCCGACTGCACGGACCGTGCTTCGATGACGGGTGGAAGGGAGTGACGACGCGTGGCGACGGTGCACCACTGGACTGGCCTGGAGGCCAAGGCCTTGCGGGGCGCTCTGCGCCTGAGCGTGCGGGCCTTCGCCCAGCAGCTGGGCCTGGCCGTCGCGACCGTGTCCAAGTGGGAGAGCAAGCTCACCGACACCGCGCCCCGCCCTGACACCCAGGCCATCCTGGACACCGCCCTCAGCCGCGCGGACGTCGCCGTCCACCTGCGCTTCGAGACGATCCTGTCCGAGATGACCAGCACCGGGCCGAGCGTCGGCCGGCCTCGCATCACCACTTCTGGTCCCAGAGCCTGGGAGTACGAGAGCTGGGCCGA
The DNA here is from genome assembly GCF_040297465.1 of Streptomyces sp. NPDC001787. Lineage (NCBI taxonomy): Bacteria > Bacillati > Actinomycetota > Actinomycetes > Kitasatosporales > Streptomycetaceae > Streptomyces > Streptomyces sp. NPDC001787. The sequence goes on from NZ_JBEOZE010000008.1 coordinate 244,424, forward strand.
CGACCTCGACCGCGTCGTGGTCGCCCTGTCACGGCAGAACTTCACCTTCGCCGACAGCCTCCTGAACCGGTGGCTCACCCGGTTCCAGGCGTCCGAGCTGGACGTGAAGGGCCTGTATCTCTTCGCCCGGTCCACCGCGCTGCTCGGCGACCTTAAACGCGACCAGGGCGCCGTCCTCGGCCCGCTCTCCGCCCGCCGCTCCTACGCCGACGCCCGCGCCATCTTCACCCAGCTCGATATCCCCCGCCGCGTCGCCCAGCTCGACCTCTCCCTCGCGGTCGTCACCGAGATGTCCGGCGAGCTGGAGCTCGCTGCCCGCCACTACGAAACCCTCGCCGTCGACGATCGGCTCTCTCGCCGCGACCGCGCCCGCGCGAGGCTGTGGGTGGGCACCTCGCTCAGCAAGGACGGCCAGCACGACTACGCGACCCGTGTCATGCAGGCCGCCACCCGCGACTTCGAAGACCTGACCGAACCGGACGACTGGTCGGTCGCCCACCAGAAACTCGCCCTGGCCCGACGCGGCGCCGGCGACCTCACCCAGGCCCTGCACTTCATCGACATCGCCCGCAGCAGCGGCACCATCGAGTCACCGATGCAACGCGTGCGACTGGACACCGCCCATGGCCACATCCTGCTCTCCGATCCGGCGACCCGGGATGATGGACACCTCGTCCTCGACCAGGCCGCCAGGCAGGCCGCGCAGTACGGACTCGTGCACCAACTGCACAGCATCGAGGGCATCAGGGCCATGAGCGAGGGGCCGACCGGCCCCCGGCAACGGTGACCAGGGAGAACACACGCGTGAGCAACGACCAGCAGGCCATCACCGAGGACCAGTGGCGCCGGGCCAAGCTGATCTGGGACTACCACCAGATGCACCACGAGCTGCGGCCCGCCGACGCGGCGATCGGACTGGGCAGCCACGACCTCGGCGTCGCCACGCACTCCGCCGAGCTGTACCGCGCCGGTCTCTTCCCCACCCTGGTGTTCACCGGCGGCAACAGCCCCACCACCGCCAACGTCTTCCCCCGCGGCGAGGCCGTCCACTTCCGCGAGCACGCCATCGAGCTCGGCGTCCCCGCCGAGGCGATCCTGCTCGAGCCGAACGCGGCGAACACCGGGCAGAACATCACCCTCTCCCGCGAGGTCCTCGCCGCCGCCGGCATCCGCCCCGCGACGGTGCTGCTGGTCTCCAAGCCCTACATGGAACGGCGGTCGTTCGCGACCGCCCGCAAGCTGTGGCCCGACGTCGACATCCGGTGCGCATCGGAGCCGCTGGAGTTCGACGACTACCTGAAGTCCATCGGCGACGAGAAGCTCGTGCTGGACATGCTCGTCGGCGACCTCCAGCGGGTCATCGAGTACCCGAAGCTCGGATTCGCCATCGCCCAGGAGGTCCCGGAGGACGTGCATGCCGCGTACGAGTCCCTCATCCGCGACGGCTTCACCAGCCGCCTCATCGCGTGAGCTGCCCGCGCTGGGCGGGTTGTGCGCGATCCATCAGCCGAACATCTTTCCCCGGCTGAGCACGCTGGCCAAGCTGTTCGCGGCGGACACCTGGATCGACCTGGACGACGTCCAGTTCACCCGCCGCGACTACCAGCACCGGGCCCGTCTCGCCGACCTCGACGACCCGGCCCGCCAGCGGTGGCTGACCATCCCCACCCACCTGCCCAGCGGGCGCTCCACACTCATCCGGGACGCGCTGATCGACGATCCAGTTCTCGCACGCCGCAGGACCGAAGGCATGCTGCGTCAGCACTACGGGAACAGCCCCCACTGGCCGGCCCTCGCCCAGGCACTGGCTCCGGCGCTGGACGCCTTCGCCACCGAACGGACCGCGATCGTCGCCGAGACGTCCACCCGTCTCCTGCTGGACCTGCTCGGCTGGCGCGGGCAGATCCTGACCAGCAGCGATCTACCCGCCCGGCCGGGCCGCTCCCAGCGGCTCGCCGACCTGGCCGCCGCGACCGGTGCCCGCACGTACCTGTGCGGAACGGGCGGCATGACCTACCTCGACCCCGCTCCGTTCAAGGCACAGGACATCGCCGTTGTGCCGTTCCGACCGCCGGCGACCGGGATCTGGTCCACCGGCCGGCGGGTCAGCGCCCTGTGGGCGCTGGCGGCGCTCGGTCCGCAGGCCGTGGCCGCCCGCTGCCGCGCACTCGCCGCGGCGCCCGAGGCCATGCTGGAGGCATGACCCGGCCGCTGTGCCCGAGCGGCGTCCCCCTGTCCGGTCAAGGAGGAGGCACCCTCTGGCTCTGGGCGACTCGGTTCACACGAGATTCGCCGCGGCGGGGCTCCGACGGCCTTGTCGTTGTTCCGTGCAGGCCATGTCATTGGTCGAACTCAACAGTCCCCTGCAAACGCTCCAGGGCGTGTCACGCACGGTCAGCCCCGGACGTGCCGAACCCCCGGCACCCGGCCGTCAGTCGAAGCTCACGATCATCCCGCTCGCCTTCCGTGATGCAGCCGAGGCTGTTGACAGGCTTCACCGGCATCACAAACGGCCGACCGGCCACAAGTTCAGCCTCGGTGTACTCGACGACGCTGGAACGCTTCGTGGCGCTGCGATTGTGGGCCGCCCTGTGGCCCGTTGTTTCGATGACGGGTGGCAGCTTGAAGTGACCCGAGTGGCTACCGATGGCACTCCCAACGCCTGCAGCACCCTGTACGGGGCCGCATGGCGTACCGCGTCGGCTGCCGGCTACCTACGGCTCATCACCTACACCCAGGACGGCGAGTCGGGCGCCAGTCTGCGTGCCGTCGGCTGGAAGCAGGTTGCGGCGCTTCGGCCCCGTGCAGGATGGGGCACCCCCTCACGTCCGCGCAGGGATCGAGGCACAGATCAGGTCGCACGGATCTTGTGGGAGCAGTCGCGATCAGGGGCTGCGGCTCTGCCAGCGCTGGCCGAGCTGCGTAACGAAATCCGGAACGAAATCCTCTGTGAGGGCCCCGGGTGCGGGCAACCGTTCCCGCTGCGCCCCGGTCCTGGACGCCCTGCCCGCTTCTGCTCGACGACGTGTCGGGTCCGTGCGCACCGCGCCGCCAAGGCTGCGGTCTGACCGGTCGGCTCGTCACTCGTACAGGCTCGTGCCCTGTCCAGTCCAGCCGCGGCGTCACAGAGGACAGTCGCCTTCCCCCCTGCGACGCCGATTCGCCGAAGTATGCCCCGGTCCGCTTCTTCCCTGTTCAGTGCGCTCCAACGAGACCGCGCCGGTGGAGAGCGCGGCCGGGGATCACGGGGAGCGACATGAGCACGGGGACGGTCAGGCAGGCTTACGGAGCACGTTGGACGCCGCCTCAGCCTGCCCTGCTTCCCACTTGGCTGCAGCGCCAGGAACGCTTCACCCGCTCGAACATCTGCCTTGAGGAACTGGGCATGGCCATCCGCCAGGGTGGCTGGTCCGTCCTTCCCGTCCCGGATGTGCCGAACCTGGGCGCCTGCGATACCGCCGATTGGGCGGCGAAGGTGCTGGCCAGCCAGGAGTCCCTGCGGCTGGAGCAGGCTCGCACCTACTCCTTCGGGTCGAACGCCACCGGCATGGCCGTAGCAGCGGCGGCCGGGTCACCTCCGAAGGAGAAGATCACCGCGACTCGGCTCCCCAGCCCTTCAGGCTTGATCGTGTTCGCTGATCCGATCGGCCACCACTCCGAGCCCGTGATGGCGGCTGACGGCCGCGTGGTGGAGCTGCACACCCCGATCGTCGCCGCTTCCTGGTCCCTGTGGGGTCGCGAGCAGATGGAACACCTCGGCCCCGAGCATCCCATCGCGTGGCTTTGCCGGGAAGAAACCGGGGAACCCGCCCGCCTTCCTCAGACGATGCAGGCGATATGGGTCACCTTCTACTCCGCGCGGCCGGGCGACATCCCGGACCTTCCCGACGAGGCTCCGGTCGCCATGATGAACGGGGTGCCGGTGACGGCCGCGATGGCCCGGGCCCGCGACGCACTGTTCTCCCGCGAGTACACCGACCTGTGGGGGCCTCTGCGATGGCATGATGAGGCGCTGCTGCCGATCGGGGAGCGCTTCGAGGAACAGCCCCAGCCAGGCCCTCACGACTGGGCCAGTGTGCTCTACACCGCATGGCAGATGATGCAGCAGCGCACAGGGGTGACCCAGCTCGTCGACATCAAGCGTCACAACGTGCTGCCGCCCTCGGCGCGGAAGAAGGCGAAGGCGAAGGCGCGGCAGTCAGGCCTGGGACCGGCCGTCGGTGACGGCGTCGTGCACGTCGTCGACCTCACCCGCGCCCGTCGACCGGCCAAGGCCGAAGCTGACCGGGACGCGGCGGCCTCCGACGGTCGACGGAAGGTGGAGTGGAAGTACCGCTGGAAGGTGCCGCCGCACCGGCGCATGACGTGCATGAATCCGCGTCTGCACCATGACATGCAGGACACCGAGCTCAAGTACCACGAGCACCGAGAGGACCTGTTCCCGGAGGTGACGAAAGGACCGGAGGGCAAGCCTCTTCGGACCCAGGGCGGGACGACCTACACCTACGAGGTTTCCCAGTAACACCCATCCGGCGCCGCACGCCGAGCGCGACAGAACAGATCGGCCAGAACCGCTGCAACGGATATGCCGATCACCCCGCGAGACGCGGCCGCCCCGACACAGGGGCGGCCGCTTCATCGTGGGGCGCGTCTTGGGCGCCGACTCGGACCTGTCCGGGCACGAAGGGAACGGTGCCCGCCTTCAGGGTCTCAGTGCACGGCGGGTCGTGGCCGCCATGACGACGGCCATGAGCACGGGGAGGTAGAGGGCAGTCGGCAGAGAGGTCCAGGAGGCGAGCGCGCCGATCAAGGCCGGCCCCGCGAGGAGACCGAGATATCCGGTGGCCGCGACCGTGCCGACAGCACGTGGCCCTCCGCGGCCGGCGGCGGAAATCAAGGAGGGGACGGCGGTAGACAGCCCCAGCCCCACTGCGGCCCATCCGGCCATGGCTATCGGAATCGAGTTGGAGGCCACCCCGATCGCCAGGCCTACGGCTCCGAGTCCGGCACCGATTCTGACCACGGTGACGTGCCCGTAACGGGCCAGCATCCTGTCCCCGCACAGCCGCCCAACCGCCATCGCAGCGCTGTAGACCGCGAAGGCGGCGGCGGCGAGGGTTTCCGATCCACCCAGGTCCTTGATGTGTACGGCGGACCAGTCGACGGCGGCGCCTTCACAGAGCAGGCAGGCCGCCGCGAGGGCACCCAGAAGCCACAGGCTGCGCCGGGGAAGCGCGGCTTCGTCTTCATCGTCGGGTGACGCGCCGGCGGGGGCGTCGAGGTGGCCTGCAGCCCGGACCGTGCGGCCGGAGGTGACCGCCGCCAGGGAGACCAGGATGCCGACAGCAGCGAACAGCAGGTCGTGCGGCAGCCATGCGGTCACCGCTGTCAGCGCGGCTCCGAGGAGCGCGCCGGCGCTGTAGGCACAGTGGAACCCGGACATGATCGGACGCTCGTAAGCCCGTTCGCACGTGACTGCAGAGGCGTTGGCTCCGACATCGAGCAGTCCGTGGAAGGCCCCGAACACCGCGGCGGCGAGCGACAGCGTGAGGAGCGAGCGCCCCTGCCCCAAGAGGACCAGGGAGAAGCCGAAGCCAACAGCGGGAAGGACCAGCAGGCGGGATGATCCGAGCCGGTCAGCGATGCGGCCGCCGATCAGGAGGCCTCCCACCATCCCGGCAGCGGCCGAGAGAAGAACTACGGCTAGGCCACCGGACTGGAGATCAGCAGCGGCGCGAACGGCGGGCATCCGGGCGCCCCATACGGCCATGACCACGCCCAGAGTGGCGAAGTATCCGATCAGGAGCAGCCGAGACCGCTTCGTCGAAGGGGCCACGCGGGCCGTGGAGGTCGCGGTGGTTGTCACCTGCGGCCTCCGTGCTCTCGGCCATGCGGCCGCGCTCCGTCACCGGCACACGGCGGGTCCTGGTGTGGTGCGAGTACGGCCGCTCGAGCTGGTGCTGACGGCTGGGCATGCCGGCAGTGTCCGCGAGCGGGACCGCTGGCACGCGGATCGGGGGCTGGAGAGCTTGGTGCGGGGTGGATTGGCTGTCGCATGACGGGATGGTGGGCCGTGAACCGGACACCCTCGTCGAGCACTTCCTTCGCCGTCCACGCAGTCCTCGCCGACAAGCCTCCACTCATGGGTGCTGCCCGGTCTCGCGGTGGTTGGGACACCAGCGGGAGGACCGTTCAGACTGACTGCGCTGCTCCGGTCATCGGATGCGGCGTGGGCCGAGACCTGTTCGGGAGATTCTTCATGCTGTCGCTGGTGCCGTACGTGCCGCCGATCGCTCGTGACGCGGGGAGTTGTGTGTGCGGTGTGTCGCGCTGGGTCTTCGAAGAGGTTCTATGCCAGTCCTGTCGGAACACAGCAGTGGAGGAGCATGGCGGGCGCCTCACCCGGCTGTTGGCGGACATCTCGTACGACTACCGCGACATTCGCCTGACGTGGTCGGCTGCTGGGGAGAGTCCGGAATCGTTCAACCCGCGGGTTCTGTTCATGGCTCCCGACGTCACAGACCCTGACCGGGGCAAGATCCAGTTGCGCTGGTTCCACTACTGGGCGGACGACATGCTGGTGGCCGCCTGCGCCGCCGGGGCCAGTGACGAGGAGATCCTGGCGCTCGCGGTCGCTCAGGCTCACTACGCCATCGGCACGCTCGCCGTCCACGAGGTGGGCGAATGGTTCACCTACCGCAGGAAGCAGGTCTTTCCGCCGCACCGTTCCGATCCTGGCTTCCCGGCTGACGAAGAGAACGGCCCGGACGGCAACGGAGCAGTGGTGCTGTGGCTCGCGTACGACCACCAGAACGGCACGGCACGTACGCCGGGAGCCGTTGCAGTACCGGCCGGCGGCTGGAAGCCGTACCTGACCGACATCGGGACCCTGCCCGGCCAGAGGCTCGACGCCGACGATTCCGGCATCACGGTGGAAGGCCCAGGTGACGCCCCAGCTACTCGGTTCTCCTGGGCCGATGTGACTGCAGCCTCCTCCCCCGGCGCCGAGGATGACCGGTCGAGAATCCTGCACGCCCTGCATCAGAGCATCGTGTCCTCCGAACTCAGTGTGGTCGCCCGGCATCTACTCGTACGGGGCCAGCCTGTGCTCGCGCCAGCGCCCGGCTCGGGGGGCTCAGGACTGACCTGGCGGTTCCATCTCACCTACGACGGATGACCAGGCGCTTCCGGATGTTGAACGGACTGCCCCGGGCACAGTTCTGCAACTCCACCGGTAACCCCGTCGACCCGACGGCCGAGAGGATTTCGCCAGGCCTCGGCGTCGAGAGCGCTCGAGATCAGACTGGGCCCACGATCCGCGATCCACGCTCCTGTGCGATCCTCCCCTCTTCGACCACTCCAGGAGTCGTTAGCCATGGCCCTTGAGGCAGACCGCACCCTCCTCAGTCCTGAGCAGCCGCTCGACGACGAGGCCGAGCACGATCAACGAGTCCGCGCGCACCTGGCCAGGCTGGCCAACGCTCGCGGTCTGTCGGTCGACGAGGTCCTGGAGGCGTTGAATGCGACCCTGGCGTCCGGGCAACCGTTGATCACAGATCCTGAGCACGACGGCGAGGCTGCCCCTGGGCTTCCGAGCAGTCGAAAGGGGGGCACGGTCACCCAGCAGCGGCCGGCGGGCCCGGTCTGGGGCGTGACGTCAGTGGATTACCAAGGGCCGCCGGTCGCTCAGCGCAGCCCCTGCGCGGGTACGGAGCGGTGCCCCTGGCGGCGGGACGCGGTTCCGGGCGCTTTTCCCGCGGAGGCCTTCCGTCTTTCAGCTCCGACGTCCTACCCGGACAGTGACCGCCGATTCGGCTGCCACTCCTCGTCTGCTGAAGCGCCGCGGGTTTGTGCTGGGTGGCTGCTGCGCGGCGCCTCGGGGAACCAGCAGGTGCTGAAACTGCTGGAGGCCGGGCTCATTCAGGTGCCGACGTTGCCTGCCGGGGTCGAGTTGTACGACGACTACGCGGAGATGGCCGTGGCCAACGGTGTCGCGGAGGGCGACCCGACGCTCGCCCCGATTCTTCGGGGCCGGTCGCAAATGTGCGCAGACAACGAGACGCTGCCAGGAGGGGACGTGGCTGCCGAGGGCAAGCAGAACCGGCGTTCGGGCGGTGCCGGGTGACCGCCGATGCCAACCAGTCGAGCACTGCGGCGTCTGACACGCTCCAGGAGTGGATAGCCCGCTACCGACAGCTGCCGCTCGGGGACGAATCATGGGTCTACACCAGCTTCGCGGAGCTCGTCGTCCACCACGGGCAGGCATACGAGCCGGCTGCCTGGCCCATGCCGGACGCCCAGCATCCCAGGCGCTGCTTTCACGTCGCCCGCCGGTGGGCCGAGGAGGCCGGGTGGACGTACGTGGAAGGCTTCGTGCTCGTTCCGTCGGAGATCCCGTTCAGCGGCTTCGAGCATGGCGCCTGACGGCCGAAGGCAGGGTGGCCGATCCGGCGCTGCCAGACGGGTGGGCCACGGCCTACTTCGGAGTCCCGCTCTCTGACCGCTTCTGCCGGGAGCAGCGGGCGCTGCGCGGGACGGATGCGGTTCTGACCCTCGATCCGGTCAAGTTCTGGGAAGGGGCGAACACGACCATCCTTCGCCAGGGACTGCCCTCGTATGCCGTAAGCCTCACCGAGCGCACCGCCTGACCGTCGTCGTTCCCGCGATGCGTGGCTTCCCGCTTCTGCCCCTCGACCGTCAACCTGCGGAGGTTCGCACAGCGGCGTCCACGTGCTTCCGGAGGCTGTCCGCTTCACGAGGCAGGCTGCGCTCGTCTTGACCACCAGGACAGCGTCCACCGCGGACCAGCCGCGGCAGCGCTTCGTAGGTGCCCGGCTCCCCCGAGCCTGCACCTTTCTGTCCCGAGCGGACCGATCGGAGAGCAGCCATGCCCCAGCTTCCCTACGAGACGATCACCCTGCGAGTCCTCCTCCCGCACGACCTGGACCGGACTGTAGCGGCACTGTCCGGCCGCACTTACGACGCCCGCACGGCCGCCGGCGGCGAGTTCCAGGTCCACGGCAACCTGCACGACGCCAAGACCACCCGCCTGTGGATGGCCCGAGGGGGCCCCGCTCCCCGCCCGCAGGTGCTGCTGAACGGGCTCGCACACGAGGGCCTGATCGAGGACGGTGACTACCGGATCAAGGGATAGCGGGAGGCAGGATTCGCCGCTGCTCCGGCCCGGTCGGCAAGGACGCTTCACTCCCTCCGAGTACCCCGTCCCTCAGAGCGAAGGAACCTCATCCCCATGACTCGGCAGACGCCCACCCACATCGAGCACACCACCCTGAACCCGAGGGCCCGCGGGGCTCACGACCTCGTTCGCCAGGTCGAGGAAGGGCAGCTCGACGTGGACCCTCCCTACCAGCGGGGCAGTGTCTGGACGGAGGACCAGCGAGTGGCACTCGTCCGTTCCTGGATGATCGGCCTGCCCGCTGGCGTGATCATCATCAGCGATCGCGACAACCCGAACTGGGCCGCAGCCACGGAAGACGTGTACAAGGCCGGGGCGGCGGTATGGGCGGCCGTCGACGGGAAGCAGCGGATCCTGACAGCGAAGCTGTGGTTCACCGATCAGTTCGCTGTTCCCGCCTCCTGGTTCGACCCGGCGGTCGTGGAGCAGACCGAGCTCACCGAGGATGGCCCCTACGTCCGCTATGGCGGGCTGAGCCAGCCTAGGCGGCTCAAGTTCGACCGCCGCGCTCAGTTCCAAGTCGCCGAGTTCCGGACGGCCGGAACGATCCATGACGAGGCCGCCATGTACCTGCTCGTCAACGGCGGCGGCACGCCCCACACCGGCCAGGAGATGCAGCACGCCCGGGAGATCGCCGAGAAGAAGCCGTAGGTCCTCCGGCCCGAACTGCGCATTGAGGCCATGTGGCCCGCAGCAGGGCCCTAGGGTTGCGGCCATGGAAGCGACCGCCCCGGCTGAGGCCCTGCTGCTCGTCACCGCCAGCACGGTGCCGGGAACCGACGTGGGCAATCTCGGCCAGCGCCTCGCCGACACCGTGGTCCACCTGCCCGGCCCCGCGGCCGCCGTCGTCGGGAGAAGCACCGTTCCGAAGGACATCGCTTCATGGGCTGCTGAGATAGGAGAGCGCCAAGGCATGGCCGGTGCGGCCGCCGATCTGGTGATGTACTTCGCGCGCCTGTGGTTCCGCCCCAGCCCAGACCTGCCGGCCGATGTGGTCGCAGTCGCTATCGCATGCCGTCAGGTGTGGGAAACCCATCTTCGCGATGTCGAACTGTCCGGCCTTACCGACGTGGTGTGCTTGCCCGCGCCTGATGCGGACGCGTGGCTCCGAGGCGCATCGGGTTGCACCTCGCTCGCCAGGACCGCCGGCGCTCCTCCAGGCTTGATTCCCGAGAACGGCGCGTAACACGGGCGGGCTGCTCCACCTGGGCACTCCACCGCACGGCCTCCTCATCAGGCGACGGGTCGGCCTCGGGTGTCTCCGCCCCGAGGGCGCAGGGTCGTCCCGGCCTCGGTAAGCAGGAGGTGAACGAAGCCGTAGGAGCGTCCGCAGCCCTCGGCCAGGGTCCGGATCGAAGCTCCTTTGTCGTACGCCCGCCTCAAGTCGGCGCCCAGCTTCTTGCGCGCCAGTCCGGTAATCCACGTACGGCTGCCCAACACGTCGTCTTCCTCTCTCTGCTCGAACAATCTCCCGGGCGCCAGCTGGCGCCCGGGAGCATGCTCACTCTCCCGGTGAGCGGCACGATTCCGGTCTCGGGCACGAGTGCTGGCTTCGTCGGGGCGGTGTTGCTCGTGGGGCAGTGGCAGACGGACTGCAGCGACGCCGTCATACGCCGCACTCAGGACGGTGCGGGCCGGAACCCGTGCCGGGGAGTACGACAGGACGCGGGCGCATGGAAGTTGCTGGCACGCTCCTGTTCCGCGGTGCGCGGCTACCCGCGACCGGCCCGGTGGCCGGCCCGCCGGATTCGGTGACCTACCCGTTCCAGGATTCGCGATGGCGCGACGCACTGCCGTGGAGCGCGGTTTCTTGCGGTCATGCCAGACAACGACCTCGCTCGTCGCCTCCGCGACCAGCTCACCGCCCACCCCACCCCGCAAGATCCTCAAGCCTGGATCACTGCCCACCTGCCCAACATCGGCCACGCGGGCCGCCCCATCATCGATGCGGCCCACGATGCCCTGGGCATCAGCGAAGAGGACGCGGCCGCCCTGCTCGATGCAGATCTCCTACCGGAGCAGTTGCTGGCGGCGCTCGATCAGCTCTCCGACGGTGCTGCGGCGATCAACTGGGAAGCGGCGTATGCCGCCGCCTACGGCCTCGAGGACGGTGACTTCAGCGTCGCAGCCGAGCATCAAGCACGCCGCCGCGTGTGGGGAGTCGCCCACGACCTGATCACTGACGGCACCAGGCGCAGCGGCAGCCGTGGGCTACCAGCCAGCGTTATGCAGTTCATTGTGGCCGGCTGGGTGGACGACTGCCTGACCAGCGGACGGGAGCCGACCTTCTGGCGTGATGAACGCGGAATCTGGCGGACCTCCAACGGGGCGCTGTACGCGCCCCGGTTGACCGAGGCCGCTGTCATCTACCCCGGCAGCATGCAGGGCACCGAGGACGCGCTCGCCGCGCTCGGCGCCTCAGAACTGACCTGGGTGGGCGTCCTTGGTGACCGCCGCCTGCGCCACGTCATCGTCCCCGCCGACAAACTGAGCGTCCTCAGCCAGAGCGCACACATTCGCACCCTCGGCACTCCGCCGCCGGACACCGTCTACACGTATCTGCACACCTCGTGGCTGCGCACCAGCGGCGACGTCTGCCAGCGCTGCGGCACGGTGGCGTTCCTCGCCCGGGCCACCGACTGGCCCGGGGCCCCGGCCCTTTGCCCCGACTGTCACGAGGCGATGAGAACCGCTCAGGCAGCCGCTGGGCACCAGTGCGCGGACGGGTGCGCGCAGTCTGTCGACCACACGGGGCTGTGCCTTCCCTGACCCGGTGTTACTCCCCGGTGCCCGACGTAGGCGTCGGGCACCGGGGAGTACCGGCCTCCCCGCACGCGGCGTCCGTCCCTGATCTGCGGGGGCGGCTGTCCTGCGCGTCATGGTCGACGACACAGGACCACGAGAGGGCCACGCCTTCAGATTCGCCGTCGCTGCCGTTCCGTCCCCCCACACCCGCACCATCGCCCCTGCTTCCTCTCACACCGGACGACTAGGAGAACGACGTGGGGCTTTCCATCCGAGCAGGCCGACCGAACGGACCGCTGCCCAGTGATCCGTTGCCGCAGTGGTCGTACGCGGGCTTCAGTCTCTTCCGCCGCGGGATCGCCAGCCACATCGGCATCAACCTCTCTCAGATGCACGGCTACGGCGGCGGCCGTCGATGGAGCAGCGTGACCAGTCCCTTGCGTCACCTTCTGGACCACGACGACGACCGCGGTGAGCTGACGCCCGAGCAGGCGCGCGAGCTTGCCCCGGCGCTGAGCGAAGCACTCGCCGAACTCGGCCGCAGTGACCCCGAGGGCCTCCTGTGGGGTCCGGACGGCTACAACGGGCGCGTCGGGCGGGAGTTCGTTGACCTCCTCACGCTCTGCGCCGAAGAGGACGTCCCAGCCGTCTTCTGCTGAACCCTAAGCATCACGAGTCCGTGGCAGGCGCTCCTGCCGTTTCATGGCGAAGGCGCCGGGCAGCAGCCGCTGTCGATTCAGGTCGCCGCGGACTCGTCGCCGCAGGGGCCGACGCGACGGGCTCATGTCGGTTCCCTCCCGAGCAGACGGATCGGCTTGCCGTCCGCCATCGGTGCCTCCCGGGCACCGGGCGCCAGCCATCAAATGTGGCGCGTCCGCGACCGAGCTGTCTTGACCGCTGCGTGAACGACTTCTGATGCCGTGTCCGCATCTGCTGAGACCTTGCGTGCTGACAGACGACGAACGGAGAAGTCAGTGAACCGTGAGGAGCGACGCCGTGCCGAGCGTGCGGCGCGCAGGAGTCGCAGGGGTCAGGAACCGGGGCCGTCCTTTCAGGCTCCAGCGGGTCGGATCGCCCGGGCGGCCGTGTTCTCGCCCGCCGACGAGGAGCGGCAGCGCCAGGATTTCCTGGCCGGCGGCGTGTTCGCGGACGGCGCCGGGGTGATGTTCCCCGAGGGCGATGGGCCCGGTCTGAGCCCGGTGTTCGTTGTCTACGTCCATGACGACGAGCGCACGTTCGGGCCGGCACCGCAGCTTCGGACCGCTTTCGAGCTGCTGGACGAGATGGGGTCGGTCGCTCTGCACGAGCGTATGCCGGTGGCCACCTCCTGGTCGGGGATGAGCGGCACTAGTCCGCTGGTCAAGCTGAAGCTCGGGTTCCCCGGCCCCCACCCGGCCAGGGGATCGGCGGACCTGGTGCTGCTTGCGGACCAGTACGCCGAGCTCTGGCAGTACATCGTCGGCGGCGGACTGATCGGAGTTACCACGCAGCAGCGCCTGGAAAAGGCAACGAGCCATCCGGGAGCATCCTTCACGGATGGACTGGAAGCCTGCGTCCTTCTGGGGATCGGTTCGTCCCCGGTCCTGGAGCAGCTCATGCACCTGTACCGGTGGCCCCAGCCCACCAGTGCCGTCTGACAGCTCTGTCCGGAACGGCTGACACGTCAGCCACAGCGCTGTAGCGGCGGCGCTCATCCGCCGCCGGACCAGCGTGCCTGCCGATGCCAGGACTCCGACCAGCAGGCCAGACACCCCTTCTCCCCCACCCCGCTGACTGCCGTGCGCAGGTCGGCATGACTCGTCACACCCACCCGCCGCCCGGTATGCGGCTTACATCACTTTGGAGCTGACTTCAGTTGCGCAACCTCTCCTCGAACGCCCGCCGTGGGACCGCCGCCGCGCTCACGTTCGCCGCACTCGCCGGCACCTCGCTTCTCGCCGCTTCGCCGGCGTCGGCGCTCTCCTACAAGTGCACCACCAGCACGAAGTCCATCGACAACCCGGCCTACTCCGGCCCGTGGGCGGACAACTGGGACATCAAGATCAGTCTCTGCTCCGCCCGCTCCGGCTCGACGGTGTACAGCTACGCGAAGGCCTCCTGGGACGGCCCCGTTGGAGAGGTCGACGACACGTCGATCTTCAACGGCGCATACCTGCGGATCTGGATAGCGAAGTCCGTCGCCGGCACCGATCCGGTTGTCCGCAGCGGCAACTACTACGGGATCGAAGCCAAGCTGGAGAACTCCGACTACTGGGGCAACTACAACAACAGCTACACCACGCCGACGATCAGCTACCCGGTCGGGAGCGCGAAGGCGTACGTCGACGGACAGCTGAAGCTCGAATGGCGCAACGACGGCAAGGGCTACCTGAACTACGACTACAGCGCCTCGCCGACGGTCTGACCAGCTGACGGTCCTACGGCTCCGCGGGTGCCGGCCGACTGACGCCGCACAGACCAGCCACCAATCGGTGGCACGTCCGGGCACCCGCCCCCTGCGGGTGCCGAGGGCCTTCGACCGCCTACACCGCTGACCGCCTGTCCGCCGGCAGGGTCCGCAGGACCACGTGCGCCCCCTGCCGGCGGTGGACCGCGCCAACGCGAATTCGCGTGGAGAAGTGCTTTGGCCATCAACGGCCTCACCTTGGCGACGTCCGAAGACGACGCGATAAGGAGCGCCACCAGCAGTGAGCACCATCAACATGACCAAGGGCTCTGCGCCCGCCCGCATGACCAAGTCCTCCAGCATCCGGGTGCGGTGCTGGTGGGACAGCCGAACGGACTACGACCTGTACGCCCTCGTCGTCTACGCAGACGGCCGAGTCGAGACCGTCGCTACCTTCCCCGCGGAGGGAGTACCCGCCCAGCTCGCCACAGCCGACGGGGCGGTGAAGCATCTCGGCGACGTCGGCCGCCAGACGGTCGGAGTTGCCGAGGAGATCATCGAGATCGCCCTGGACGACTCGATACGCGCCGTGATCCCAGTCGCCTACTCCGCTCAGTCGAACGGCACCGGGTCCTTCTTCGAGTACCGCGTCTCCATGGAACTCGACAACGGCCTCGGCGACCGGGTCGTCATCACGGCTGAGAACGCCAACAACAACAGCCGCATCTACACGTGCGTGCCGGGCATGCTGGAGAACACCCCGGACGGGGTGAGCGTCCACGCGCTGGAGCACTACTCCGCGCCGGGGTGCGAGGACCGGCCGCTCGTCAGCCTCGTGCGCCGAGGTCTGATGAAGAAGGCCGAGGTGGTGGCCATCGACATGGACGCGGGGCCGCGCAACGCGTACAAGTAGCGGTCCCCCAGCAACCGCTGAGGGAGCAGAGCACGCTGCTCGCGGCGTGCTCCGCCCTCGGGTGGAAGGCGTTATCGAGGCGTCTGGTGGCTTGCCCAGCCACCAGACGCCTCGGACGTTCCGTCTGAGCTGGCCTCCAGCACCCCGCCGGCGACGACGGTATTGCCCCGGTTAGAAACCGGCCCTCTCCCTCCTCTGGTGGGCCGTACCTTTCTGCCGAGCACTGCAGTCAGCGTTCTGGGCACCCAGCGGTGAGGCTCGGCAACTACGGTTGTCCGCTTCTGGGCCTAAGTTCGCGGCGTGATAGACGATGAGGCACTCAACGATCTCCTGAAGCGGGCCTGCCTGATCTTCGACGCTCGCGCGACGCACACCGCGGGCGCCGCCGGCTCGTTCACCACCCTGCACATCAACCAGCTCGCCGACGACCTGCTTGCCGCACTGGACTCATGCGAGGTTGCGGAGCGCCCCTACCTCATGGAGGGGTACCGAAGTCTGAGCTTGGCCGCAGACATTCCCCCTGGCCGGTCCTGCCAGCAGCGCGAGATGCTCGTGGATGTCGCCCGCCAGGGGTTGGCGTACGTCGTCACCGGAAGACGCGAAGGACGTCCGGCTACCAAGGGTGAGGCTTTGGCGCTACTCGAGGACCGGTGGACTGCCTCGATGCTGGCCTGGGCCGACTTCTTCCCACCCTCGCTGGACGAGGTCTCACCTTCCTGCAGGTGCGGCGCCGTGAGGCTCGGCTACGGGAGGTGCGGCTCCAGCGTCCATTCCGACGAGAACCGGGTGCCGGGCATCTCGGTTCAGCAGCGCATATGAGCAAGGTCCACGGGCCACGCTTCTTCTGGGCTCCGAGGCATTCCTGTCCGCCCGGTAGGTGGTTGGCATGGCTCCAACCTCAAAGTGCCGAGGGGGATTCGCCAGAACTCGGTACCACCGCATTCGTCGAGGACCCTCTGCTCCGTAAGCGCCGGCCAAGTGCAGCGCACCCCCCAACCACTTGTGGAGACAGGAGCAGTTGTTCGTGCCCATATCAATCCGTTCCTCTACCGCTACCACCGGGAAGTCGAAGCCGATGTCGCGTCCCGTCCGTATGGCCGCTCGGATGGCAGCTGGCGTCGCCCTTCTCGCCTGCGCGCTCAGCGCCTGCGGTGGCTCCAAGGACAGCACTGTCTCCGGTGCGCGCGATGACCTTCGGATCGTCACGAAGAAGACCGTGACCGACACTCGCCCCCGGATGGTCGAGCAGTGCACTACCGGTACCAAGCGGGTCAAGCACACCTCTACGACGAAGGGGAAGACGCGCACCTGGTACACGACCGAACCGACCCGGACCTGCCGGAAGGTGCAGCAGGGCACGGAGACCTATGACCGGGTCGTCCGGCACGCGCGGTGGTGCGTCGAACTCGACGACGTCGACGGCAACACAGGCAGGGACGACGTCTGGTACGAGGTGGACTCCGCGACGTACGCCAAGGCCGCCGCCGCCGCGGAGGGCGACAAGCTCGCTTTCACCCCGCTGCGAGCTGGGTGCTGATCCGTCATTCACCGGCAGGGCCCAGGACGCGCTCCTGGGCCCTGCCGATTGCGGCCAGGACGTGCCGGCCGGTCATGGAAGGCGAGTGCAGTTTCCGCTGCCCGGTGCGGCTGGCCGGCTACTGACGCCAGCCGCTAGGTCACGTCCCCGCGTCGCTCAATCAGCGCGGCTGGAACGAACGCGGTGTCCATGGTGGTGAAGTCGGGGCCGTCGCCGTAGATCAGCATCCATATCCCGTCGGCGGTCTCAACTTCCACGGCGTTCAGCGAGGACCCGGAATCCCCGAACGGCTCGACATTTCCATTCATGAGGCCAACGGTAGAAGCGCTGAGACGAACCTGCACCCATGAACACCACACTGCGCGGCTGGCCCCGTTGTCCGTCTGTCACGTCGGACAACGCCTTCAGTTCACTTGCTCATCTGGCGGCCCTGCTCGGCCGGAATTCGCGGAAACTCTGGCCGCCTCATGCACCCGGCGCACCATCGGCTCCCTTACTCAGATCACCCCGCCCACGGAGCCCGCATGTATGCCAGCCGGTCCCGCGCTTCCTCTTCTGGAAGTGCGTTCCGCTTCACCCCACGCCCTCATCAGGAGGAGGCGCTGCACGCCATCATGCGGACCGCTGGGGACCGCGCACTGGTTGTGATGGCGTGCGGCACGGGCAAGTCCCTGGTGGGACGTGAAACGGCCCGAAGGCGGGCGGCCTACTCGGTACTCGTCGCAGTGCCGACCCTCGCACTCGCCGAGCAGGTGCACCGCGGGTGGGCAGCCGACTTCCCCGGAACCCTGGACACACTCATCGTCTGCTCGGACTCCGCGGTGGGCGGGGCGGACGTACCGGTGACCGTCGACCCCGAGCGGGTAGCCGCGTTCCTCGATACGGCGGAGGCCGGGCGGATACGCCTGGTGATCTCGACCTATCAGTCGGTAGGGCGGATAGCCGAGGCGTACGCAGGACGTTCCCTCTCACCGCTGGACCTCATCGTTCTGGACGAGGCCCACCACACCGCTGGACCGTCGGGAAAGTCCTACGCAGTCGTGCTCGACAATGACCGGATTCCGGCGGCGTTCCGTCTGTCGCTTACGGCCACGAGTCGCATTCACGAGGGCGCGGACGGCATGGCGGATGTCATTTCGATGGACGACGAGGCGCAGTACGGCACTCGGGTTCACGAGCTAACGTTCGGCGCCGCCATCCAGCGGAACCTACTGGCCGACTACGAGGTGGCCATCGTCCTGGTCTCCGACGAGGACGTGCACGCCGCACTCCAGAAGGAGGCGACGTCCCGGACCGGCCCCGGGGACTCCTCGAAGGTGGCCGCTCAGATCGCCCTGGCGCGGGCCATGCGCGAACGTGAGCTGCGCAGCGTGATCGCCTTCCACAGCCGGGTAGACCGCTCCAAGCGCTTTTCTGCCTCCCTCGGCTCGATCGGCACCGCAGCAGCAGGCGTGACGATCACCTCTCTGCACATGGACGCCGCCACCCCGGCAGGGAAGCGCGCTGAGCAGCTGGCCATGCTGGCCGCGCCCGCCGGGGACGAACGGGTCGTCCTCAACAACGTCCGTGCCCTGACCGAGGGCGTAGACGTCACCAGCGTCGACGGCATCTGCCTGGTCGACCCGAAGTCCTCCCAGACAGACATCGTGCAGGCTGTCGGCCGGGCGCTGAGGCTCCATCCCGAGCACGACCGTCCGGCGACGATCCTCCTCCCTGTCTACGTCGCGCCGGGCGAGAATCCGCAGGCGGTCCTGGAAGCCAGCGCCTTCCAGCATGTGTGGCGAGTCCTGGCCGCGCTCCGCGATCAGGACGAGCGCATGGACGCTGCCCTTACTGCCGCTCGCCGTCGGCTGAGCAGTGAGCCGACGGCGGACGGCATCGACGCCCAGGCGATACTGCCCGAGAAGGTCAAGATCTACGGCAGCGCGACGGTGGGGGCCCGCTTCGTGCAGGCCTTGGGCGTCCACGTCCTGGAGAACACCACCGAGGACTGGTACCGGTGGCTCGGCCTGCTGGAGCGATACGTCGCGCAGCACGGACACGCGGCTGTGCCTTTTTCCACCGAGGCCGGGAGCCTCGGGGCCTGGGCGGCTCGTCAAAGGTCTCTGCGCGCGGCTGGCAAGCTCCTGCCCCGCCGGGAGGAGCTGCTGTCAGGGCAGCCTGGATGGACGTGGAGCCTTGCCGACACCAAGCGCGAGGAAGGGCGGACGGAGCTGGAAGCGTTCGTCGCAGTCAAGGGCCACGCCAGGGTGCCGCGGGGCTTCGTCTCCCCCACGGGTTACCGGCTGGACAACTTCGTCACGCTGGCTCGCAACCGATACCGCGACAAGCTGATGGACGCCGATGAGATCGCGTACTACGAGGCCCTGCCCGGCTGGATGTGGCACGTACACGACGCGAAGTTCGAGCTCCTTCTCAAGCACCTCGACGACTTCATCAGCGAGCACGGGCATGCTCGGGTTCCACAGCCGTACAAGGTGAACAAGGACGGCATCCAATTCGCCCTCGGCAACGCCGTGTCGCGGAAGCGGACGGCTTACCGCAGGGGGACGCTGCCCGCCGGTCAGGCGGAGACTCTGGAACAGCGGCCCGAATGGATGTGGGACGGCCACGCTGCCGCCTGGGAGGCGAGCTTCGAGGTCCTGGCCGACTGGGCCGCCGACCACGGCCACCTGAAGGTCCCCTTCGACGAAGCGATCGACGGCGTCGGCCTCTACCGCTGGCTACTGAAGCAGAAGGCCCTCGTCCGCGAGGGCAAGCAGCCCGCCGAGCGGCGCCGCCGCCTGGAAGCTCTTCCCGGGTGGTCCAGCGCGGGGTGATACGCAGGCCTACGAGGTGAGGTCGCCGTGCCGCCCGCGGCCTCACCCGTTCGAGCGGAAGCTCAGCACCGTCCAGGTAAACGATCTGCTGGCGAAGCAGTGCACACCCCGGCCGGCATCCAGACCAGCGGGTCGAAACTGTCCGGCGGCGCTTCCCTCATGGGCAGAATGCGAATGCCATCGACCCGAGAACCAGGGATGAGCCGGTGAGCCCACGACCTCGCAAGCAGAGAGCATCCGAGCCCTCGGTGAACGGCCTACAGCCGAAGATCACCGAGGATGAGTGCACTGCCCCGGACAGGTACAAGCTCGAGTGTCCGCTGTGCGGCGAGGTCGGCCGGTACCGATTCGCGCTGCTCGCACGGCGGGCGTTCGAGGAACATGTCGACGAGAACCACCCGGCAGTCCAGAGTCCGCTGGACCAGGTCCGGACTCTCGTCGACATGGCCGAGACCGAGGCTGGAACCTGGGAGTGCACCATCGGTGCGGAAAGCTACGTGGCCCGGCAGCATAGTCCCGGCGGGTTCACTGTGGAGGTGGTCAGCCGCCGGACTCTGATCGACGGCCGGCTGGCGACCCTGGATGATGCACGGATCACTATCGGCGGCCACGCCAAGCTCGTCAGCTCCGCCCTGGCGACGGCTGCGACTATCCAGCTGCGCCAGGGGCGCCCAGCCCACGTGGTCCCTTTGGAGTAGCCTTTCCGGTCGCGCGAAGTCTCAGAGCCAGCGGCCATGGGCGAGGCGGGCGATCGGCTCCCTCAAGCAGCAGGAACAGCGTCACCGCGACCGGTCAGTCGGCTATCACGCTTCGCTACCCAGGAAGGACCGACCGGACCGATCGCCCACGACGTGCTCTCCTCACATCACGGCAGGACGGCCGGCGAGCGGATTCCCGTCGGAACGGAGGCGGGATCCGCGTGCGCCCTCGGATCCTCGGCTGGTCTGGCGAGGATCAGCTTCACCTGCTTGACGGACGCTCCGGTCGCCAGGGCGATGTCGCTCAAGGATGTCCGCCGCAGAGCCAGAGCCTTCACGGCCTGGGCCAGGGCCGTTGCGCGGGCATCCTCAGCGTCACGCAGTTCCTCGAGTTCCGGCGTCACTGGGATGATCTTCACCTCGGCGGTCACGCCTACGAGCGCGAGACCATCCTCGACGCTCGCGCGGACCAGCCGCAGCGTCCGCCCGCTCCCGTACACGCCGTGCTTGGGCTCGTGCGCCACCCACAGACGGCCGCGCCGGCTGGCCTGGCACTCGATGGCCTCGCTCACGCCGCACGCTCCAGGTCCTCGATGATCTGCTGAGCGACCGCATCCGGGATGGGGGTGGGCAGGACGACCTGCCGAGCGCCGATCCGGTACCGCGTGTGACTGCTGGTGCTGTCGACCTTCGTGACCGTCAGGCCCTGTCGACGAGCGGCGGCCTGAATGCGCAGCAGCGGGACGCCCTCCACGCCCGCCCTGAGCCCGGCAGTCACCTCCTGGGCCTGCTTCCACTCCGCGAGACTCACCACGGGCTCATGCACGGGGCCCGGCGACCACACCCACTTCGAGATCGGATTCCACCGGGACAAGCCTGGCTGCCCGGTCCGGGACGCCTTCCTGTTGTAGACCTGATAGCCGGTGAGCTTCGGGTTTGCGATCAGGCCCTCGACGAGGTTGTGCGTCCATTGGCCCTCGATCGGGTACCGCTCCGGATCGGCCGACAGAATCGAGATGATGTCTCCCGACTTCAGGTGCTCCTCACGCCGCAGGCGGCACAGCTCCCGAGAGGCGTCGAAGCGTCGCGCGTCCGGGTGCGGGGCGAGCTTCTTCTTCGGCCGCGCCTCTCCGAACCGGCCCCGTGGCGGCGGCGGTGCGTTCTCGTCGACGACCGCAATGTAGGGGTACGGCGGGTAGCCGTGGTTCCATCCGCCAAGGGCGTGCTGGAACTGCCCGCCCATGGACATCTCCAGCATGACCGTCCGGTACACCTCCGCCTCGACCTGTCCGTAGCGGCGGGTACGCAGCCGGCCGGACTCGGTCCCGCCTTGCGGTTCGTTGGCGTACACCACCTCTATCCCGGACTTCTGGAGCTCGTGCTCCACGGTCAGACTGGCCAGCATGGCCCGCGCGACGCGGTCGGCGCGCTCCGCTAGCACGTGGGTGATGCCCATCGGCTCGGCGTGGGCGAGAAGGTCCTGGAGGCCACCGTCCCGGCGGGTCGGGACGCGCAGCGCGTCGTACATCTCCTGGGGGGCGAGGCCCCGGGCCTCGGTAGGGAGCATTCCGGACTCGACGTCCCAGAAGTACGCCGCGAACTCCTCCCCCTCTTCCAGGCATTGGGCGGCGAGGGCCACCTGCCGGGGGATGGAGCTGCTGGGGTTCTGGTTGTCCTTGGTGGAGACCCGGCCAACGAAGGCCGACCGGCGGAGGCGCGCGTCCACCTGTACGAAGTTGGCCAGGTCGCTGAGGTCGATGGGCGGTCCGAAGGGGAAAGTCATGGTCCTTCCTGGGTGCTCAGAGAGCGGATGTGTCCTCGCGGTGGCGAATGACCGCGGCCGGGCTCAAATGGCAGGCCGAGGGTCATATCCGCAGACGCGGCATGAGGCTCATCGCTGTCCCTCAAAGGGAGGAAGACAGGAGAGAGTCGCGGTACCTCGACCCTATGAGGCCCCACTGACAGTCACCGTTTTCCAACCTCGACCCCTACAGCACCAGTTGATACCTGCAGACCCGACGGTCAGGAAATTCGCGACGGTGTGATGGATTCAGCCTCCTGAACGCAGCATCGGCCTCCTCAACGCCCCCAGCCCGAGGAAGCCGATGCCCACTCGTCCCGTCCGCCGCTCCGAGTCAACCCAGAACGCAGCCGCAGGAAACGTCGCCCTTCTCGAAACGCTGCGGCTTGCCGTGCCCCTCCATATCGCCGAGCTCCGCGACCGTCCCACTGACGTGCTCGTAGCCATCGCCAGCGAGTCGGCCAGCGTCGTCGGCTCCAAGGGCGACGTTCTCCAGTTCCACTCTCCGAAGCGAGGGGCGGCAGCCGAAGCGTTCAACGCGCTCGCGAGGGGGCTGGCGGCCGCCGCGATCGTCACACACGGCGGTGTCACCTTCGCCGGCTCGCACTGGTGCACCGTCCGTGCCTGCCCGGGTCCCGATGCCGACCATCCGCAGCCGGACGTCACCCCGTCCTGACCGGTGCCGGCCCGGGTCGTGCCTGCGGACGTAGTACACGGCGGCGACGCCGCACCGACAGTGTCTACCCGGGCCACTGAGAGGTCAGGAGGCCTCAACGCCATGCCTTACGCCGAACGCCGCTTCGACAATGCCGAGACGGCTCTACTCCTCGATGAGGAATGCAGCTACTGCCACGCCGCAGCCGGTCAGTACTGCGACGTGGACTGCCCGTTGGGCGTCATCGATCCCAGCTACACCCGCGAGGAGGAGCTCCCATCGATGTGGGAGCCGCCGCCCCCACCTGGCTGGTGACCGCCTCGCGCCACTCCCACTGACCCCCGGCCGCTGTGGGGCCCGGGCAAGTCGTGAACCCGACGCCCCACCGAGCGCCGCAGGACATGGCCGGTTCACCGGCCACCATGCACCCCGCCCCAGAATGGAGACCAGATGCCTCCCATCGAACCGGAACGCGTCGACGAGCTACGCTCCCGCATCGCAGCAGCCGCCCGTACGATCACCATCAGACTCGGCCCCAACGCTCTTGCGATGGCCTCGGCACAGCAGCCGATCCGCCTATCAGGAGGTGAGGCCGACATGGTGGCTTCCGCCGTCGTTGACGTACTCGCACAGGAAATGCTGCTCGCTCACCAGGAGTGGGAGCGCAGTGGAGTGTCCCTACGCTCGTGTTTGGTACCTGGCTGCCTCCGCCAGTTCGACATGATCGCCTCCCTCTCCGGTGCGCCTCCAGAACGCGAGGACTGGTCAAGTGATGGCTGGCTCCAGCACCGGCCGCTGAGCGGTCACGCGTGCCCCGAGCATGCGCAGGCTCTTTGGACATCGGGCAGGCACATCCCGAACTGGCACCACCACAGCGACGACGACACTCGTCTGCTCTGTGCCTGCGGGTGGGAATCCGGCAAGGTCCAGTTCCGGGGCCACGGCGTCACGCTGTGGCAGGCGCACGCACTCGAGATTCTGAACAAGGACCCGGGCGACACGGTCAGCACGGCGCAGACCTCGATGACGGCGGAGCAGCTCGCTGAGCTCGCCGTCAGTGCCCAGCGGCGGGGCCCCGGGCTGGCAGCCGGCCGGACCAAGGAGCAGCTTGCCGCCGTAATGCCGGGCTTCATGCGCGACGCCGTGGACGCCCATGTGCCGGGTCTGGCCGCACTGCGGGCCGTCGCCGACGCGGCCCGTGACCGGTACGAGCGTGGGCTGATTGCCTGGCTGGAGACCCTGGACTGAGATCTTCCGCCGCCCGTCACCGTCAGACGGGCGGCGGCGTACCCCCTGGCCGTCGGCCTGTCCAACGACCAGGGGCCTGTGCCCCTGCGGTATCGCCCTCCGCCTGCGCCGGGCCGTCGCAGGACTCGCGGGCACTCACGGATCTGCTGCGCCCCATCCCAGAATCCGTGATCGTCGGCCATGGACCGCTCGGGTCCCATAAGGACGCCCGTAGGTTCCTTCGGAGAGGATGGGGTTGTGAGCTTCCCTGCACCACCCTGCGCAGAGTGCGTTGAGCCGCTTCAGTACGACGTGGAGATCCGCCGCTTCGTCTGCGGCAACGTCCAGTGCTCAGCGCTGGGCATGGAAGTCCCTATTTGGCGCGCTTTGCAACAGTCCGGGCTCGCTGCTTCGGTCCCGCCCGGGCTGCCCCGCCCGGTCCACAAGGGCCTGCCGGTGCCCTGGGTCGCTCCCCGGACCGCGGACTACGTCTTATGGCTCGCCCTCGATGGGGCACGCTGCGCCCTCGCGCACAACCGGTGGCTCTGCCAGGTGTGCGGCGATGAGCTGCCCGAGGAGGCGTGGGTACTGGCCACCCCTGAGGGCCAGGTGCTCCAAGCCGCGCTGCACGCCAAGTGCAAGGACTTGGCGCTGGAGTTCTGCCCTCACTTGTCCAGTGGCGACACCCGCGCCGTCCCGATGCTGGTCTCCCGGGACGAGCTCTCGGCCGATGGTCATCCGCTGAGGGACGCGGCCCCTTCGGACCCGTTCTTCCTCCAGCAGTGGCAGGTCACGAGGTAGTTCAGTTGGCTGGCCATCAGCCTCGTGTACCTGGTGCAATCGGCACGGAGATTCGCGACGGATGGGGTTCCGTCGTGGTCCGGCAGCAGTCTTCCGGCGTCCGACTTCCCGACCACGCCGGAGCCCGCAATGCCGCACAACATCACCTTCGCTTCCCACTGCCCGGAAACCGCAGCACGGCAGGTATGGGCAGCTTCACTCTCACGGGCCGAGCAGCACGCCGCCCGCTACCTGACCGCCGCCTTTCCTGATCTTGAAGTCAGTCGCTCTGGCGGTCCGGCGGAACAGCCCGGCCTGTCGTTCGAGCGTGCCGGCTGCGGGAGCGTGTTCGTGACCACCCACTCCGAGCGGGCCACCCTTCGCGCCGACGGCCTGCACTGGGAACTGTGGAGCGCCGCCGTTTCTGCCCTGCACGGCGGCGAGCACTTCGTCCTGGTCGACGCCGACGGCAGTGATGTCGAAGAGCCCCGAGCTGCCGCGCCGGGCTCGTACACCGACACCTCAGACGAGGACTCGCTGCTGATCCGGGACGACGGCACAGCGGACGTGAGGTTCTTCGAGCTGAGCATCGACGAGATGGCCCACGTCCTCGCCGCGCTCCGAGACGGCCTTGGCCGCCTCTGTCAGCGCCGGTGCACCCGCTGCCATCTGCCGCAGTGGCGGCACTCGGCTCGCCGCAGCGGTGAGCACGTGGTCTGTGGCTCCTTCACGCTGGCCTGCGCCGACTGCCTGCCGCATGCGGATGCCGAGGAGTGCGCCCAGGCCCGCATCGGGCAGCCCTGCACCCGCCAAGCCACGCGCGCACGGGCCTCCCGTGCACGGGGCGGAGAGGACGTTCTGGCGTCCCTTCTGGGGACGTTCAACGGCTGGGACCTGGCTGCTCTCGCCCACACCGCCGTGGAGCTGTTCGGCACGCACGGCGACGTCAACGACGAACTGAGCGAAACCCAGAAGGACGTGCTGGAGCGCGCCGCCACGTTCTTCGACGAGATCAGCGAGCCCATGTAGAACACCCTCCGTGCCGGGCCCCGGACTGTCAGCGCAGCCAGGGGCTCGGCGCCCGCGCCGCAGAGGAAGACGCTCTTGTCGACCCTGGGATGCGACGGGCTCCCGGCCGGCCCCATCCCGGCGCTGCGGTTCCTTGCGTAGGGCGGGAGCACCGCTCCCAGACCACAACCCTCGGCGCCTCGAATCGGCTCTGCAGAGCGGGACTGTCCGCTACCGAGGCCACGATGGGTCTCCGTCGGCCGGCGGAAGCCTTTGCCACACGGAAGGTCAAGCATGCTCGCACCGACACTGGCTGCCGCCCTGGACCCCGCCACCCCACCACGATGAGAAGACCCGGAGATCGAGAAGCACCCATCGCTGTTCCTGCTGAGCAGATTCCGCAGGGCTGTTACTGGTGGACCGACCCGGACGGGGCACTGTGCCTGCTACCAGGGTGTCTAGCCCGGATCAACGACCCCGACGCCGCCTGCACCTGCAGAACCCTCGCCTCCCGCCTGACCAGGGCCGAAGAACGCCTGACGGAAGCCGCGGAGCGGGAATCGTATGCGAGTACCTGGTGGGCCGCGCTGCGGGCGGCGGTGGACGCGCATCCAGCGCGGGACGAGATCCTCCGCGATGCGCGGCGCCGGGCCGGCCGTTGACGCGCTGTCCCGTCTGAAACCGGCGAGAACGCCGGCACCCGCGTGTGGGCCGTGGCGGTGCGGGCCTTCGAGCCGAAATTCGCGAGCGTGAGGACCATCGCGGTTCCGGGGCGCAGGCTCAGCCCGTCAACCCCACCCGCCAGCGCCGCACGGACGATCCGTGCGGCGCTGGCTCCGCACTGCCGGACGGGTCCTGAACCGCGTCCAGAAAGGTCCGTGCCCATGTCGGTCATCGAGACCACGATCAGCAGCACCGCCGCCTACCGCCAGGCCCTGGCCACCATCCAGAAGGCATCTGGTGCCTACGCGACCGGCGAGAGCCCGCTGGACGACGCCACCTTCGACCGGCTGCGGGACCAGCTGGTGGCATGGGAGGAGAACCACCCGGAGGACGTGGCGGCGAACTCCCCCTCCGGCAAGGTCGCTGACGGGGCGGTCCCTGCGGGTGAGGTCCCGCACACGGTGCCCATGCAGTCCCTGGACAAGGTGAACACGCCCGCCAAGCTGCTGGCCTGGGAGGCGTCGCTCCAGCGGCGTCTGGGCGGCCCGGTCACCGGCGGCTATGTCGTGGACGTGAAGCTGGACGGCTTCGCGGTCGCCGCGCGGTACCAGAGCGGTCGCCTGGTCAAGCTCGTCGGACGTGGTGACGGCCGTCAGGGCGAGGACTGGAGCCATGCCATCGGCTCGATCGCCGGTCTCCCCCAGCAGCTGGACCGGCCGCTGACCTTCGAGGTCAGGGGAGAGGTCCTCTTCACCCACAAGCAGTTCGAACGGGCCAAGGAGGTGCGCGCCCAGCACGGCGGGGACGCGTTCGCCAACGCCCGCAACGCCGCCGCTGGCACCATCCGGGCGAGGAACAGGGCCTACGCCCTGGAGATGACGTTCTTCGCCTTCCAGGCCGTCGAGCTGCCGGGCGGCGAGGTGTTCGCCCATACCTCGCACGCCGACCTGATGAAGTGGGTCGCCGACACCGGAATACAGACCACGGAGGCCACCCCGCCGAAGGCCCACGTCGTCGCGACGATGGCCGAGGTACAGAAGCAGGTCGCGGCGATCGCTGTGATGCGCCCCAGTCTGCCCTTCGACATCGACGGCGTGGTCATCCGCGCGAACAGCCGCGCCGAGCAGACCACCGCAGGTAGCGGATCGCGGCACCCCCACTACAGCGTCGCCTACAAGCTGCCCAGTCTGGAGCGAATGACCAAGCTCCTGGACGTGGTCTGGGCCGTGGGCAAGACCGGCATCCTCGCTCCCCGGGCCGTGCTGGAGGAAGTCGAGATCGACGGCAGCATGGTCACCTCCGCAACCCTGCACAACCCCTCGGAAATCACCCGTATTGGGCTTATGAAGGGAGATGCGGTCTACGTCCGGAAGGCCAACGACATCATCCCGCAGGTGGTCGGGCCAGTGACCCACCTGCGCACCGGGACCGAGGAGACGATCACCTTCCCCGCGTCCTGCCCGGTGTGCGGTGGGAAGATCAACACCGACAAGGGCCGCTGGACCTGCGATGAGACGGCGAACAATGGCGGCTCCTGCGGACTCCCCGCCGCCCTGCTGTACGCCGCAGGACGCGAGCAGTTCGACATCGACGGTCTCGGCCCGGCGGTGATCGGCAACCTCGTCGAGGCTGGTCTGGTGCGCGATGTCGGCGACCTGTTCCACCTCACCCTGGATCAGCTCACCGAGGCGACCCGGGGCAGCGGTGAGGCGTCGAACCTGCTGGAGCAGATCACGGCGGCGAAGGACCGCCCGCTGGAGAAGGTGCTGGCAGCGCTGGGCATCGCGGGTACCGGAGTGGAACTCTCCGAACGACTCGCCGCTCACTTCCGGTCGATGGACGCATTCGTCACGGCCGACACCCAGGTGCTCATGGAGGTGGACGGCATCGGGGTCAAGAAGGCCGAGCTGATCGCCCGGCAGCTTCCCCGGGTCGCTGCGGTGGTCAAGAAGCTCGCCACGGCAGGCGTGAAGCTGGCGGCCGATCTTCAGTCCGCCCCCGTGAGCGGCCCGCTCGCAGGCAAGACGGTCGTCGTCACCGGCACGATGACGGGGCCGCTCGCTGCCTACGACCGCGCCGCGATGAACCAGCTGATCAAGGACGCGGGCGGCAAGCCCGGCCGCGACGTGACCTCCAAGACCCACCTGCTGGTCGTCGGGGAGCGGGCTGGAGGCAAGCTCGCCAAGGCCGAGAAGCACAAGATCGAGGTGATGAACGAGGAGGCGTTCGCCATCCTGGTCGCTCAGTTCACCAGCTGACCCGATCGGTCGTACATCCAGCGGAGCCCGCTCTCAGTGAGAGCGGGCTCCGCGTCCTTCCCGTTCCGGCCCTCTGCTGCACCGGGCGGGGCCTCACGTGCCGGCCGCCGCAGCCCCCGGCGGCCGCTCCTGTGCCCGTCGGCAGGCCCGCGCGCACAGGAGGCTCTGGGCGTCCGCGACCGCCGACGAGACCAGACACTCCGACCAAGAAAGACGATCATGAAGCACACGTATCTGTACCCCCTGCCGGACGATGCGCTCTTCCTGTGGAGGGCTGGCCGCCAGAGCGCGACCGACCTCTTCGGCGTCCCAGCGGACAGCCCCGACATGTGGACGAGGCTGGTCGCGCTGGACGAGCAGCTGGGGGAAGCACGTGAGACCGTCGCGCGGCTGATCGAGGACGCAGACCGCGTCTGTCTGGGGCAGCGGTACGCCATTCCTGGGTCCATCGACCCGCAGATCGCCGACATCGAAGAAGACGTCCACGCCTCCACCCGAACGGTGACCTGCCTTCTCTGGGACGCGCCGCTCCTGGACCCGTCGCTGCGCACCGTGGTGCTCACCGCACTCGGACTGCCGGATGCCGAAGTGCCCGGACGAGACCCCGCCGCGGACATCACCCGGTTCCTTCAGACCCATGAGCACCAGCGGCTCATCCCGTTCTGGATGTGACCGGCTGTCGCCACACTGCCCGCGCCCGGTTTACGACCGGCGAAGCGCTCTGCCCCTGAACAGCCCTCGCTGCTGCTGCCCCCCTCGGTGGACCGAGAGGGGGCAGCAGGCACCTTCGATCAGAAGCGGCGTTCTCACCTGCACGCTGTCCGGCTGTTACGCCGATCTCCCCAGCTCTTGAGCCCTCCCGATGCCACCTCACTGGGCAATCCTCGCTAACCGTCGCTATTCGTCGCATCTGCTCATAAGTTCAGCACTTCTCTCTCGAGCAGCCATTCGCCGCCAGTTGCCCGAGGCCTACGAGCACGTCCAGACCTGACTAACCGCTTCCACGAGGAATCACACGATGAGCATCGCTGCACGCACCCGGTACACCGGGGGCACCCGGACCGCTGGGTGCCTCCGGCTGCTCACTCTCCCGTTCCGGACGGCCTACCGGCTGTTCCGCCCGAGCCGCCAGGACCGGATATCGGACCCGGCCATCACGGCCGCGCAGGTCGCACGGACCGCTGTCGGCGGAGCGGCCACACTGTGGCTGATCCGGTCCTACCCCCTCCAGGAGTCGGCGGCCGATGTCGCGGCGGACCAGGTGCTCGAGTTGTTCCTCAGTGCTGGTGTTCTGCTCGTCGCGGGCCCCATCGCTCTGGCCTGCTTCGTCCTGTCCGCGCGGCCTTCCGTGCGCGCCGTCTACTGCCGGCGTCTTGCCGGGCCGGCCGCGGGGTTCGCTGCGCTGCTCGGATCGGCAGTGGGACTGTGGTTCCTGCTTCTGGGCGGCGCTATGCAGGTGACCCAGGCGCTTGGCGGTCTGCCGATCGTCGGCGCGCTCGTCTCCACGGCGGGGGTACTGTTCGGCGTTCCCTTCGGTGCCGCAGCCGTGGTGCTGAGCGTGCACTACACCTTCCGCGTCGGTGACGTCTCAGAGGTCCTGCCGCCCTTGCTCTCACCCGTGCTGGTCTGGTCCCTGTTCGTCGTCCAGGCCTTGGACGGCCCGCCGGTGGTTGCCCCTCCGGCGGTGCACGCGCTGTTCGTGGCCGGCCCTCCGGTGTCCGTGACGTTGTTGTCGGTGTGGGAGCTCCAGCGCCTGCGTACGCGGCACCACCTGACGATCCGCCGGGCCCTGGGGCGGAGCACCCCATTCTCCTGCTGAGGCCCAGCGGCCGCAGGGGCGCCGGGGCCTCAGGCGGAGGCGAGCTGTCCACCGGCACGGCCTGACGAAAGAAGCGGCCGGTAGGGCACGACGGGAGCGGGATTCGCGCGCATGCGGCGATCGGGCGGGGTCCGCCACACAGTCAGGGCGTCAACACGCAGGTCAGGAGCTTCTCCGCCTGCTCCCTCCCCACTACGCCCAGGGACGTCACGATGGCCGCGATCCCCCAGCCGCCCACCAGGCAGTGCACCCGATACAACAAGGACGGCTCACGCTGTGCCGCGAAGACCTCGATGGCTGACGGCTGGTGCCGGTCCTGCGACGGGTTCGGCCGCCCGCGAGCGGCCCAGCCGGAGGCAAAGCCCGACCTGAGGCAGGAGACACGCTGGCGGGAGACCAGCGATCGTCCGCTCGAGTCCGACGAGGCGTACGAGGTGTCGATCTCCAACGCGGCCCTCAACCACTTCATCGACGCGCACGGAGGGGATCGCCGGGCGGCAGAGGCGCAGATACGCTCGCTGCTCGAAGATCTGCTCGCCGTCGACGCCCGCCCGGCGCTGCGGCATCCCGAGACCGGCCGGTGGCGGCTCCGTACCCAGCGGGACAAGTTCTCGGTCACCCTCAGCAGGGACGCCGCCGTCGTCACCGGCTACAAGGC
The DNA here is from genome assembly GCF_040297465.1 of Streptomyces sp. NPDC001787. NCBI lineage: Bacteria > Bacillati > Actinomycetota > Actinomycetes > Kitasatosporales > Streptomycetaceae > Streptomyces > Streptomyces sp. NPDC001787. Next base: position 275,587 of record NZ_JBEOZE010000008.1, read on the forward strand.
CCGTCACGTGGATCGGACCTACGCCCAGGTCAAGGCTGGCGTCTCCAGCCGGGTGGCGTCTCCTCGTCGCGAGAGGAAGAAGTGGTTCCTGGCCTTGCAGACCGAGCTGCCCTTCGGCATGGGCGTGATGACCGCGCGGCTCTTCGCGCGCCTGGAGCTCGGGGTCGAGATGACCGAGGAGAACGCCACCGAGGTGATCGAGCAGATGCAGGACTACATGGCACGGGCGGGTGTCTCGCTGCCCACCCAGGAAGGCGAGTCCCGCGTCACCGACTTGGCGGGGCTGGAGTGGACCTTCGAGGTGCTTCCGGAGCAGCGCCCGTACCTCGTGCACATCTCATGGGGCACTGAAGGGTAGCGGGCGGGCGGGCGCGCCCTAAGCCGTGTCGCGGAGGACCGGGGCCCGGCGCCGGGGCGCCGGGCTAGGGCTATACGGAGCGGGTTGCCGTCTCGGGCTGGTTCTCCAGTGTCACGGCGGCGGCCCGGAGGTCGACTGGTAGCTCCTCGTCGCACCAGTACTGCGTGCCGGTCATCCGTCCGTTGCTCCGGGTGATGCGCCAGATCGGCAGGACGTCACAGAATCCGCTCGGGTCACGGACACGGTCGAAGACCGACCCGCAGATCTCGTGACCGGGGTAGCCGGCCCGCTCCGGAGGCAGCGGCCAGCCCGAGGGGCACAGCGACAGCCTCATCGTGTACCGCTTCCGCTTGAATCCGGGGACAACAGCCCCCTTCCACTCCAAGGTGGTCACATCCAGCGGGGTGCGGAGCGCGGGCTGCAGCCGGTAGACCTCGCCCTCCGTAACGACTCGGCGCTCCTCGACGAGAACCCGGGCTGCGGCTTCGATGACGTCCGCGGTGACTTCCTCGCGCGTTGCGTGATCGACGCGTTCGCGGAAGTACGGGTCGGCCTGGATCTCGGCCAGCGCCGCGCCGTCGGGGTGTTCGGTCAGCCAGCGGCACAGCAGCCAGGCTGCATGTCGGACGACCTCTGGTTGGTCGCGAGCGGCATACCGGGTGATCGCTGTGGTCATGAGCGAACGGTAGAGGTCCGGGGAGCCACCGACCGTACGCCGGCGCTGGAGCTCCCGAGCCGTGCCTGTCCTGGGCGGTGTCCGGTCTTCAAGTCAGAGTGCACTGCCGCGGACACGCGTTGACGGCACCGGTCGGATGCCGACATGCCGTCTGCCGCAGCAGCTTGCTCCGGACGTAGAGAGGGACCCGTATGGCTACGCATGTCACCGAACCGCTTGACCAGGAGGAGCGGGCAAGCCGGTGGGGCGTGGAACCGCACGTGCCCATCGACCTGTCGCCGACCCGGATCTTCCTCATTCTGCTCAAGGTGGGGCTCGTCTACGGAGCGGCCTGTTGGGCGTGGGAGTACGCCCGACGCAGTGGGCTGGCCGAGACGATTCACCAGCCCGTGGTCGCGTACCTACGGTCGAACAGCACGGCGCTGCCGATGACGGCCGGTGACCTCGTCGACTGGTGGATGGGCATGGGCGCCGGGGCCCTTCTGACGAGCGCTGTCCTGCGGTCATGGCCCGCGCGTCTGCTCTGGTGCTGCTGGGGTGCCTGGTCGATAGCGATGGTCTCGGCCGGCACTCCGCAGGATGCGCGCGCGGTGGCCGTCGGTGTGGCCACGCTGGCCTGGGCGGCCGTCTCCGTCGTCGCGCTGCGCGGCCGCGGCTAGGACGCCACTCCCTTCGAGTGCGGGACGTGGGCACCCAAGTCCCGCACCATCCTGGAGCCGTGAGTCGCTACAGTCGCTGAGCATCTCCCGGCCCGGGCCCGGTGGAGGGCATGGGCTCGCCCATCAGCCATGCGTAGGCAGCTTCTACCGCGTTCGCAGAGTGCGCGAACCGGTCGCCGGGTTGGAAGTGACGGTCGGCCAGTGCCTCCCAGCCTCCGGCGTGCGCGGCCGCTGCCTGGAAGGCGCGGGCCACACTGCCGGCGACTTCGACGTACAGGTCGGCCTCGGGCGTGACCCACTGGTCGACGATGGTCATCACCTCCTGCATCGCCTGCTTGTCGAGGCGCCGGTCCTTGTCCGCCAGGTCCACGCCCAGGCCCCAGATGAGGCTGCGCATGGCCTGGGTCTCCCAGGTGTCATCGCCTCCGGCGTACAGACGGCTGCTCTGGCGCCGCTCGGACCGTTCGTACTCCTGGTCAGCGTGCTGTCGGGCGAGGTGGTAGAGCGCAACGAGCAAGGAAGCCGTTGCCCTGGTGCCGGCTGCGGCGAGCGCGTAGCGCAGTCGGTCGAGGTCCTCCTGCGGGACGGGTACGACGGTGCGCAGCGGGCCCCGTTCGGCATCCAGGTCAGCAAGGCTCTGTGGTTCTCCTCCGTCGCTCTGCAGGAGGGTGTTGGAGTACCGGGCGGGTCCGACCGCGAACCAGCCGACGTCCTGGCTGTCGACGACTCGGAACGGGTACTCCCCGGCCTCGTCCAGTTCACCGTCGACAGGGTGAAGCTCGATCAGGCAGGGATGAGCTTCAGTGGTCAGCGCGTCGGGCTTCCCCTGCTGAACGGCCACGATCTGCTGACCCGTCTCCGGGGGCAGGGCCTGGACGGAGACGTGCCGCTCGGTGATCCGTGGGTGCTCGTTCACGAGGGCGGTCAGGATCGCGGTGCTGGCGTCTCGGAGGAAGGCGTGCAGGGTCTCGGCGCTCCAGCGTCGGCGCGCGGAGACCCGCACCAGGAGCATCGCCGGCTTGTGGCCGGTCAGCGGAGGCATGCCCGCTTCGCGCGTCGGCCGCGGGCCGTACACCTCGGCCCTGGCTCGGTACCAGCCTTCGTGAGAGATCAGATAGTCGCAGGCGTCGGCGATCAGTTGCGCCGCGTCGAGGCCGCCATGGCCGCGCGGCAGTATGGCCACCACCATCAGCGGAGCCGTGAACAGCTCCCCACTGTCCGCCTGCCCCAGTGGGTCGGGCGCCATCGGAACACCGGCAGGGGGTCGCCGGCCGGCATCGGGCACGGTCCACTGCTCCAGCGCGGCCGCGGCCTCGCCGTACGTACGGCCTGAAGCCGCCATCACCGCACGGATCTTCAGCTTGCGAGTGCGGTCCTTCGTCATGCTCAGCTCCATGCCGCGGCGCTTCCCACGCATACGCCGCACTGGAGTTCTGTGCAGGACGGCTTCGACCAGGAGCACGCGATTCCTCGAACCTTGCTCCGCCTTTCGGAGACCGGGCGTGGGCCGCCTCTCCTGGGAGCTCCGGCGTTCGTGCACGCCGCTCCGGGAGGCTACCGCACTGCTGGCATCAAAGAGCGGCTGGAACGACGAAGGGGCGCCCTCTGCAAGAGGACGCCCTTGTCGCGGGGGTATGGCGTCACGCGCATGGTCACCGTCGCGGGGTGCCTGTGCGGTCCGGTCAGCTGAGGAGCAGGAGGAACCCGGTGATCACTGAGACTCCGCCGAGGAGCAGGGCCAGGGGCGATCCGGCCACGACGCCGTACCCTGCCGCGCCGAGGCCGCACAGTGTGGCGATCACGGCGATGGTGACGGTGAGGGCGCCGGTGCCGGCTTTCAGACGCCGGATCTCGGTTGCCATCCCGTCGGTTTCGTCGCGGTAGAGCCGGTAGGCCTCGCTGTCCTTGTCGTAGGAACGGACCATCTCGGATCGGCGTTCGATCTCGTGGCGCAGTGCGGAGATCCGCCGTTGTCGCCAGCCGGCCAGCCTCAGAAGCGCTAAGCCAGCAAGGGCTGTCAGAGCGATGGCGGCTTGCCCGGCGTCGTGCATCGATTCCAAGTGGTCCCCCAAGTGGACTGGTCAGCGCAGTGTCTGCGCGTGCGTTCGAGCGCGTTGTAGGTGCCCGGTGAGTTCCCGAGCGGTGGTGGTCGCCTGTGAAAGAGCTCCCGTGGCGGTGTCCGCGCGCGGCCCTGCGTGGGTGTGCAGGGCCGCGCCGAGAAGCTCGGTGACGGCAGGCAGAGCAGCGGCGATCCGCCCGAGCTCATGTGCGCTGGTCACCGCGAGGCGGGTGTGCTGCCAGGCGGCCGTTCCGCGGTTCAACTCGCGGACCAGACGCTCGAGAGCGTCCGCCGACTGGCGGAGATGGATGGTGGGGTTGTGGGTCGTCATACCGGCATCCTGCCGATCCCGGCGCTTGCGTGGTGGTCACTGGCGCGATCTGTTGATCTCCTCCTGGATGTCCTGGAATTGGTATGCGGTGGGCTTGTTCGGGCGGTCGGTGAGTCGCACGGTCGGGATCGTGAGTGCTGCCTTCTTCAGCTCGGCCTGCAGGGTGCGTCCCACCATGGCCAACCGGTCGGTCCGGTCATCCCAGCGTCCCCACGTGGCGACGTCGGCGGCCCGCAGGTGGCTGTGGAGCTCGTCGACGGTCATCTGCGCCGGCCATCCCTCGCTTTCGAAGGCGTCCAGCAGGAGCTGGGCGATGCGGGGAACGGGCTTGCGGGTCGCGTCGCCTGTGGTGACGGCGTCCAAGGAGGGCAGCCCGACGTTGAGGCGCTCCTTGGCCCGCAGGAGTGCCGTGCCGGCGTCGAGGTGGGGGCAGTAGCGGAGGATCGGCGCCCGGTGTCTGGGGGTCAGGCAGTAGAAGCGTCCCGCGTCGGCGATGTCCCACTCCCCCGGGCTGGGAACCAGGAGGTGCGGTAGCCAGCCTGCGGAGATCGCGCTCCTGTCTCCGACGACGATCGGCACGTCGTCCATGCGGCAGGGCAGCATCACGCGGATCCCGAAGGAGTCGGCGACGGCGTCACCCATGATGTCGCTGGTCGCGTCCTGGGTGCAGATCACCAGGGTGATCCTGGCTTTCCGGCCGATCCTGATGAGGGCGAGGGCGTGCTCCTTGGCCTTCTTCGACAGCTTGGAGTACTCGTCGAGGAAAGCAATCAGGGCGGGCTCTTCGTCGGTGACGACCCAGTTGTCCTCGCCTTCGCCGAGGGCGGCGATACGGTTCTCGGCGTAGCGGACCAGGTCGGCCAGCGCGGCCTCGATCTCCTCCTCGGTGTAGGCGGTCCGGTCGGCCAGGCCTCGTAGAGGTCCGAGTCCGCGGCCGGTCGGGTCGAGGTCCCAGACCACGGCGTCGGAGCAGGCGGTGGCGTATTCGGCGAGGGTGCGGACCATCGCTGACTTGCCGCCGCCGGACTTGGCCACGATGAGGATGTGCTGGCCGGCGAGGATGACGTCCGTGGGCTCGCCGTCGATGCTGATGCCGATGGAGACGGGCTTGAGGATCGAGCACGACAACGGGTTCCGCAGCGGGAAGGCCGGCGGGTTGGCGAAGGGGTCATCGGTGAGGACCCGGACCATCACCTCTGCGCTGTCGTTGGGGTTGTATCCCCCCTGGGCCATGGTGCGGCCCTGCCCGACGCGCAATGCGACATCGAGTTTCGGCAGCAGGCGGACAATGTCCGCCGGAGTACCGGAGTTGAGAACGGCAATGGCCTGCCAGCCGTAGGCGAGGCGGGATGCATCCGTGACCTGTGCGATATCGGCATCGACGGAAAGAGCACGGAAAAGGCATTCCTCGACCTGCTCCGCATTCTCGGCCTGCCGGATCGGGAACGGCTTCCCGTCATCCCCTGCAACAGGTTCTTCCGCGGGTTCGATTTCCCCGGGCAGTTCGGCGTAGGGAAACATCAGGTGCGGCAGCGCGGGGGCCAGCGTCGTGCGGACGCGTCCCTGTACCCACAGGACGGTGGCGGTGGCCGCCGCCAGGACGAGATCCGTGACCACGACCGGGCCGGTGAACAGCGTGAGCCCGAGACCGTCCACCACGGTGAGCCCCACGGCCGTGGCGTGGAAGCGGCGGGCGCGCCGTCGGCGTATCTGACCGCGTCCCACGGTGACGGCTACGGGCGTCGGCATGGCGGGCTCGAACTCCACCATCTCGACCTTCGCTTGGAACTTGGCCCACTTCTCGATCGCGTTCGCGGTGGCCGGGGTGGGCCCAGGGCCGCGGCCTTGCAGCATCAGCTGCATCTGGCGCTTGTTGTGCGCTTCCAGGCGGCTGATCTGGGCCCGGGCGAGGCCAGTCTTCTTGCGTTGGGCCGTCTGCCACAGGCGGTACTGGGTGTTGAGGAGGTCGCGGGCGACGTGCGCGTCGGTGAGGTCCTTGGTGGTTCGCCAGCGCCTGAGCTCACCGGCCGTGTGGCGGGCACCGGTGGCGAGCACCTTGGCCTCGCGGGTGGCCAGCCGTCGAGCCAGGTGCAGCAGCATGCGGACGTACGGAGTGGTGTCCGGGACCTCTTCGTCCTGGGTGGTGGCCGGGCCGGGGTGGGTGTCCTCGAGGAGTTCGGCGTCGACGATCTCGTTTTCGTCAGCGGGGCGGGTCATCGTGGTTTTCTGCCGTTCTCAGTGCTTCAGGGAGGGGGTATGCCTGCGACCTGTCTGGCCCGTTTCAGCAGGTCAGGGCCTGTTCTGGGACCTGTCTGGCACCTGGCCGGGTGCAGGTGCCAGACAGGTCGATTCCAAGCCGCAGACAGGTCCTTGGACGGCTCAGGCCGAGTTGAGGAGGAGGTTTCCGACCGTGTTGCCGCTGGTGGTGATCAGTCCGATGGCGCTGCCGATCAGACCGCCACCGATTCCGAGGAACACACCGGTGAGTGCTCCTCGGACGAGGGAGCCGGTGACGTCTGCACGGCCTGACTTGATCAGCCCGGCGTAGAAGCAGACGAGGACAAGGCCCGTGACGACACCGCCGAGGCCGACCTTCTCGGCGCCGGTGGCGGCCGGCTTCTGGCCGGTCACGTCGATCTCGGCTGCTCCCGCAAGCACGTACGATCCGACCCCGTCACCGAGGGCCGCTGCGGCTCCGCCCATGGCGCCGAGGATTCCGCCACCGAGGAACAGCAGGACGCCGATGGTCAAGCCGAGGAAGTAGTGGATCTTGGGGGTCGGGTCGCCGCCCTTCCACCGGCCCGCCTGGTAGGCCAGCAGGGCGATGCCGATGATGACGGTGCCGGTCCCGCCGAGTGCTGCTCCGGTGGTGTTCATGCTGGTCAGACTCCGAATAGATAGTGAAGAACGGGGCGGTGGTAGCCGATGACGAGAGCGATGAGGAGGAACCAGAGGGTGCTGGTGACGGCTACGCGCAGCAGGTAGCCGAGACCCGGTGTTCTCCATGCGAGCCGGACGAGTCCGCCCAGGGGGGTCTTCGTGAGGATCAGGCCGATGACCAGGGCGGGAAGGGCCCGGCCGAGGAGGTACCAGGGGTCGTCGGCCACCGCGGTGATGACGTTGGCGATGAGCAAGGCGGGGACGTTGAGCGGGAGCCGCATCCACTGGAAGTTCAGCGGAATGTGGGTCTTCCAGCCCCATGCGGTGGCTCGCTGCCGGACGGCGATTTCGGTGGCGGTGCGAGCTTCGGTGTAGACGTCGGCCAGCTCGTCGCGCGTCTCGTCGTAGGCGCGCATCACTCCGTCGCTGACGGAGTGCCAGTCGATCCCCCGCTCGTCTTCCGGCGCGTTCTTGCTGCTCACAGGCGCACCCCGCAGGCGATCAGCCGCTGGCGAATGCGCTCCTCGTTGGGGTCCCAGACGCTGAGGTCGGGAACGACCGTCAGGTGGCGTTGCTGGGGAAGAGCGCTGAGCAGGGAGGGACGGGAGGGGGTGGGTTCCGAACGGCGGGGCGCTCGAGGCAGTGGGATACGGATGGACATGGGCGCGTGCCTCCAAGCGGTAAGGAGGGAGCGGGCCCGGGATGCCTGTTGGCACAACTGGGCCTGCTGGCGGCGGCGGGTAGCGGGGTGCCCGGGGCACGGGCGAGCACCAGGGCGTGCTGTGGGAAGCGACGCGGGGCGCTGGATGAGGTGGCGGCCGGGGCGGCTCACCTCATCCGCGAATCGTACATACGTTCGGCAAGCCGGGCGCGGGCTACTCCCCTTCGGCCGGTTCAGGGTCGGGGAGCCGGCCGGTCTCCTGGAGCAGTTCCTTGGCCCGCTTCCAGGAGCAGTTGACGGCGTTGGCTACGTAGTTCGGACTGAGGGTGGGCTGGTCGGGGTCGAGCGCCTCCACCGCCGCGATCAGTTCGTCGCGGGTGCGTCGGCCCCCCGACTTGCCTTTGGCGGCGTCGGGTGTCGGACCCGATCGGGGGGCCAGCTCGGCGTCCTCCGTCGGGGCCGACGCGGGTGCAGTCGGGGTGCTGGTCGGGCTGCCCGACGTGGCGTCGGGGGTGACCGGCACGTCGATGCGGGCCGATCGGGTGCCGTCGCTTGCGGCGTTGATCGGGTGGCGGACCGAGCTGGTCGGCCGACGCGGATTCAGCGGATCGGGGTTGCCGGCGGGCTGCGGCGGGGGTGACGGCTCTTCTGCCCGATCGGGTTCGTTTCCGCTGGTGAGACCGCTGATCGGGGTGTGGTCGGGGTGCCCGATCGGTACGTCGTCGGGGGTGGCGTTCGGGCCGGGGCGGGCGTGGTCAGGGTCGGGCGTCGGGGCCGACGCAGCCAAGTCGGGCAGCGGCATCGGCCCGATCATCGGGGCGGAATCGGGGGTCGGCATCTGCCCGATCATCGGGGTGAGATCGGGGTCGGGTTCCGGCGTCGGGGCCGACGCAGCGGGGTCGGGGGTCGGCGTCGGCCCGATCTTCGGGGCGGAGTCGGGGGCCGGCGTCGGCCCCATCATCGGGGTGAGACCGGGTCGGCCCGATGATCGGGTTTGGGCGTCGGCCCCGATGATCGGGGTGGCCGGTCGGGGGGCATGATCGGGGTGCCGCGTCGGGGGCAGGGAATCGTCGTCGGGGTGGACGCCCGTCGGGGTGCCCGATCGGGGGCGTGCGGTCGCGAGGTGGAGAGGCACCGCGGCTTCTCCCTCGATGAGCGCCTCCGTGAGCGCGTGCAGTCCGACGTGATCCCCGAGGCTCATTCCGTCCGGCGGCTGGATCGCCCCGTATCGGACGGCAGTGATGAGGGTGGTGCGGGCACGCCACTCGGACCAACGCGTGGAAGGGCCACGGCGTCGGCGCGGGTTCCGGCGGTTGGTCCGGCTTCCGGTGACACTGCCGTGCCGCCGGCGCTTGGCGTTGGCGATGTGACGGGCGACCTTGGCGAGACGGAAGTCGCGGTCCAGCGCGCCGAGGTCGGCGGTGTGCGGAGCGGCCAGCCCGAGGCGTACGAGGAGCCGCCGCAGGGTGATGAGCGAGTGAACCTTCTCTACGCCGGTCGCACGCCGTTCCGGAGCGAGGCCTCGTTCCCAGAGGAAGCCCGCGATGACGGGTGCTGCCAGACGTGCCAGCACCGCCACGAAGACTTCGCCCGCGCTCAGGCCGTTGTGGTCGGCGACGGCCACTTCGATCGAGGCGAGGATCGCGGAGACGGTGACCGCGACCCACATGGCGATCCCGTCGGCTCCGGAGGGTTCGCCGGCCAGGATGTTCGCCCGGGCCCGGATCCCGGAGATGATGATGGTGCCCTCGACCATCCCGACGGCGATGAGTGCGCCGAGGTTGACCCAGTCAGTGGGAACTCCGGCGAGTTTCACGCTGTTCTGGGCGATCGGCCACATTCCGAGGAGCGCGGCGAAGGTGGCGATGCTGGCGAAGATATAGGTGCCGATATCGGCTACTCGCCTCGCCCGGTGAACGCGAAGAGTCCTTTCTCGCTCTTCGCGATTTCTGCGCTGGTCCTCGCTTTCGTCGAGGGGGCCAGGGGTGGTGCTGCTCTTGTCGCGGGTGAGGACTTTGGAGATGCCGATGACCGCACCGAGTCCGAGGATGACGACCGCCACAAGAACCACGGGGGACGTGGCGAGGCTGGTCAGGTTGATGCCGGACACCGGCGTGCTCCTTTACTGGTGTGCGTGGGGTGTGCTCATGGGGCCGGAGCGGTATCCGCCGCCGGGTCGGGGATCCAGGGGTGGGTCACCCGGTTCGGGCAGGGGCCCCAGTGCTGGCGGTGGTTGTCGAGATCGCCGTGGTCTTCGGTGCAGTGGGCGTTCGTGCACGGCACGGCGACCATTCCGCGCCCTCGGCAGTCGGGGCAGTGGGTGGCGAGGGCTGCGCGGTACATCTCCATGCGCAGCCGGCCGACCGAGGCCCACGCTGTCGCCTCCGGGAAGTCGCCGTTCGTGATGGAGTCGAGCGCGAGGGAGTGCGCTCGGCGAGCGAGGTCGAGCAGGCGGTCAGGAGTGTGTTCGCCGCCATGGGTGGTCATCGGTGTTCATCTCCTTGGGGCGGGGCCATCAAGGCCCCGCCCCTTGTCGGGTGTTCAGGTGCGCTTGCCTCGCCTGCTGGGCTCGTCGAGCTTGCGCAGGACGCCGATGCGGCTGGCGGCCTTGGAGGCTTCGCTGCGGACGGCAGCGGTTCGGGTGGCGGTGATGTTGGCGGAGGACCGTCGGGGGCCCGGGTTGAAGTACCGGTCCCAATCCATCAGCCGCGCCTCCATCCACGGAGCCCGCGGCGGCCGGGGTCCGGCTCCCGGCGCCCGGTCTCCCGGCCGCGCTCGGACGCCTCCCAGCGGGCTCCCGCGTCGGAGGCTGCCCTTGCGTTCCTCGGCGTCCGGCCGCGGAAGGTGCTGCCGCCGGAGGATCCGTGTCGGCCGGGGTCGGAGAAACTGAAGTTCAGCGGAGCCATCACGCGCCCCTTCCGGTGAGGCGGCCGGTCTGCCACTCCGCCGCTTCGGCGGCCTGGCGCGCGTCGTCAGCGCGCCGCTTCTGCTCGGCGTACGTCATCGGCGGTCACCGCCCTTCACGCGGAAGGCGCAGGTCTCGCCGAGGGCGCAGGCGGCGCAGACCTTGGCGGCCGCCGTCTTGTCGGCGGAGTTCGGAGAGCCGTCCCCGCCGAGCCGCTCGAACAAGTCGACGCTGCTGGCACAGGCCGCGCGGCCTGCGTCGGAACGCAGAACCACGCGGGCGTTACGAAGGGGCCGACGGTTCAGAACCGCGACCTGGTTGGTAGCCATCAGACTCCCCTGAGGCCCAGGCCGAGACCGGCTCGGTCCATCCGGCGGTCGGCCTCGGCCCGGCGGATCTCGGCGGCGCGGCGGCGCTGGGCAGGGTTGAGACGCCTGGGCTTCTCGTCGTCGGGGTGAGCCGGGTGCTCGAAGGCGGCGTACCGGTCGCCTTCGGTGGCCGTAGAGTGCTGCATGTTCCGTGCTCCTCGCTGACTGAGGTGTTCGGACGGTCCCCGGGGTCTGCTCCCGGGGGGTGGAGGGCCCTTCGTCCAGCGCTGGAATCGCTGGGTGCGGAGGGCCCTTTGTGTGCCCTGAGCGGGCGCAGCTCCCGCACATCCGTGGTGGCATGCGCGGGACTGAATCCGTTCAGTTCAGCGGCCCGCCGATGAGCGGGCCGTTCGTATGCGCTCTGTGCAGTTCGGAAGCAACGTGGCTCTGAGGCCCGGCAGTTGATCTCTGCCGTCATGGAACGTAGCGCAGAAACTCACGACGTCGCAACACGACATCGTTAGTTTCTAACGCTGTCGTGAGATTTGCAGGGTGACGCGATACGCTGCGACGATGCGCGCCATGACAATGGAGCCGCCGACGATGCCCACCTACGAGCGGGAGCTCGCCGTCGGCCGCCTACGCGGAGAGTGGGGAGACGTTCTGGCGCTGTCCTGCAACGACACCCTCACCGGCCCCAGACCTCAACTCGTCTCCCGCCACAGCAGGCCCGCCGCAGTGATCGTTTCGACCGGCTGGTACGGACAAGCGCGCAACGCTCTGGGCACCGCGCCAGAGGTCCAGCTCTTCAGCTCGGACAACGCGCGGACCGAGCTGACGCGCATCCTCACGGACGTGGCAGAACACGGCCATCACATCGTGATCAAGGTGGACCGGTACGAGGTCGTCGCTTTCGTGCCCGTCTCCTGGCACCAGCTCGCCGTACAAGCGCTCGCCAACACGAGCAACGCCTCCGAGGGCTAACACGCCGGACGCCACCCGGCCCCCGAGCCGCCAGACGGAGAGCGCCAGCGGACAGCAGCTTCCGGGGGCGCCCCTCGCCAGTCCGGGTCCGCCTCCTCGAAAACGCCGCGACCGGCCGGCGGCGCGGTGGAAGATGTCCGGTGGCAGCAGCCACTTCCCGGGCTGCGCCGCGTGGAGGGGGAACGGACCATGCCACTGGACCTGAGCCGCGTAGGAACCGGGCGCAGCGAACCGCTGCTGCGGCCCCGGGACATCTACGCCGCACTGCCTCGCCGGCCGTGGCCTTACCTGCGGCATGAGCAGGGCGAGGTACTGGAGAAGTGGTTCGGGCGACGCGAACGCCGTGACGTGGTGATCAAGCAGAACACCGGCGGCGGGAAGACGGCGGTCGGGCTGCTGATCGCGCGCAGCACCCTCAACGAGGGAGTGGGAGCCGCGGTCTACCTCGCGCCCGACCGCTATCTCGCCGCGCAGGTCCGGGCGGAGGCCGAGTCGATGGGGCTGGCCGTCACCGACCGCGTCGACGACCTGGCCTTCCGGGCCGGGCAGTCCATCTTGGTGACCACCTTCCAGAAGCTGGTCAACGGGCAGTCCGTGTTCGGCGTGGTCGGTGACAGCCGGGAGAAGCTGGACGTCGGCATCGTCATCGTGGACGACGCGCACGCCGCCCTCACCACGACGGAGGCGCAGTTCCGGCTCACCGTGCCCGCCGGCCATGCCGCGTACGAGGCGCTGAGTGGTCTGTTCGCCTCCGAGCTCCAGGCGCAGTCACCCAAGGGCTGGGCGGACATCCGGGCGCACGACCACACCGCCTCGGTGCCCGTGCCGTTCTGGTCGTGGATCGCCCAGCAGCAACGGATCATGGACATCCTCCACCCGCACGCCGGGGAGGAGGGCTTCAAGTTCACCTGGCCGCTGATCGCGGATGTGCTGCACCTGTGCTCGGCGACCGTGACCAGCCAGGAGATCCAGGTCAGTCCCCCGTGTCCGCCGATCGCGATGATCCCCGCGTTCGCGGGAGCGCGTCGGCGCGTCTACCTCACGGCCACGCTCGCGGACGACAGCGTCCTCGTCACCGACCTCGACGCCGGACCGAAGGACGTGCAGCAGCCGGTGACGCCGGGCAGCGCGGCGGACCTCGGCGACCGCATGATCCTCGCGCCCATCGCTCTCAACCCTCAGCTCGACGAGGAAGCCGTCCGCCAGCTGGCCCGGCAGTTCGCCGACGGTGACCGGGACGGCGACGGCACGGCCGAAGCGCAGCCGGTCAACGTGGTGGTCCTGGTCCCCAGCACCCGGGCGGCTGCGCCGTGGCGGTCGTACGCGGACGTGGTCGTGCACGCCGGAGAGCTGCCGAGCACCGTGCGCGCTCTCAAGGACGGGCGGGTCGGACTCGTCGTCATGGTGAACAAGTACGACGGCGTCGACCTCCCACGGGAGGCCTGCGAACTGCTGATCCTCGACGGCGTACCGCGCCCGATGGACCCGACCGAACGCCGGGAGGCCGCGCTCCTGTCGGGAAGCCCCACCCTGCTGGCCCGGCAGATCCAGCGCATCGAGCAGGGCATGGGACGAGGCGTACGCGACAGCGAGGACCACTGCGCTGTACTGCTCCTGGGCAGCCAACTCGCCGTCGCTCTGCACGACCCGAAGCAGCGGGCCCTGTTCTCGCCGGCGACCCGCGCCCAGATCGACCTGAGCAGCAGCCTCGCCGAGCAGCTCACCGGCAAGGGGCTGGACGGAATCCGGGAAGCGATCGGCCTGTGCCTGAGCCGGGACCCGCAGTGGCGGGCACTGAGCCGTGAAGCACTCGCTGCCGTCCACTACGCCCCCACCGGGACCGTCCGGGACGAAGCCATCGGCGTACGCGAGGCGTTCAACCTGGCGGCGACCGGCCGCTACATCGACGCGAGCGACCGGCTGCAGAAGGCCATCGGCATGGTCAGCGACCGCGCGGTGCGAGGCTGGCTGATCGAGCAGCGTGCCGCGTACCTGCACCACGTCGAACCCGCGGCTGCGCAGAAGCTGCTCTCCAAGGCTCTGGACGACAACCCGTTCGTCCTCCGGCCGGCCGGCGGAGTCACCCCCGCCCAGCTCCGCCCCGCGGCTGTTCAGGCGGAGGCAGCGGCAGCGTTCCTGTCCGAGACGTACGCCGACGGCACCGCGTTGCTCCTGGGCGTGCAGGCGCTGCTTGAGGAAGTGGTGTGGGGAGACCCGGAGCGTTCTGACGACGCCGAGCGCGCGTGGGAAGCCCTGGGGCGCCATCTGGGGTTCGCCAGCTCCCGCCCGGAGAAGATGTACGACACCGGGCCGGACAACCTGTGGGTACTCGGCGGCGGCCGGCACGCGGTGATCGAGCTGAAGACGGGCTGTGTCGCCGAGACGATCGACAAGCACGACCTGGACCAGCTTGGTGGCAGCGTCCGCTGGGACAAGCAGGCGTACCCCGAGGTCACCCAGCAGCTCCCCGTGATCGTCCACCCCAGTCGCACGCCGCACTTCCAGGCGATCACCGTCGAAGGGATGCGGGTCGTCACCCTGGAGCGGTGGGAAGCGTTGACCACCGCGGTGCGCAGCTGGGCAGAGGCACTCACGCACGGCCAGCACCGCTGGGGCAACCCGCACGCTGTCGCCGAGCAGTTGGCCCACCACAAGCTGACCGCTGGGGCCCTGTTCTCGACGTTCGCCCAGGCGCCTGGCGCCGCAACTCCCTGAGGGCTCGCCGGATCGCGGGCCCGCCGCGCGGCGGGCGGACACGAGAGGTTTCGGGGCTCCGGGAGGACCCCACGCCGGGCGCGTTGGCGGTTCGGGGATTGAGGAACATCGCTGCCGGATCGTGCGCCTGTACGCTCCGTGATCGCAATGCCGCAGACGAGGTGCTGGTGGCCTGGTCGGGCTGCTGACGCTCACAGGCCGAACACCGTGCGGGCCTGCTGGGTGAGGGCTTGCCCGTAGCAGCCCGGATTGGGCGGGCGTGCCGACGAACGGAAACCCGGTGCGCGACGAGTGCGGCGGGGTGCAGAATCGTCGGCCATGCGGCGAACCCTCTCCCCTGACCCCGTTCCGGAGACCCAGTACTTCGAACGGGTCCTGCGCCACGACCCGAACTCGCTGACGCAGTTGATCGCGGCCACCAGTGCCAGCCTTCCGTCCGCCCGCAACCTGGGCTCCAAGGGCCTCGGCCTGTACACGCCGGGAGCCCTGCTCGACGCGGCCTGGGTCTCCCTGGCCCGCGGCCGGGACGGCCGACCCGCCGCCACCGACCGCGACCTCCAGCAGATCCTCGACCTGTACCTGGCCCTGGACGACCCGGTCACCCAAGCCCCGGAAGGCATGAAGCGCTGGGAGGGGTACCTGCAGCGGACCATCCACCAGCAGGGCCCGTGGCAGGAGGACGAGTACTCGCAGCTGAGCCGGTCCATCGCCATGCTGGAGCAGACCCCCTACCCGGACGACGCGGACAACCCGCTGGAGGTCATCCTCCCGGGCTGGGACCGCGACGTGCTCGGCTGCTCCTTGGCGGACTACCTCGGCATCGCCCACCTCGTCTGGGCCTGCGCCACCGCCCACCCGAATCCGCGCCGCCGCGGCCGGTTCGCTCTGGACTGGTACCCCGCCGAGGACTACGACCAGTTTGACGGACTCCGCTCCCCCGCCCAGATCAAGGCGGTCCTGAACCGGCACTTCGTCACCACCAAGACCAAGCTCCGTGCGGCCTTCCCGGCCGACAGCGACCCGCTCTTGCGCCGCTACACCCACAACCCGCTCCGCTCCCGCCCGCTGGTCGGCGGCGTCCCGGGCGGCTACCTCATCCCAGTGCCGGCCGCCGTGCTGGGCAAGGCCACCCCGCTCGGCCTCTACTACACCGGGGGCGACAACAACTCGGCCTGGGGCAAGGCGTTCACCAACGACCTCGGCAACCTCTTCGAGCACTACGTCGGCCGCCACCTCGACCTGCTGCCCGACGCCGAGGTCCACCCCGAGATCCGGGTCAAGATCTCCAAGAAGGTAAGCAAGAAGACGATCGACTTCTTCGTTGTTTTCCCCGACCTGGTCCTGTTGGTGGAGGTGAAGTCGTTCCGGCCAAGCGAGCAGCTGCGGCTCGGCGGGCCCGACTTCACCACGCTCCTCGCCAAGCAGTTCACGAAGCCGTTCGAGCAGATCAACAGGTCGGTCCGCCTCCTGCGCTCCGGCGAGCACCAAGAGCTCGCCGGAATCCCCACCGACCGCCGGATGCTCGGGATGGTGGTGACCATGGAGCAGTTCCACCAGATCAACACCCCAGCCCACCGCGTGGCCCTGCCCGACACCGACATCCCCGTGATGGTCACCTCCATCGCCGACCTGGAGGACGCGGTCACCATCACCGGGACCAGCCTGGCCGATCTCCTCTGCACGGCCTACGACGCCGACGCCGTGTACCTGCGCCAGCTGTTCCCCCAGTACGAGTTCCTGGAGTACAACGCTGTCCTGGAGCAGGGCTGGTCCGCAATCCCGTTCGCTCGCCCCCGCCAGCCGCGGGCCCAGGAAGCTCGTGCCGCCGAGTCCGGCAGCACCGGCTGAGACCCCGAGCCACCCGGAGTTCGGGGGTGGGGGGGGAACAGGAGCGCCCGCGGCGCGCCGCGGGGGTGGGGGACGCCCCGGGAGGAGAACCGGGGGGGGCGGGGGGGCCCCCAAAAG